>CAZZHN010000247.1:0-6153 GCA_964654065.1 uncultured Solibacteraceae bacterium
ATCAAAGGCCTTGAGCGGGGAGTCGCTACTTTCTACGATCTACCGGGCATTCCCGGCCCAAGTCCCGCGAAAAAGAAACTGCTGCGCGTAGATGTGCTTAAGAACCCCAGTCGGAAACTGTTATTGACAGGTACGGAAAAGGCAGCGCCCACTCAGAAATGACAAACCCCGCTGGTAGTTTGCTACCAGCGGGGCGCAATCCTCGGGCCAAAAGCCGGAGGAAGCGATCTGATGTCTACTCTCAGTGTAGACCCAACCTGGAGGAAGGTCAAGTTACAGGTGACTGTCGCAATGCGGAGCCGAATGTGGAAAACTTGGCGGTCCCATCGGCGATCTGAGAAAAGTCGCTTGGCCCACAAACTGATCCAGCCGGACCTGCCACCGCAGATCCACGCGCCCTTTCTATTGTGCATCCTCCGACGAGGCCGCCAAAGTCCCTGAGCGAGGAGATTCATTAATCTTATCCTTCGCCTTCGCGAGTGCCGAAATCGCCGCCGAAAGCGGTTTCGAAGGGGGGTAAAGTTGTGGCCTTCCCCGTGTTAACAATGGGTGTTACGCTGGCCAATAGAAACCAAGTCAGGGTCGACATCGCAGATGAGGCAAGCGGCCAAGCACATTCACTCGACGGAACCTCGTGACCTCTTCGCTCGTATTCGGCGTTATGGAGCCTAAACTCGCGATTTGTCGAACGCGCAGAGAGTTCCTGTCCAGCGCCGCCATTTCCGTGCTTACCGGCACGCTAGCGTCGTGCCAAGCTGCGGAAGCCAGGCCAGTCGTGAGCGTGGTCCGGATCCGCAAGGGCAATATCGAAGCCGCCGTGGAAGAGGCCGTCGAGTTGCTGGGCGGCATGGCGGCGATCACTCGCGGCAAGGAGCGCATCATGCTCAAGCCCAATCTGCTCGCGCCTATTCCCGAAGCCACCACCAAGCTGCCTGTGATGCGAGCGCTCGTGCGGCTGATGCGAAGCGCGCACAAGGATATTTCCATCGGCGAGGGCTCGGCCGCCGCGGCGCCGTTCAATGTACGCAACGACCAGACCTTCCGTACCTCCAATAAGAATCTGCTCAACGGCCTTCAGAGGCGCGTCTTTGACGAGTTGGGCTATAGCGAATTCAGCAAGACGGAAAAGGTTCCACTGGTGAATCTTCATACCGGCGATCTGGTCGATGTAAGGGTTCCTAACGCGTTGCTGTTTGATAAGCTGACCTTACATCGATCACTGACCGAGATCGACCTGCTTTGCTCGGTGCCAATGATGAAAACGCACGTTCTGGCCGGGATCACACTGGGCATGAAGAACCTCATCGGTCTTTACCCAGGTGCGATCTATCAAGCGGTACGTGGCAACATGCACGATATGGCGTCCAAGGTCGAGCCCTCCGCTACAGCGGCGCCGATCGTGGACATGGTGCGCGCGAACAAGCTCGGCCTGGTGGTGATCGATGGCTCTTCGGCAATGGAAGGAAACGGTCCGACCGATGGAACCCAGGTTCCCATGGAGACCATCATCGCCGGCACGAATCCTCTGGCCACCGATATGGTGGCGGCGGGCCTCATGGGATTCGAGCCCGACGAGATTTCGACCTTCATTTGGGCGCACAAGGCCGGGCTCCGACCACACCGCCTGGAGGAGATCGAGACTCGCGGTGAACCGCTCGATCGCGTCCGGCGCGAGTTCGTTCGGCCTGTTCTAGTTTCTTGGAACCCCGCCGACGCCCCACTGCTGAGGTGATCGATTCGTCCACCGACGGACATCATGGTGGAGAGCATCCGCGCAGTTGAGTCGTTGCGGCCGACTAATTGGTATGTGATCGGAGACGAATGTCGAAGTTGCTGGTAGTGTTCGCGTTGCTGGTCCCGCTCGGGGCTGCTCAGCGCACCACGTTGTCCCTCGACGGGCAATGGGAGATTGCCGATTCGGTGGCGGCGGACGCGCTACCGGCAGCGTACACGCATCGAGCGCCGGTGCCGGGCCTGGCGCATTCGGCCGTGCCTGGTTTTAAGGACGTGGATCAATTCGAAAGCCGTCAACTGCTGCAAAATCGGGAGGCGCGTGGGTTGGCGCCCGCCTCGACGCTGGTATCGACTGCCGGCGTCTCGCATCAGGAGCGCAATTGGTTCTGGTACCGACGCCGGTTCCAGGTGGACGCGCTCCGCAGCGTCGCCACGCTGCGCATCAACAAGGCGCAGTTCGGCGCCGCCGTGTGGGTGAACGGCGAGAAGGTGGGCGAGCATCTGCCGTGCTTCTCGGCCGCCATCATCGACGTTTCCGGCAAGCTGCGGCAGGGTGAGAACGAGCTCGTAGTGCGTGTGGGCGCCCATCCGGGCGTACTGCCTGCCTCCGTCTCAGCCGGCACCGATTTCGAGAAGAACCGCTGGACTCCCGGCATCTACGACAGCGTGTCGCTCGCGCTCAGTGGCGACCCGGCTATCGAGAGCATCCAGGTGGCGCCGAGCCGCGATCTTCGGGCGATCACCGTGCAGACGAGACTGCGCAATCACGGCGCCCAACCGGTGACTTTCGCGCTCACGCACGCGGTACACGCCTGGAAATCGACCGTCCCAGTGGCAAGCGCTTCGCCCATGCGTCTGAGACTCGCGGCCGGCGAAACCCGAACCATCACGCAGACCATCGCCATGCCCGGCGCGAAGTTGTGGACGCCGGAAGAACCGAACCTTTATATGCTCGATACCGCCGCTGGCGGCGACTCTACCGCCACGCGCTTCGGCATGCGTGAGTTCCACTTCGACACCGCCACGAAGCGCGCCTACCTCAACGGACGCCCTTACTTCATGCGCGGCTCCAACATTACGCTGCATCGCTTCTTCGAAGATCCCAAATCGGGCGTGCTGCCATGGGACGAAAAGTGGGTGCGCAAACTGCTCGTGGAGATTCCCAAACAGATGCACTGGAATTCCTTCCGCTTCTGCATCGGCCCTGTGCCCGATCAATGGCTTGAGATTGCCGATGAGGCCGGCCTGCTCATCCAGAACGAATATTTCGTCTGGACCGGGAACGGCTGGCACGGCGCGGAAAATCAGGTGCGCTTCGACGCCGCGGAGATGATCGGCGAGTACGGCGAATGGATGCGCGACAACTGGAATCATCCCAGTTTGGCTATCTGGGACGCTGACAACGAGACTTTCGATCCGATGTTCGGCGAGAAAATCATCCCGGCGGTGCGCGGGCTCGACCTCTCCAACCGGCCTTGGGAAAACAGCTACAATCCACCCGCCGGTCCGGACGATCCTGTCGAGGATCACCCCTATGAATTCCAGGCGATGTCCGAGAAAGACGGCCCGGACTTCAGCATGACCACCTTCGAACACCCGAACGGCAAAGCTCCCGGCGCGCCCAGCGGCCACGCGCTGATCCTCAACGAATATGGCTGGCTATGGCTCAATCGCGACGGCTCGCCCACGGAACTCACCAAGGATCTCTATCCGCGCTTGCTCCCCGCAGGCGCCACGGCAGATGATCGGTTGGCCCTGAATGCATATCTGCTCGCCGGCATCACCGAGTACTGGCGCGCTTACCGCCAGTACGCCGCGGTGCTGCATTTCGTTTACCTGATGAGCAGCGATCCCGCCGGGTACACCGCCGATCACTTCCGCGACGTCGAGAAACTGGAACTCGATCCGCACTTCCGCGATTACATGTCGCAGGCTTTTGCGCCGCTCGGCGTGTACCTGAGTTTCTGGCAGTCGGAACTCGCGCCCGGCAAGCGGAACTTTCGCGTAATGCTGGTGAATGACGAGTATCGTGAGGCCTCCGGCATTCTGACGATTTCGCTGGCAGGAAAAGAAGCTCAAGAGCCTTTCGCTGTCGGGGCACTAGGGCAGACAACCCTCTATATCGATCTCGACGTGCCCAATACTCCGGGTGATTTTCTGCTGCAGGCCAAAGCTGATGACGGCAGTGGACAGGCGACCCTCAGCCGGCGCAAAGTCGCCATCAAAGCTCCGGCTGGAGAATAGACGCAATGGCGCCACGTAGGACATGCTCGAGCTTGTCCAAAAGCGCGAGGCGCGCGGAGAATTGACTTAACACTGTTCGGCGTCACGCGTACTGCTCCCCGCAGTTTGCGGTTGACGAGGGAAATGGCCGGAGCCGGTTTCGAGTCTGAGACCACGCCCTCACGGTCGCGGCTCAGGGTCGGCAGACTGCGCTTTTCCGTGCCACGACGGTCAGGGAGTCGGTTTGCAGACTCATGGCAGTTTCCGTGGCCTCGTGCCCTCAGTTCGGAGTCGCGACCCAGCTGCCTGAAGACTGCGCCACATCAGCACGGGACCTCTGGCTCAACCCGGCGCTAGAATAGAGTCCACCGATGTTCCACTGGAACCGCCGTCAGTTCCTCGCGCGCTCGAGCGCGGGGATCGGCGCCGCCCTCGCGGCTCCCGCAGCGTTCCCGCAATCCGGCGCTGCGATCGATTTCCGGTACGCGCCGCTGTCCGGCCAGACGGCCTTCTGTTTCCCGGACGACCCTGCCAAGAGTCTGGTCGGCGAACGCGGCGAATTGCGCTACGCCTTCGCGCACGGCCGCTTCGAAACCGTGGTCGGCTTTTCCTTGAGCGGCGTAGAGCCGGACGTGATTGCGAGGCAGGAACTGGAGTCGCCCGCAGTCCCCATCGTTCACACCCGCATCGACCGCTCCGAAGCGTTCCTGCACCTGACCACTTTTGCCACCAATCGCGCACGCGAGGGACGCGTCGATAACGTCATCGCCGAGATTCGCCCGCGCAGGCGCCGCGCGGTACACGCGGCAAACGTCGTGACGGTCAGGTCGCGGCGAGCCGTGAAGAGCAAGGGCAATGCAGTTTACCTGGATAACGACAGTGGGCCTCTGCTTTTCGCCAGCGACCGGCCCTGTCCCGGTCCCTCTGATGGTGGAGTCGAATGGGCGATGCAGGGCGAACTGGGAGCGGCCACCACAGATGAGCCGCTCCGCCAGTTCTTTCGCTTTCCGCAGGAAGGGCAGCCTCTCGAGAGGATCGTGGCCGGGCTTGCCGAGCCGGGCGCATTGCTCGCCGAAGCGATGGACTACTGGCGTGCCTGGCAGCCGTTCGCTCAGCCTGTCTCGTGGAGCGTGCCCGGTCGGCATGGCGAGTTTTTGACTGCCTGCGCGCGCAACATCCTGCAAGCCCGCGAGAGAAAGAATGGCCGCCTCACGTTCCAGGTGGGGCCGACGGTTTACCGGGGTCTCTGGGTGGTGGATGGCAACTTCATCCTGGAGGCGGCCCGATACCTGGGCTACGATCGCGAGGCGCAACAGGGTCTGGAAACCACCTGGGCGCTCCAGGAAGGAGACGGCGGCATCTTCGCCGGCGCCGGCCGCGAGCATTGGAAGGACACGGGCATCGCCATGTTCACCCTGGTTCGGCAAGCCGAATTGAGCCAGGACTGGAGCTACTTCCGCAGCTTGGTCCCGAACATACTGCGCGGCGCCGACTTCCTGCGCGGGTTGTGCGCGAAAGCCGCCGCCGAGGGTAGCGCCGCCGGCCTCTACGGATTGCTTCCGAAAGGCATGGGCGATGGTGGGCTGGGCGGACTGCGGGACGAATTCACTAACACTATCTGGGTGCTGGCAGGATTGAAAGCTGTCGAGCGGGCCGCGGCGACGCTGAATCTCCCGGATCTTCAACCGATCGGCCGATTCCATCGCGAACTGCATGCCGCGTTCACCGCCGCGGCCCGGCAGGAACTGCGCCGCCACTCCGCGGGCTTCGATTACCTGCCCATGCTGATGAAGAACGATCCGCAATGGAGCGCCGCCGACCTTTGGGATCGCCCCCAACCACAGGTCGCGCAGTGGGCCATGTCGCACGCGATCTACCCCGGCCTGGTGTTCGAGGAAAACGACCCGCTGGTGAAAGGCCACATCGCGCTTATGCAGGCGTGCACCCGCGAAGACTTGCCAGCGGAAAGCGGATGGCTGCCGCACGAGGGAACGTGGAACTATGCCGCGGCATTCGTTGCCCACGTGTATCTCTGGGCGGGCCTGGAGGACTGGGCGCGCACTACTTTCGCCGGCTTTCTAAATCATGCCTCGCCGCTTTATTGCTGGCGCGAGGAACAACCGCTTCGGGGCTCGCTGGCCGCCAACTATGTCGGCGACATGCCCCACAACTGGGCCAGCGCGGAATGCGTGCTCT
>CAZZHN010000248.1:0-6144 GCA_964654065.1 uncultured Solibacteraceae bacterium
CGTGTACGCTATTTGCCCGTCCGCCCGTTGTCCCGTCAAAGATCTCGATGTGGCTTTCAAACAAGGCATCCGGCTTGACGTGCGGAGCCGTCCAGATCAAGAAAACCTCTATGCTGGGCCCCCGTCGTAGCACTGCCGCCAATTTGGGCTTGCCAAGTCTGGCACGTGCCGGCAGGATCAATGCGACGTCTTGGGGACGCTCTGCTAGGCGTACGGATCGCGCATCGGAGTCAAGCCGATAAGGCAATGTAGTTTTGGACGCATCGCTCACTCGGCGCGAATTGGGCACCTCATCGTACATAGCGCTTTGCTGCGGTACTTTAAGTCCATATATTTCTTTCCATTGGCCGGGAAGTTGTTTTTGTATAGCCTGGGTCAGGAGCAAAACGGCGAACAGAATTCTCCAACGCATCTAAGCCTCTTCAATTGGTGCGACACGCCATCCGGTTATTCGCCTTGAGGAGCGTCGCCTTGCGGCTGGAACCATCAACGGCATCGCATTAGGCATCGTCGCGAACGACTGAGACGGCTAGAACCCCGCCCTACTGCGAGACGACGTAGGTGATGGTACGGCGGTCCGCCCTGCTTCCCAGCCAGTATCCAATGATCGGCGTGCCAATTGCCAAGGCGCCGAATGCATCGCCAGCCCGCCGGCTATTCTGGTTGCCGAAAATACCGCCGATCTTAATTGCCGCCTCTGCCCCGAAGAAGAGCCCAAGCGCCCCACCCGCCACGGTGCAGACGATCCGCCAGTGCTTGGTGGGATGACTTACATCGACCGCTTTCAAGGTGGCGCGCGGCACAAGAAACTCGCCCTGCGGATATGCCGTCTTATTCGATGTCTTGCGGATCTCGACCACAAATGCATCCAGCTCGAGAGCCTTGGCCTTCCCTTCGATCTGTGCGCCATCCGGCATCACCACCCGCACTTTCTTTCCGACGAGAGCGGACAGATCGTCCCACTTGATCTGGCGTTGTTCTTTGGCAGCGGCGTCCGCGCGCGGCATGCCCCACAGCATAACGAGCAAGGAAATCCCGATTGCGCACCTGTTCAACATATCGTTCTCCTGCCTCCTTTGCTTATTTGAATCTGCACTCCGATTCTTGAGGTGCTCTACTGCGCGATCACGTAGGTTATCGTACGCCGGTCGGCCGCATGGCCCAGTAGGTATCCAATGACCGGCGCAGCCACCGCCATGACACCGTACACTTCGGTCCGTGTCTTCCAACTGCCCACTCCCGCGGCCAACGTCCCGAAGGCGATCCCAAGCGCGGCGCCCCCCGTGGTACACGCGATTCGCCACTGCTTGGTCGGTTGTTCTACGTCGACTGCTTTCAATGTGGCGCGCGGCACCAGAAACTTTCCTTTCGGATAGGCCGCCTTGTTCGAGGTCTTGCGGATCTCGACCGCCAGCGCATCGATCTCGACCGCCGTGGCCTTCCCTTGGATCCGCGTGCCATCCGGCATCACCGCCTTCACGTTGTGACCGACGACGGCGGACAGGCCCTCCCACGCGATATGGAGTTCCTGCCCGCTGGCGGCCACCGCGCGCGGCGTGCTCCACCCGAGCATGATCAGCAACGAGATTCCGATCGCATGGTTGTTCATAATCCTGTACGGCCTCCTTGGCTACTTGCTGTCTGCACCCATTCGCGTTTCCCAGATGCGAACTGTTCCGTCCAGCGAAGCAGAATAGAGTCGGCCGCCATCAGGGCTGAACGCCAGCGACGCGATCGCCTCGTCGTGATCTCCCATTACCAACAGAGGATCGTAAGTGGCCGCGTCCCACACGCGTATCATCTTGTCGCGCGACCCAGAGACGATGCGGCTTCCATCCACGCTGAAGGCGAGCGCATCCACCGATGCGGAGTGGCCTTTGAGAACTGTCAGCAACTGGCCGGAGCCGGCATCCCAGACTCCGATATCTCCGACACCCTCGGCGCCGCCGGCGATGCGCCTGCCGTCAGGACTGTAAGCCGCAGAAAGGATGCCTCCGGATCCCGCTGGCAGATTGAGCTTCAGCGGGGCATCGCCCTTCGCGGTGTCCCAGACCAGCAGCGTTCGATCGCCGGTTCCAGCCGCAACGTGCTTGCCATCGGGGCTGGGAATAGCGACGCGCACATTGGCGGCTCCCGTTGCGTCCGACGTCGCGCTAAAGATGCGTTGCATGGGCATACTGTCCCAGAGCGACACGGCACGATCGGATGTAGCCAATGCCAGCCGTGCGCCGTCTGCGGTGAACGCCAGCGATGTAACCTGAGCTGGAAGCTTAGCGGAGGCGGCCACCGCGTGTCCGGTTGCCGCATCCCAAATGTGCACGACGTTATCGATCAATCCGGCGGCGAGGTGGCTGGAATCCGGGCTGAAGGCCAGGGCAGTTACCTGGGCGTCGTCGCCGTGCACCATCCAGGCCGATTTCCGTTGCCGTGCGTCCCACACTTGCAAGGATTGCGTCTTTGCGTTGTGCAGCGCGAGGCGGACGCCCCCCGGACTGAGGGCTATCCGATCCTCGTCGCTCCCGGTGCGTCTGAGGATGCCTCCGCCGTACGTCTGAGCATTCCACACCTTGATCTCGCCCGCCGCGCTGGCTGCCGCGATCAGCGCGCCATCCGGACTGAAGGAGACCGCCGCGATCTCGGAGGGCCAGTCCCCCGCCAGCGTTGCGGCCAACTTGCCCGATGCGGCGTCCCAAAGGCGCAACGTCGCGCAGGATGCCGACGCGATCGTTGCGCCGTCTGGGCTGATGGCGACACCCTGCACGCTGCATTCGTGCCCGGACAGTGTGTGCAGAGGCCGGCCTGTGGCCGCGTCCCAGATGCGCACCGTCCTGTCGGCGGATCCGGAAACAATTGTGCGACGATCCGGGCTGAAGGCTATCGACATGACAGGGCCTCCATGGCCTGCGATTCCGTACATCGCGTGACCCGCGTTCGCATCCCAAACGCGGACCATGCGATCTTCACCGGCGGAGACAATTCGTTCGCCATCGGAACTGAAGGTCACCGCCCACACGCCACCTTTATGTCCGACGAGTTTAGCGAGCGGTTGGCCTGACGCGGTATCCCACATCCGGATGCTTCCGTCCCTGCCGCCCGAGACAACTCGCGAGCCATTCCTTCCGAAAGCCGCGCACGTCGCTTCGCTATCATTTCCGGCAAAGGTGGACACGACCTTGCCTGAGGCCGATTCGTAGACGCGAAGGTTATGATCGCCGTTGTTGGCGGATGCAGATACGATGCGGACGCCGTCCCGGTCCGCGCCGAAAACCCGCCCTAAACCCCGATAGCTGGCCAACTGCGTGTAGCTCGCTGCCGACCACCAATCCAGGCCTTCCCCGGAGGTCCAGAAGATGCGGGTGCCATCCTGGTTGAATCCCAATGCCGGCTTCGACAAGGGCAAGGCAGCGGCGTGGCCGGCGAGCGTGGCTAGACTCGTATCTGACTTCCAGAGCAGGTAGCGCCACTCCCAGCCGCGCAAAAGCGGCGGGCAAAGCAAAAGGCGCCGCCTGGCCTCGGCGATCTCGTTGGAGCGGATATGCAGATCGGCGGCGATCAGATTTGCTGCATAGCTCTGCCTCTGAGCCAAGAGTCGTTGCCGTTCAGCGGCCGCGCGCTGTTCGTCGGCTGCCCGGCTCTGCCGCTCGGCAACTTCACGCTCCTTTTCTGCGGCGGAGCGCTGCTCGGTGGCCTCCGCGCCCCGCTTGCGTGCTTCGGCGGTTTGCTGTGCGGCCAAGCTCCGTTGGCGTTCCGCCTCGGCATGCTGCAGCTCCGCCTCCTTGCGTTGTTGGTCCGCGGTCATGCGGGACTGTTCAGCAAGCGTTCGCTGGCGCTCGGCTCGTTCGCTCTGGCGGCTGGCTTCTGCGCGCTCTTGATCTGCGGCGGCGCGCTGCCGCTCAGCTTCCGTGCGCTCTCTCTCCGCCTCTGCGCGTTGCGCTTGGGCTACCAGACGCTGTCTCTCAGCTCTGAAATAGAGGACCGTGCTGGCTCCCAGCCCCAAGAGCAAGGACAGGAACACCGCCGTGAGAGCCAGCACCGGGCCACGGTGCTTCCTGATGAACTTGTTGAATCGGTACGAGGTGCTGGGCGGGCTGGCCATGACCGGTTCGTCGCGCAGGTGGCGCGCGATATCGGCGGCCAACTCCGACGCCGAGGCGTACCGCCGATTGCGGTCCTTCGCCATGGCCGTCATTGTGATCCAATCCAGATCTCCCCGGACCTGTTTCCGCAGCGAGCCGGCATCCGTGGCACGGCAGGCTGCGATGCCCACCGCTTGGGCTCCTAGCGACACCAGGCGGGTCGCAGGCGTGGGCGGTTCGTCTTCTCGAATGATACGCCGGATCTCGTCGTAACCCTCCCGTCGCAAGTGCTTAGACTCGAACGGCACCGTTCCGATCAGAAGTTCATAAAGCAGCACACCGAGCGAATAGATGTCCGTCCTAGTATCGATGTCCCAACCGCCCGGCGATGCCTGCTCCGGGCTCATGTACTCGGGAGTGCCGATCAGCACTCCGGCCTCCGTGAACACCGTCTCTTCGGTGAAGGTCTTTTCCGTGGCCTTGGCCAAGCCGAAATCGATGATCTTCGGTACAGCCTCCCCATCGCGCTCCATCACCAGAATGTTGGAAGGCTTCAAGTCTCTATGGATTACGCCCTTTTGGTGCGCGTGTTGCGCCGCATTCGCCACCTGCAAGAACAGTTCTAGCCGCTGGCGTGTGCCCAGGTAGTGGCGATCGCAGTACTCGGTGATGGGGATTCCAGGCACGTACTCCATGACGAAATACGGTCGTCCGTTAGCGCTTGATCCCGCCTCGTACACTTGGGCGATGTTGGGGTGCTCCATCAGGGCCAGGGCCTGTGTTTCGGATTGAAAACGCGCCAGGACGGCACGCGTGTCCATGCCCAGCTTGATGATCTTGAGCGCCACCTGCCGGGCGATCGGCTGTTCCTGCTCGGCCAGGTAGACCATGCCCATGCCGCCCTCGCCCAGCAGACGCACAACCCGGTAGGAACCGATCCACTCGCTGGGCACAGGCAGGCCAGACGGGGCAGGTTCTGTGGGGTTGCGCAGCGCGGCCGCCAGCAGGCATCGCGCACACAGGCCCTCTTGTGAGCCGCCCATTAAGGGGCCGCCGCACTCCGGGCAGCATTGCCCAGCGGTCATTTTTCACTCTCCGTAGATTCCATAAAGCAATCAGCCGGGAATGTTACGCCCGTTCCAGAGCTGCCAGCAGAAACCGGATCTCGCCGTCCACTTCGTCCGGATCGGCCACGGTGGCTGCGATTTCCTCCCGAAGCAGTTCCGCATACCGGCGTCGCAACCGATGCACCGCCGTGCGGACAGCGGAGTCGCTCATATTCAGTTTAGCGGTCAGGTGATGATACGAACCGCGGTCCTGATCGCCTGTCAGAAACACCTTCAGCAGATCGAAATGGGAGGCATGGCCTCGCCGGCCGTATTCTTCCTGCTGACGTCCCAGCACGCGATCAAGCAGGGCCATCGCCCATTTCCGGTCAAACAAGGCCTCGGGGGTTAGTTCGTGGGACGGCTCGCGATGATATGTCTCTTCGCCGGTGTCGAAATCGAACGACAGCGTGGTGCAATCTCCGCCTCGCTTCAGAGCCCGCGACCGGTCCCACTCATTCGCCAGAAAGTTGGTTACCGACGCCAGGAGGAACGAGCGGAACTTACCACGCTCCCGACGAGCTTCGGCCAATGTCCGGTGCTCCAGAACCCGGGTAAAGAATGCCTGGCTCAGGTCCTCGGACTCCTCTCGCGAGTATCCCTTTCTCCGGATGAACGCATAGACCGGCAGCCAGTAAGCGGCACATAGCTCGCTCAGAGCGTCCACCGAAACGGATGAATGCCCAACTGCGGCGGAGATCATGCTCCATGATGTAGTGGGAAACCGGCGGGAAGTACTCTCGGCAGTCTTGTCAGGGGTTGCCACGGTGAGTGTCGTAAGTGCTCAAAGCATTATATGCTAAGCGCGGTAATCTGTTCTCTTGAAATTGTCGTAGCGACGCTGGAGCCCTATAGTCCTAGCCACTTCACGGGTAGCGTGGTGAGTTCAGGCACGTACGTGATGAGTAATACGCCGGCGAGCAGGATCAGGTAGGCCGGGAGCGTGGCACGGTACACGGCGG
>CAZZHN010000249.1:0-6142 GCA_964654065.1 uncultured Solibacteraceae bacterium
TGCTCTTCGCCGCGCCGCCCGAAAAGGAAGTCGATTGGCGCTGGGAAGGCGCCGATGGCATTTATCGCTTCCTCGGCCGCGTCTACCGTTTCGTCACGCGCAATATCGGGCACGAGAACTCTTCCGGTGAATCGGATAAGAAGGTCCTGCGCAAACTGCACCAGACCCTCAAGAAGATCACCGAGGATTTCGAAACCCGCTGGCACTTCAACACCTGCATCTCCAGCATCATGGAGCTGGTAAACGTGATCTACGCCGAGGAAGCCAAAATCGGCGCCGCGCTGATGAGCGAGATCGCCGAAAAACTCGCCCTGATGCTCGCCCCCTTCGCGCCGTATCTCGCCCAGGAGATCTGGGAAGAACTGGGCAGGGAAGGCCCGATTTTCCGCCACGCCTGGCCCCCCTACGACGCCGAACTTGCCAAGGAAGACCTCGCCGAAATCGTCGTCCAGGTCAATGGCAAAGTCCGCAGCCGCGTCTACGCCCCCTTCGGCACGCCGAAAGACGACCTCGAAAAACTCGCCATCGCCGATCCGAAAGTCCAGCAAGCCATCGCCGGCAAGCAAGTAGTCCGCGTCATCACCGTCCCCGACAAGCTCGTAAACATTGTCGTCAAGTGACCACCCCGGTTTGTAGGGGCCGGGCATGCCCGGCCCGGTAGGACAGACCATCGCCTTTAAGAAACTGGTGACAGGCTACGTGTTTTCCCGTTTCATTTCCACCCGGGGACAGACGGGACGAATCCATATCTTCAATGAATCGCTCCCGCAGCCGCGTCTACGCCCCCTTCGGCACGCCGAAAGAAGGGCTCGAGAAACTCGCCATCGCCGACCCGAAAGTCCAGCAAGCCATCGCCGGCAAGCAAGTAGTCCGCGTCATCACCGTCCCCGACAAGCTCGTAAACATTGTCGTCAAGTGACCACCCCGGTTTGTAGGGGCCGGGCATGCCCGGCCCGGTAGGACAGACCATCGCCTTTTGTGGTTTGTCGGGTGTGGGGCAATTCTAAGGCCGCCTCCGGCGACCACGAGAAGCACACCCGGCAGCGTGACGAGAACTGGCCCGGGTGATACGCTGCCTACATGGCGGCGGAGCTGACACCAAAGAGCCGCCGTAACCAAACGAGTATGGCGTGATGATTCACGCCATCAGTAACCTCAGCGAGAGTAAGTTCAGCAAAGGAGTTTCGTCATGGAACGCAAAAGCGTCGGGGTAATCGTCAACGTTGGAATATTTCTCTCTGTCCTGGTGGCGCTGGCCATGGCCGCCCAGGATAAGTACACCTTGAAAGTGCCGAACGGGCTATCGTTCTCTGAGTTCAGAGGATACGAGGCCTGGCAGGTCGTCTCCATTAGTCAGGACGGAAGCCTGATTGCAGCGATTCTCGCCAATCCTGTGATGATCAAGGCTTACCTGGCTGGCGTTCCCGGCAACGGCAAGCCCTTCCCCGACGGCGCCAGGCTGGCGAAGATCCATTGGAACCCGAAAAAGATGGAGGCGTTCCCCGCAGCGACGGTGCCAGGTACCCAGCATGACGTCGACTTCATGGTGAAGGACAGCAAGAGGTTCGCCGACAGCGGCGGATGGGGATACGCCGTGTTCGACTATGACGCTGCATCCGATACGTTCATTCCCGGCACCTTGTCTGGCAAGCCGCCGCAGGGGAACGACGCCAGGTGCGGGTTCGCGTGTCACACGAGCGTCAAGACAAGAGATTACGTCTTCACGGATTACGGGCACAGGTGAAGCCGTATGAACACGTATCCCGCCCTACCCGTTTCAGCCGGATGCGAGGTCGGCGGCATCTGCCAGTTGCCGAATCGGCGGATCGAAGCCGGCTTCCCCTTCCCTATCCGGCTAAGGGCCCATCCCTTTCTCCCAATTTTCCGGCGCCCGCGCCCGGAATGTTACTACGCCGCCTGATATCTGCCGTAGACTGAGCACATGGTCCGTCAGATTGCGCCTCTGTTCTTCACCATGGACATTCCCGCTACGCTCGCCTATTACAAAGAAAAGCTTGGCTTCGAATGTCGGGGGACATGGCAGGATCCGCCGATGTATGCAATCGTGGCGCGCGACCAACAGGTGATTCACTTTCGCTGCGCCGAGCCGCCTACAGCCAATCCGAACAAATACCCGGATGAACTGCTCGACGCCTACCTGCTCCTCGAAGATGCCGACGCACTTTACGCCGAGTATGCAGCCCAAGGCGTAGAATTCACTCGGGGACTTGCCAACATGCCGTGGGGCTCGCGCGAGTTCGTGGTGAAGGACTGCGATGGCCGTCTGCTGGCTTTCGGGGCGAACCTGTAGTCTTCACCGGTCTTCCCTTCCGGAAGACCGGCCGTGCGGAGGACCCGGGGACAGACGGGACGAATCCATATCTTCAATGAATCGCTCCCGCAGCTCGCGTCTACGCCCCGTTCGGCACGCCCAAAGACGAGCTAGAAGATCTCGCTCAAGGCGACCCGAAAGTCCGGCAATCCATCGCCGGCAAACAAGTAGTCCGCATCATCACGGTCCCCGACAAGTTGGTGAACATCGTCGTCAAGTGACCGCCCCGGTTTGTAGGGGCCGCCAGGGCGAGAAGCAGCCACTAGAGAGGCCCGGCGCCGCCGAACCCATGTTATGGACCGTCAACTACGGGAAGGAACGCGTTTTCGTCACCGCCCTGGGTCACGAGACCGATGCCATGAAGAACACAGGATTCGCAGTCACCTTAGCGAGAGGCACGGAATGGGCCGCGTCCGAGGAGGTGACTACCCCCGTGCCGCCGGAGCTAAAGTAGCCATCGACTTGCGGGTGAGCCAAATCGGTAGATGCATCTTCCGTCAAGAACAGCTTCCGATATTAACTGTTAGCGCCCTGTGGAACTCCCGTCCCTGATGCCGGGGCGCGCCATTCCACGGTCGACAAACCAGCCAAATGGTCTTTCTGAGAATGCGATTATCCTGAGAGATATGTTTGGCGATCCAAGAACGCATGCCACATTGCCGGCCAGAGGCGTGAAGCGTCGATTGAGCGGCCTGCGTGGGGTGCGCGCCCTTGTCTCGATGGTCCTGATGAGCTCGGCTGGTCTGGCCCAGATCGAGGACGCGGCTGCATTCGACATCGCGTCGGCAAAGCTCAGTGAACACCAGGTGGGACCAGACTACAACAACCAGTTGGTATTCTCGCCTGCCGGCCTCTCCGCCAGAAACGCAACGTTGAGGCGCCTGGTATCGGAGGCGTACGGGGTACAACTGCGTCAGGTGATCGGACCAAACTGGCTCGACCAGAATGAATACGATATCGAGGCACGGGCGGGTCATTCAGTCGCGAGGGAGGAGCTGGATCGGATGCTCCGCACCCTGCTCGCCCAGCGCTTCGACCTCAAGCAGCACGGCGAAACGCGGGAGATGCGAGTGTACGAACTGGTGGTCGATAGGGCGGGGCCCAAAATCCAAACGATGAATGACGGCGGAACCCCTAAGAATGGAGGGGGGCTTCGTTTCCGCGGGGAGATGCATCAGTTCGCCGATTTCTTGTCGGTTCAGTTGTCTATTCCTGTGTCAGATAATCCGAGCCAACCAGCCATAGCCGGCGGACCGATGGTTGCAGTGATAGATAAGACAGGGCTTACCGGAACTTATGACTTCAGTGTGGACATTGCACCGGAATTGGGGTCCGATATGTTGACCGTATGGCAAAGAGCGCTACCGGAACGATTGGGGCTCAGGCTGGAAGCCCGCAGAGGCCAACTGCGAGTCATTGTGATCGATAGCGCAGCAAGAACTCCGACCGCAAACTGAGGCGCCATGGCCCGCTCGTCGACCAGTGGCCCAGAGTCGCGTTATTGCAGCGAAATCACCACATTCGATTGTGTCCGCACGCCTCCGACGACCGCCACCAGCGACACGTCCCCCGTGCCGAGACCTGTAGGAACCGTCAGATTGATCTGGTCCAGACCGGGGCCGGACAAGCCTGCAAAAATAGGCGTGACACTCACTGTGTCGATGAGGAGGTTTACCGCGTTGGTGGTTCCAGCGGCTCCCGAAAATGCCTGGCCGGCTAGCACCACTGGGGTCGTTGGTCCAAACCCCGTGCCAAACAGTTCGACGATGTCGCCCGCTTTCGCCGCAACCGTCGGATAGCCAAGCGAACTACCGGTCGGGCCGAGGAGGTCGTAGGTGCCGCCGCCATCAGCACCCGATCCGTCGGACCTGAGGATGATTCCGGCCACATGTTTGCTATCGAACAGGAGCCACGAAGGAGCAATCTGCGCCAAGGTTACCGTGGACGTTGCGCTTCCAAAGGCAGTTGTGACTTCGACGGTTACCGTTCCGGTCGTTGGGTCGTCCGGGGCTTGTACATTGATCTGCCCGGGACTTACGAATGAGAGGTAAGCCGGCCTACCGTCGATTGCCACGCTGGTGTTGCCGAGAGACTCGGGAAAATTTCCCGTCCAGGTCGCCGCGGCGGCAGCCAGATTGTTCCCGTAAATAGACACCCATTCCCCGGGCTGGATGGTGTTTGCCGGGCTGTCCGCGGGCACAACGCCGCCCACAAAGATCGACGGCGGCGGCGGCGTCACCGAGCTGATCTTGGCGATGAAGCCGTCATAGCTGTTACCGGTGCCGGGATTCTTTAACGCAGTCTGAAACGCGCCGGGTGTCGTCGGCAGTGTAGTGTCATCGGTGTTGCTCGCTACATAAACGCTCCCCACTGCGTCCACCGCCAAGCCCTTCAGGGTGAAGCCTCCTTGAATCAGGGAGGAAAACAGCAATGTGCTTCCCGTCGCGTCGAGTTCCGCGACGAAGCCCCCACCTTGGTTTAGTAGACCAGGCTGCACTGGATTCACAGTCACGAACGAGTCGCTGCCTGGGTTGTGGCCGGCCACATATACATTCCCTTTCGTATCGAGTTGAATGGATGAGAAAAAGTCAGCCGGTTCCACCAGCGCGGACCATACCAGGCCCGTTCCGGTGGGATTCAATTTGGTCACAAATGCTGCAGGGCAAAGGTCAGCGCCGTTTAGCTGGCAGGGAGTGTTGTAGGCACCTGTCGTTACGGGGAACGTCGGTGAATTTGTGTAGCCACCAACATACGCATTCCCCTGGCTATCGGCAGCCACGCCGCTCGGGAAGTCACTGTAACCTATGCCTGTCGCTTCCAGATACGTGAGATACGTGAGGGCTGCTCCATTTGCGGCTACCGGTCCGAACTTGGCGGCAAATCCGGCAAGTGGAATGGAATTAGCCACCCCAAGCGTCGGCTGGAACGCGCCCGCTGTGGTAGGCAGGCTGGGCGAGCTGGTAACCCCAACTACATAGAAGTTCCCGCTGGGGTCCACGGTGACCCCAAAGGCTTCCGAAGTGGTCGCGCCCCCCCCGGCGGGCGCGGCATTCGGATCGCCAAGAAGCGTGGAATACAAAAGCGTCGAAAGATTCGTGTCGAAAATGGAGACAAAACCGTACCCATTGAAGGAAGCAGGTGGCGTCGGAATCACCGTTCGCTGTGTAGTGGGGAACGGGCACGTAGAACCGTTCGGAGTGCAATTGTAACTCGTATAACCCACGACGTAGGCGCGGCCCTGCGAGTCCGTTGCTACACCGAGTCCATAGGTTATGGGAGCACCCAAAAATGTTGACTTCGTCAGTTGGCCGGCACTGTTGAACTTGGCCACAAAGGCGGTGAAATTGCCGGAGTATACCTTTTGGAAAGCGCCTGGCATCATCGGAAAATCACTGGCATTAGTGGTACCAACGACGTATACTCCGTTGTCGAAGCTATCCCAGACAATCGCGGAGCCAAGGTCCGTACCGGCACCCCCTCCGGCAGTGACGGACCCTCCCAGATAAGTGCTGTACAGCAACGCGGTGCCGGTTGGGTTCAGTGCACTCACAAAGGCCGTGTAAGCGCCTCCGGACTCGTTTCTGGTGGCTTGATAAGCATTGGCCACAGGAAAATCGTTTGAAAGCGTTTCTCCTGTAACGTAGACATCGCCGGCCGGGTCAATGGCCAGCGCGTGGTTGGGACTAGTGTATTGGCCCACGCCTGTGAAGCCACCGATGTAATCCACGCTGGAACCGCCCAAGTATGTGAGGTATGTGAACACCGGATCGATCACCAGCGTTTGGTTGTGGTCGTATTTGCCCAGGTGGA
>CAZZHN010000250.1:0-6012 GCA_964654065.1 uncultured Solibacteraceae bacterium
CGTAGAGTGGGTTACGCAGGGGTCGCGATTTTTCAACGGAGTTCCGGACGTTCCCGCGCGATGAACACCCTGTGCGCCAGCCATGCGAGCAAGGTGGAAGCGCTGGCTGCTCAGTACCGGAGCGGCAGCTACCGCGCCGATTCGGCGGCCACCAGCCGGGGTATGATCTCCGCGGCGCTGACCTTAGGGGACGATTAAACATGCAGACCGACGTGGCGAGCGGCCTGGCGGCGGTGCGCCTCGAAATGGAGAGCGCAAGCCGGGCGCTGGAACTGGCATCGCCGGAGGCTTTGGCTGGCTGCGAAGCGGCGCTGGGACGGGCGGCGGCGGTGCTGCGGCAGGGCCACCGGGAATGGGATTGGAAATCGGCTGGAGTAGCGGCGAGGGCCGAAGCCGAGCGGCTGCCGTCGGTTGCGCGCCGAGCCGGGCGGCTGCTCTCCAGCGCCTGCCGCTACCACGAGGGATGGCGGCGGATCCTGTTTTCCATGGCCGGCGGGTACTCGGCGCGGGGCGAAGCCGTCTCGCTGCCCGCCCCGCGGCGCATCTCGCTTGAGGCGTGAACCGTCATGCCGAGCCTCATTTCGTCTCTTTATGTGCAGGCGGAGGCGCTGAACGCGTTTGAACAAGCGATCGCGGTGACCCAGGCGAATGTGGCCAATGCCTCCACGCCCGGCTATGCCACGCAGACGCAGTCTCTCGAAGCCATGCCGGAGGATATCAGCCGCGGGGCGGTGGGCGGGGTGGAGACCGGAGCTGTGGTCAGCTCGCGGGATCAGTATGCCGAACAGGCTGTCCGGAATCAGCAAACCGCTTTGGGCGAGTCCAACCAAAGCGTCGACAGCCTGACCAGCCTGCAATCGATGTTCGACGTCACGGGCACGAGCGGCATCTCGGCGGCCCTGAGCAGCCTCTACCAAAGCTTTTCGGCGTGGGGCCAGACCCCCTCGGATGGCACGGCGCGACAGGCGGTGCTGACCGCGGCCGGCAATCTTGCCACCGCTTTCCAGGAGACGGCCTCCGGGCTGACCAGCGCCGCCACAACGGCAAATGGGCAACTGCAGCAGACCGTCCAGCAGGTGAACACGCTGGTGGGGCAGTTGCAGAACCTCAACTCGCTGGCTACGGGGGACAACGGGAATAACGCGGGCCTCGATGCCCAGATCAATGCCACGCTCGAAAACCTGTCGCAGTACGTGCCGATCAGCGCCACCGAGCAGACCAACGGCACGTACACGGTTCTGCTCGACGGACAGGCGCCGCTGCTGATCGGCAGCCAACAGTTCCCGCTGAGCTTCGACTTGTACCAGCCGGACAATTCCACCTATCCGAACGCGCCTCCGCTGGCGCAGGTCAAAGCGGCCGACTGCAGCGACGTTACCAGTGAAATCAACGGCGGCCAACTGGGCGCCTTGGTCGCCTTCCGCAATACGGTTTTGCCCTCGTATGTCGGCGACGGCAGCCAGGCCGGCAGCCTCAACACCATGGCGCAGCAGTTCGCCGACACGGTGAACGGAATCCTCACCTCGGGCAACATCTCGGATGCCTCGGCCGATGGCGCCACACCAGCGGTTCAAGGCGTGCCGCTGTTCACCTACGACACAACCGACGCCACCAACGTAGCGGCCAGCCTGTCGGTCAGCCCTGCCATCACGCCCAGCCAGCTGGCGGCCATCGATCCGGGCCCGCCGGAGGTTTCCAACGGCATCCCGTTGGCGCTCGCCCAGCTCGAGAACCCGCAATCGAGCGCCGATCAGATCGGTGGCGAGAGCTACACCGCGGCGTTTGGCGATATGGCCTCCCAGGCCGGGAACCTTTTGAATCAGGCGACGGAGGATCAGCAGGTGGCGCAGACGGCGCTCACCCAGGCGCAGAACCTCCGCCAGCAACAATCCGGCGTGGACCTGAACCAGCAGGCCGCCACGCTGGTGCAATACCAGCAGGCTTATCAGGCCAATTCGGAAATGCTGACCGTCATTAACCAGTTGCTGTTGGACACGATCAACATTCTCACGCCCTCAACGTAATCGGGAGGCTTCATGACTATTAGCAATCTCAACCCAACCGCGCAGGCATTCGTCGCCGGAGTGAACGCCGTCGAGCAACAAATCACCTCCGCCACGCAGCAGATCACATCGGGGAAAAAGATCAGCACGCCCGCCGATGATCCGGCGCAGATCGACGACCTGCTGCAATTGCGCGCCGATCAACAGCTCAACACCCAGATCGGGAGCAACCTGACGATGGCGAATTCGGTGGCTTCCGCAGCCGATAGCGCGATCGGCGGGGCCATCCAGGTGCTCGACTCAGCCATTCAGATTGCCACCCAGGCGGCGAACTCGCTGACCGGGGAGAACACCGATAGCAGCCTCGCCCAGCAGGTGCAGGGCATGGTGGCGCAGATGGTCAACTACAGCCAGACGCAGGTGCAAGGGCAGTACATCTTTAGCGGCGATCAGCCCGACAGCCCCTACTATCAGTTAGACCTGGCGGCTCCGCAAGGAGCTGACCAATTGCTGGCCACCGCAGCGACACAGCAGATTCAGGATCCGGCCGGCGGTACCTTCGCAGCCTCGCAAACGGCGCAGACCATTTTCGGCGATCAGAACGCTGACGGCACGCCGGCGGCCGACAACGTGTTTGCGGCCCTCACCAACCTCAGCAAGGCCCTGCTGAGCAACGACGCCAGCGGCATTACCGGCGCACTGGGGAATCTGCGGCAGGCGGCCAGCCACCTGAGCGACATGCAGTCCTTTTACGGCGAAGTCGAGGACCGCATCCAGAGCGCGACCACCTACTCGAGCTCGCGCGACACGGAGCTGCAAACCCAGCTCGGCAGCATTCAGGACGCGGACGTGGCCAGCGAGGCGATGCTGCTTTCGCAATCCAACACGCAGCTCCAGGCAGCCTTCTCAGCGCAGGCCCAGGCGCCCCGGTCCACCTTGTTCAACTACCTGAGTTGACGCCGGCGCGTCTCACAGCGCCAGTTTGCCGTGGTATATCAGATCCTTCACGCGGAATTCCAACTCCCGCTCAGGAAAGTTCAGCCCCGCCAGATAGAGGCGAAACGCGACCGCCTTGTCGGTCGGCTTCACCACGCGCGGGAACACCAGCCGCAGCACCGGGTCCGAAGGCGTGGGCGGAAAGTGGCCAATGATCGCGTAAGTTTTCCGCCCCACCACCATCTTGCATTCCTGCTCCATGCGCCGGTCCTCCTCGGCATGTCCCAGATCCTTAAGCGTCGGGTAGGCGATCGCCAGCACGAAGGAGTTCTCGCGGTTCTCGGTGACGTAGGCCGCGTAGTCCGGATCGGGTTCTTTTTCGGTGTGGCGGAGGCGCAACCGCGCCTCCGCCTCGGCCTCCTCGACGGGTTCAGCTGTCGCCAGCCAGATCAGCAACTCCGGAGCCGGCCCGACGGTCTGCACCCACGGACTCGCATGCCGCACTTCGTCGATCTCCGCCTCCGACCACATCTCGGGCGGCTTGGTCTCCCAAAAAGGTTGCGCGAGCAGGAACAAGAGAACCGGCAGACTGCGCATAATACATAAATATGCCAGTAATCCGCCGCGGCGGCGCAGAAGATCTGGCTGCGATCGCAGTAATCCAGGCTGCCAGTCCCGAGGCTGCGCAGTGGACGCCGGCCGATTACGGGGCGTACCACCTGCTGGTGGCGGCCGGCGACACAGGCGTGGTGGGCTTCGTGGCCGCGCGCACGGTTACCGGGGGGGAGTTCGAGATTCTCAACCTGGCGGTGGCCGCCGAGTTCCGCCGTCAGGGCATCGCCCGCAGCCTGATGAGCGCTTTGTTCTGTAACTATGCTGGTACCTTCTTCCTGGAGGTGCGGGAGTCGAATCAGGCCGCCCAATTATGCTATAAGTCGCTGGGATTTCAAGTGGTTACACGCCGTCCGAACTACTACGAATGTCCCCCTGAGGCGGCTATTGTCATGAAGTTTCATTCATGTTAAGGTTGCGAGTAGAGACGGTGATGCCGTCCTTTTCTACATCACGCAAGAGATTACCCACCGAGCCCTTCCGCACCATGACTCGGCGCGGCAACCTCACTGGGAGGAATTGCCCCATATGGAACGGAACGCACTGGAGCAGTTGAAAGCGCATCTGATGGATACCCATGAGGAGTTTCGCAGGCTCGCCAGCCAGCACTCAGAGTTTGCCCGGAAACTGGACGACCTGGAAGCGATTCCTCATCCCACCAACGACGAGCAGTTGGAGGAGAGTCGCTTGAAGAAGCTGAAACTCCGGCTGAAAGATCAGATGGAAGCGATCGTGAGCCAGTACCGCTCGCAGCAGGTCGCTTAGCGTCAGGTGCGCGCAGCAAGGTAATCAGGCGCCCGGCTGGCATCCCAGCCGGGCGTTTTCATTTATAGGTGATGTTGGCGGCGCTCTGCGATGCACGGCGAGGAGCCCATTCCGATTCCGATTACCGACGTCTTTGATCTCCACAGCGTGCCGCCGCGTGACGTTGGACCGGTGGTCGAAGAATACCTCGAGCAGGCGCGGCTGCTGGGCTTTCGCTTCGTGCGCATCATCCACGGCCGCGGTATCGGGGTGCAGCGCGAAACGGTGCGCGGCGTCCTGGCCCGCACCAGCTTTGTAGCTGCTTTCAAAGACGCCCCGCCGGAGGCAGGCGGCTGGGGCGCGACCGTAGTGACGCTGCGATCCTCCTAGACGGCTGCACGCGGCTATACCGGGGCACCGGCGTGAAAAAATCGGCGGAACTGCGACGTTGACAGGCGGAAGCGCCTGTCCCACTTTGCGGTCGAGCGGATTGCGGAGAAAGTGGGTAGGCGCTTCCGCCTGCCAACCGATTCTTTCACGCCTGTCCTCGTAATTCCGTTACTTAAACCTCAGCGTGATGCGGTTTTCCTTGCCGCCGTAGAGGATCTCGAGATCCTTCATTTTTTGCTTTTCCATGGGGAAGTACAGCAGGCCGGAAAGGGGCTGTTCGGTTTTCTTGCGGGGGAGCATCTTAGCGTCGAGCGACTTTTCGAGCGGGTTATCCTGCTCGTCGGAAGTGACGTGCACGGTGACCTTGTTGCTGTCGACCTGCCCGGAACCGCCGCTGCCGATGCCGACGCCGTTGGAAGGGTATCCCATCGGGCCGCCGACCGGAACGGGCATCCCTCCATAGGTTGGTCCGGCCGTTGCACCGCTATCGGCCGCGCCGGTTGTTGCGGGCGCGATCACCATGACGTTCTTGCCGGCCACCTGGCTGGCTTCGTAGGGTTGAGTGTGCTCGCCGTCCTTGTTGGTGCGCAGCACGAAGTCGTCCGGATCGACGGCGATTTCTTTGCCGTACTTCGGCTCGACTTTCACCTCGGCGACAAAAAAGTGGCCCTCCAGATCCGAGCCAACCAATTGCTTGATCTCCTGCGGGTCAATGTACAGGGTTGCGGTCACAATCAGATCTTCGTTCTCTCCCTTCACGGTCGCGGCGGTCTTCTTAGGGCCTGCCGGGAGCAGGAAGGCAGCAAACAGCAACGCGGCGAAAACGCGGCGCGTCATGAGGCACCTCTGGTTCAATTATACGGCCGGAAAAACCTCTGAGAACCGGCGCGCTCCGGCCGTACTATCGTTGAGTGGGGTTGCTACAATGAGCATTCACCCCATCCAGGAGATTCACCCATCATGGACGAAAAAGAGCGCGCACGCGCCTTGGAATCCGCGCTGAGCCAGATTGAAAAGCAATTCGGCAAGGGCTCGATTCTGCGGCTGGGCTCCAAGGACGCGATCGTGCCGGTTTCGGTGATTTCGACGGGCTCGATTTCGCTGGACGCGGCATTGGGAGTGGGCGGAGTGCCGCGCGGCCGCATCTGCGAGATCTTCGGGCCGGAGTCGTCGGGCAAAACGACCATCGCGCTGCAGATCACCGCAGAAGCGCAGAAGAAGGGCGGCATCGCGGCGTTCATCGACGTCGAGCACGCGCTCGACCCGATCTACGCGCGCAAGCTGGGCGTGGATGTGGACAACCTGCTGGTGTCGCAGCCGGATTACG
>CAZZHN010000251.1:0-5987 GCA_964654065.1 uncultured Solibacteraceae bacterium
GCCAAATTCATGCTCGATTCGCGCGGGCCCCAAAGCAAGATCAAGGGCGCTGGGGATGCGTACGTGGAAGCCAACAAGCGCGTAGTCGATCAGACCGATGCGCCCGCCGGCGGCCATGCCGTGCGCGCCATGTACATGTACTCGGGGATGGCCGACGTGGCAGCGCTCACCGGCGACACTGCTTACCTCGCCGCCCTCGACCGCATCTGGGACGATGTCGCGGGCCGCAAACTCCACGTCACCGGCGGCGTTGGGGCGCGTGCCGACGGCGAATCCTTCGGCGAAGACTATGAACTGCCCAACCTGACGGCTTACAACGAAACCTGCGCCGCTGTCGGGAATGACTTTTGGAACCATCGCCTCTTCCTGCTGCACGCCGATTCCAAGTACATCGATGTGATGGAGCGGACGCTCTACAACGGCTTGATTTCCGGCGTCGCCCTCGACGGCGTCACTTTCTTCTATGAAAATCCGCTCGAAGCTACCGGCTTCGCCAAGAAGGATCAGCGCAGCCCATGGTTCGGCGTTCCCTGCTGCCCCGGCAACATCACGCGCTTCATGGCGTCCGTCCCCGGCTACGTGTATGCCCAGCGCGGCGACACGCTCTGGGTGAACCTGTTCGCGGCCAGCACCGCTGCCGTCAAGATGGATAGCGGCCGCACCGTGCGGTTAACGCAGCAGACGCGCTATCCGTGGGACGGCGCCGTGAAGATCTCGGTCGCGCCGGACCAGGCGGCGCCGATGACCATTCGCGTGCGCATCCCCGGTTGGGCGCGCGGCGAGCCCATTCCAAGCGGCCTCTACCGCTTCGCCGGTCCATCGGGCGAGCTGGCATCGCTCAAGGTGAACGGCGCCGCAGTCCCCATGCATCTCGATAAAGGATACGTCGCGATCACCCGGAAATGGTCCGCCGGCGACACCATCGAACTGAACCTGCCCATGCCGGTGCGCCGCGTGGTGGCGAATCAGCAGGTCGCCGCCGACCGCGGCCGCGTGGCCCTCCAACGCGGCCCCATCGTCTTCGCCGCCGAGTGGGTCGACAACCCGCGCGGACAGGTGCGCAACCTTCTGTTGCCGGATCGGGAGCCGCTGCGCGCCGGGTTCCGGCCCAATCTTCTCAGAGGCGTCGAGGTGGTGCAGGCTCGCGGCGAGGCGCTCTCCCGCGATGCGAACGGCGCCCTCATTCGCACCCCTGAGGAGATCACGTTCATCCCTTACTACGCCTGGGCGAATCGCGGCCCCGGCCAGATGATGGTGTGGATTCCGGACTCGGAGGCCAGTGCCCGGCCCGCCGCGCCGCCAGGCGTCACCACCGAAGCCAGACTCACCACCAGCGGCGCAAAGAATCCGAATCCCATCAAAGCTGAAGATGAGCCTGCCTCATCCGCCGACCCTGGTCTCTACTTCGACTGGTGGACGGAGGACCTTGCCGCGCGCACCGGTTGGATCGAGTATTCGTTTGCCAAACCGGCCACAGTCTCCGAGGCCGCTCTGTATTGGTTCGATGACACAGGCCACGGTGGCGTCCGTGTGCCCGCGTCGTGGCGGATTCTGTATCGTGACGGCGCCGCCTGGAAACCTGTCGAGGCCACCGACCCTTACCGCGTGGAGAAGGACCGCTACAACAAAATCGTGTTTGCGCCCGTCACCACCACTGCTCTGCGCCTGGAAGTCGCCATGCAGCCCGGTTTCGCCGCCGGCGTCCAGCGTTGGCGCGTGAAATAGATCGCATGCGATCGCGCAGCAGTTGCCCTTGCCGTGCACTCTGACGTGTAGTTTTTGCAGGTGGGACGGTCTTTCACCGATTAGCACTCTTTAATCTTGCGACTAAGTCCTGCCAGCGCAGCTTATTAACCCTTTCGGACTCCGAAGTGCTCTAGGCAGTAAGAGCAAGTCCGTCTTGACCAGGCAATCGGTCACGATGTAGAAATGTTCTAAGGAGAGGATATTTAGGATGCCTAATACAGCAAGAATCATTTTCTCAAGTGCAATCCTGTGTGGTCTGATGACGCTGCAGGCTGGCGCGACCGATGCAGTTCGTCTGCGCGCTCTTCGCAAGAATGCCAACGGGGGTGTGTCGCGAACGGTGGTAACCGCGGCCAAGGGGCCGGAGGGCGGCACCGGAGTCAAGGAGCGCTCGGTCTCCACCAACGGGCAGGGGAGTGCGACCAGAACGGTAAAATCAGACTACAAGGGACCCGACGGCGGGACCGCCAGTCGCACCAGCACAGGTTCGGCGTCGAGTACCGGAGCCGCTCACCAGGGGGCCATCTCGGCTACCGGTCCGAATGGAGGTACGCTGAATCGCCAGGGCTCGACGTCGGTTTCGAACGGCGCCGTATCTCACCAGGGAAGCCTCTCGGGTACCGGCCCCAATGGCGCCACAGTTACCAGCAGCGGCGGCGCGACTAACGGGACCGCCACGCGCAGCAGCCAGGTCACGGGTGCAAAGGGCGATAGTTACTCAGGTACCACCAGCGTGACCAAGGGTTCGGGCGTGAAGCACACCGGAACCTGCAAGAACGCATCAGGCGAAGTAATTCCCTGCAAGTAACGTCAAGCTTCATTGGAAACCCCGCGGCCGGCCTGTTGGTTTGAATCAGGCCGGCGGCGGCCTCCCCACACTTCGGGTCACCAATCCTGAAAGATGATTTCCCGCCTGTTTTCAGCCGCCTGGCACGCTACCATCGATTAGCCCGCTCGCTCAACCTGTACTCTGAAATCGAAAAGGAGCTGCTCGCTCGCCGAGATGCAGCCCGTTTCGGAACCACGTCCGGTGCCTATACTCCTGCAGGGGGCAATTTGAAACCGGGTCACGCGGTGCAACGTTCGAACAGGCGGCCATAGTGGCTTGCACTCCTCCTTGAGAGGAGATCTCTTGCAGCCAAGCGCGCGCGCCGTCGCTGGTTTGAGCTGAGGCAGCCACGGCAAGAATGAAAAACGGCTCGTGGATCATCAACGTTGGATATCGCGCGATGGATTTTCGACGATGCCTCATCGCATCAGCTTCTCCAGCCGCTCCAGCGCGTCCTCCAAGCGCTGCGGCTTCGTCAGCACGCCGCTAAACAAATCGCCCTTTTCCGCGAAACGGTCAGGCGCGTTCTCGATGTTGAACTGCGTCGGGTGCAGGCCCGGCCGCACTTCGCTCCAGTCGAGCGGCGTCGCCACCGGCGCGCCCGCATACGCCCGCAGCACGTAAGGCGCGGCGATCGTCTTCGACTTTGCGTTCTGCATGTAGTCGAAATACACCCGGTCCTTCTGCCGCTTGGAAACCGTGCGCGGCATCGTGAACAGGCCGGGCTTCTTCGCATCCGCCAGCCGCGCGAGCAGCTCGGCGAAGGTGCGCGTTTCTTCGAACGTGTACCCCGGCTCTACCGGCACGTATATATGCATGCCGTCGCCGCCCGTGGTCTTGGGGTAGCCGGTCAGGCCGACCCGGTCAAGCAACCCCTTCACCAGCAGCGCCGCTTCCACGATGCGATCGTAAGGGCACTCCTGAGGGTCCAGGTCGATCAGCACGTAATCCGGATCGTCCAGCCGCGGCGAACGGCTCATCCACGGATTGTGATCGATGCAGCCGAGGTTCACCAAGTACAGCAGGCTGGCGCGGTCCTGGGCAAAGCAATACTTGATCGGTCTTCCCGCGTGATCGGATTCGATCAACTCGGTGCGCAGCCAGTCCGGAAAGTGCTCATGGACGTTCTTCTGGAAAAAGAATTCCTTCTGGATTCCGTCCGGATATCGCTTCAGCGACAGCGGCCGGTCCTTCAGGTGCGGCACAATCAGGTGCGCCACCCGCTGGTAATAATTCAGCACGTCGCGCTTCGTGTAACCCTCGTCGGGGTAGAATACTTTCCCCAGATTGGTGAACTTGAGCGCGTGCCCGTCGATCTCGCGCGTCGCCTCTTTTTCGCTGGCGGCAAGTAGCTTTTCCGGTTCGTGCGCCACCGCCTCGCGCCCTACTTCGGCCGCCCGCTTGTCTTCCCGCAGCCCCAGAAAAACCGGCGCGCGCAGGTGGTGTTCCGGCGTCCAGTTCGCGAACTTCACCTGGCAAACCAGCTCCGGTTTCACCCAGGTGATGCCGCGGTCGGGAACGGGGCGTTGGGGGAACGGGCAGGCCTTGGTGATCAGCGGGCGCAGCTTCGCGTCGAGCGATGCCAGCAGCTTCTGGTCGAAACCCGTGCCCACGTTACCCACCCAGTGCAGCTCGCCTTCGTCGTACTCCCCTAAAACCAGCGCGCCGAAGTGCGAGCGCGCGCCTTCCGGCGCGGTAAAGCCGCCGATCACGAATTCCTGGTTGCCGGTGATCTTGATCTTCAGCCACTCCCGGCTGCGGCGCGATTCGTAGACGCTGGGAGCGTGCTTGGCCATCACGCCTTCCAAGCCGTTCTCCCGGGCCGCCTCGAGTAGCTCCGCGCCGGCGCCCGGAAAAGCTTCCGAGATCTTTACAGGCCCACCTGGCGTCACCACCTGTTCCAGCAGCTTGCGGCGCTCGCTCAGGCTGGCCCGCCGCAGGTCGTAGCCATCCAGGTAAAGCAGGTCGAAGACGAAATAGATCGCCGGATGGGATCGCGCCAGGTGCGCCACGGTGTTGGGGTCGGCGTTGGAGATGCGCGACTGGATCAGGTGAAACTGCGAGACGCCTTTGGCATCGAGCACGGCAATTTCGCCGTCCAGCACCGCGCGCTTGGCGGCCACCTGGTGGGGGACCACCGCCAGCTCGGGATACTGCCGCTCGCAGCGTATGCCGTTGCGCGACGTCAGGCGGATTTCCTCGTTCTCGATAAACGCAATCGCGCGCACGCCGTCCCACTTCACTTCGAAGAGCCAGTCGCTGCCCTGCGGCGGCTGATCGGCCAGGGTGGCCGTCATCGGCTCCAGCGCCGCAGGCATGTCGGCCGCGCGCGCGCCGGGGATTTTCTTCCAGTCCACTGCAACTCGCTTCCGGGCCGGCGCTACCTTCGCGGGTGCGGCCGCCTTGGCGCTCACCCGCGCCGGGCGGCTGCTCTTCCAGACTCGGTCCGCCGCGCCCGCCGTCTTGCGTTTGCTCTTGCGCGCCGGCAGGTTCTGCGCAATTTCCTGCTGCGTGCGCCCGGAAAGAACGCTCGTCGCCTGCGCCTCCACGTCCCATCCTGGAGTGGCGAACTGGTCGCGCTTCTTGATGATGAGCCAGTCATTCCCCTTGCCGCGCCCCTTCATGTGGACCAGCGCAAAATCGCCGTTGAGCTTCTCGCCGTGGAGCCGGAATTTCAGGTCGCCGCGCGCGATCTGTTCCGCGCCAGACACGCCGCCCAGCAGTTCGAAAGTCCCGCAGTCCCACAGCATGACGCTGCCGGCGCCGTAATTCCCGGCCGGAATGGTGCCCTCGAAGTCGCCGTATTCGACGGGGTGGTCCTCCACGTGAGCCGCGAAGTGCTTCAACCCCGGATCGAGCGTCGGGCCCTTCGGGACCGCCCACGATTTCAACACGCCGTCGATCTCCAGGCGGAAATCGTAGTGCAACCGCGTGGCGTCGTGCCGCTGCACGCAGAAGTAGTTGCCGGAGCCCAACTTGCCGCTGGGAGCAGGTTCCGGGGTGTCGCTGAAGCGGCGTTTCTTTGCGTACTCTTCAAGCGGCATAAGTACCTTTACACCGTGCCGTTTACATCTTATCGGGCATTGTAGTATGTTGGGAACCTCAGGGTTCGACCGCGGTTCGGGAGCCGCGCCTATGGCAGCCAGCGTCTGGAAGGGGCACATCACGTTCGGACTGGTTTCGTTCCCCGTGCGCTTGTTCAGCGCCGCGCGTAGCGAAACCTTGAGCTTCAATCAGCTCCACAAGGACGATAATTCGCGCATCCGCCAGGTGACTTACTGCCAGGCCGAAGACAAGCCGGTGCCGCGCAGCGAACTGGTCAAGGGTTACGAATACGAGAAAGACCACTACGTGGTCATCGACGACGAGGACATCAAGAAGGTGGCGCCCAAGACCGCCAAAGTGATGGAGA
>CAZZHN010000252.1:0-5955 GCA_964654065.1 uncultured Solibacteraceae bacterium
CTCTGACCCAGAGGGACAGACTCTACGGTCTGAGCCCCTTAGCGACGGGAATCGCCCACTCGACGCGAGGCTATGCCAGGACGTGATTGAAGCGGCGGGGAGGATCATCTCCTAAATAAGGAAACAGGTCGACGATCCAGCCTGTGGCCACATCACCTCCATAGGCGTGCTCCGGCTTGTAGATCGCCTTCCAGAATTCCGGCGTCGGGCGTCCATCCGCGGCCAGAACGAATTCGTCCAGGATCGGGCGGAGGCGTGACACCCATCGTTCCTGGCCGTAAGTCTCGATTACCTCGACCCGCTCGCGGATGCGCTGCCAGTCATCCAACGTCCCTTGGATCGTGATCTTCGGTATTCCGCAAATGCAGCCCATGGAATAGGTGAAGTAGCTTGAGAAGCTATCCATCAGCGCCACTTCACTAGCGGTGCGAGCGCCCTGTGTCGTGGTAGAGAAATCGCACACCAGGGTCTCATGCAGCACAGGGTCGGTCGCGTCCCGGATCTGTGATGAAAAATCGGCGATCGCATGTTCGAAGCTGGCCAGATTCATGTCGGGGATGTCCGTGGAGAGTTCGCGGCTCCCTTCGTGGCGCACCAGGCGATGGCGCAGTTTCTCTGCGTTCGCGGTTACGTGATGGCTGAAACCCTGCGCAATCGCGAGCCAGATGTGATCGGGCGAGATCGTCAGCGGCCGGTGCTGGGCGAATGCGAGGTGGACGGCATCGATCAGCGGATGGCACCGGCTGCCGGCGAAAGCGTCGTCAAACGCGGCGGACCCTCTCAGGTGAAGAAGATCGATCACCGGGTTCGTAACGGGCCTCTCGCCTTCGGGAAGGATGAGAACCTTTCGCCGTAAACGGCGGCTGAAACTAGCGGCCAGGCTCTCGGTCCAAATGGGATTCCCGGCGGGCGCAACAGCATCCACCGGGAACGTGTTCCCGGATCGGGAAGGCGATTCCGGGGTTGCGGCAGGGGGGAGCGATGGATCGTCAGGTTGCATTGGCGCACCATCCCTTTGCGAACGAGCGGACAAAAAGAGCGCAGACAGGAGCCGGAATCGCTCGGTTCATGACTTCCTCCTTCGATTATGCGGAAAAAGCAGGGCCCTCAGGGAATTACCCGGCGAGGAAGGACGCGGCAAGACGTCTCTACATAGGGCGATCCTACGCAGGCGCCAGGGTCGCTGTCAATTCGTTCGAGTAAGCCCGCGAGTAACTTTACACTTGTGCCGGTTCACTTCGGCGGGGATCTTTGAGTTAGTGCCCGGGCCGCCGGCGTCACTTGCCTGCGAGGCTCGTCTGCGCCGCCTGTTCTTCACCCCACTGTAATGGCGCGTCGCCGGATAGATCGAGAAAGAGCTTGTAATTGGCGCGAGCCGCGTCGGGGCGGCCCTGCTTTTCCGCCGCACGGCCGCGCAGGAAGAACAGGCGCGGAAAGCAGCACGCGGCGAACGGGCTGATGCCATCGGGTTGCGGAATCGGATTGAGTGCGAGCAGCGCCGCCGCGTCGGCCGCCTGCCCGGTCTCCAGTTCAGCCCAGGCGAGCAGCACCGGCATCTCCGGGTTGGTGGGCGCGGCATTTTCGTAGGAGCGCCTCAGTACCGGCATGGCTTGAGCAAACTGTCTTCCCAACAGCAGGGCTTGTATTAGAACGAAGTCCCTAACTGCAGCCTGCTCCGGACGGGGCGCCATCTTTTCGGCGCGCGCGGTCCACTCGGCCGGGCTTGCAGGCGGCGCGGCCAGAAACGCAGCCAGCACAGCGCCCTGCACGGTTCCCACTGCGGCCCGAGCATGCGTCTGCGCAGCGCCGCGATCACCCATGTAAAGGCTCCAGACCGACAGTTGCGTGTGCACCTCCGCCGCCAGCGCTCGTACGGGCCCGGCTGCTTCATGGCCGGCCAAAGCCTCCAAGTCTCGATATCCCTCCCGCCGCCGCCCGCTGAGGAACTTCCACTGAGCGCGGAACAGCGGAGCAGCCGGGTCCTGGGTGGCGTAGCGCGCCTGGACGTATTTTTCAGACAGGCCGTCGGCTCCGGCGCGATCGCCGGTCATCAGGCGCGCCATCGCCGCTTTGAACCAATCGCCCCCATTCAGGAAGTGGGGGTCCTGCTTGGCCGCCTGCAGGTAGAAAGCCTCCGCCTCCTGGAGATGGCCCGACAGCAGATTGACGTCTCCCAGCGAATCGAGCGGGTTGGGATCGGAGGGGCGCAGGGTCCGGCAGCGGCGAAGGGCGGCGACCGCCTCGTCCAGGCGGCCGGCGAAGGCGGACGCATAGGCGTCTTCGTTGAGCGCCGCTGTTTGCGCTGGATCCAGATCCGCCGCCTGGCGGAAGGCTGCTTGGGCCGCGGCGTAATCGCGCCTCGCAAACGCAAAGCCCCCGAGCGCCATCCAGGCATCGGGGTTCGCCGGTTCGGCCCTGGCCACCGCGGCCAGCGCAGCCTGGCGGGCCGCCGGCTGGTTTTCCAGGTTTGCCAGCTCCAGGTGCAACCGTGCCTGCTCGACAGGCGGCATCTCCGCCGCGCGGGCCAGCGCCCGATTGAGGCATTCCAGCGCGCCAGCGCGATCGCCGTGTTCCAGGCGGAGGTCCGCCAGCAGCCGCGCGGCGGGGCCAAATCCCGGATCGGCCTGGACTGCCGCTTCCGCCCGCGCGGCTGCGTCAGCGGGATTGCCGGCCTCGATCGCGCCGATGTATGACTGCAGGGCGGCCTGGCTGCGTGTGGCATAGCCAGGCGTCTGCGGAAAGAGCTGCCGTGCCAGCGTGGTCGCGGCACCGAGCACATTGCCGGCATCGGTGTCGGAGGTCAACCCGGCGACGATCTTGCCAGTGCGCGGGTCGGCCAGGTTCAAACGCACCTCCAGCCGGCCGTTGCGAGTTGCGTAGTCGCCGTAGCCAATGCGGGTGGCGCCGAGAGAAAGGGCGGCTGCTTGGCCGGCGGAGATGCCGGGCACCGTGACAGGCCTCGCGCCTAACGCCCGATCCATCGCCAGCAATTGCGAACTGGGAATCGCGTAGAGTTCGGGGGCGCCGGCCAGTTCGGTGTCGAGGATCTCCTGCAGCGCACGGCCAATCCAGTCGCCGGCCGGATCGGAGCCAAGGTTTTCGAACCGCAGCACGGCCAGACGCTGATGAGCAGGCGACGCCGGCCGGTGAGCGCAGGAAAGAGAGGTAAACGAGACCGCCGCCAAAACCAGCAGGACAGTACCCGCCTGGAGATTCTTCCTATCCGGGACGCCCGGCATCATAGGACAAGCTGTCCCGTTGGGATACCCCGCTCCGACCGCCGGCGGCGGCTAAAGAACACGCGGCACCCGCGCCACCAGCTCCTTGAATTCCGGCAGGTCCTTCAAAGCAGCGAAATCCGGTTCCTCCTCCAGGCTCTTTTTCTGTTTGAAGCCCTCTTCGAGCGCTTTGCGAAGGTATTGCAGGGCCACATCGTTGCGCCCCGAAGTTGCGTATACCTTGGCCAGGTAGAAATGGTACTTGGCACGCTCTTCGATGCTGGTCTCCTCCAGAATCTGGCCGACGGTGCCATGATGTTCGAACACGTCGGGATCCAGGTGCAGGGCGGTCTGCATGCAATCTCTGGCCCGCGCGTAATCCCGGCGGTTGAACCACGCCCGGCTCAGGTTCTCGTAAACAGTGGCGCTCTTGGCCTCGCCGGGTGCGGTTTTGAGCGCGCGATTGTACCAGTTGATGGCGCGGCGGTAGCTCTTCCTGGCAAAGTAAATGGTGCCGAGGTTGTTCAACGCCTCCATGTACTCCGGTCTGAGCTTGATGGCGTGCTCATAAGCCTTGCGGGCGTTATCGAGCTGCAGGGTTTGCTGGTAGGCAATGCCGAGTTTGTTCTGCACCACGGCATTATCCGGCGAACCTTCCCGATAGGCTTCCACGGCCTCGCGGAATTTCTTCTCCGCCATGTAAATGTCACCGCGGCTCTCGCTGGACAGGTTTGGAGCATCCGGCTTTGCAGCCTCAGCCTGGTTGGGCGTGTCCAGCATCGCCTGGGCCCATGCGGAACTCAAGGCGGCTGCCAAAAGCAGGCTCACCGGCTGGATCAGCATATGAGACTCCCCTACCTTAACTACCCCTACCTTATTTGAACACACCCAGCAGGCGGCGCAGGATGCTCTTCTTCTCTTCCGGCTTGCGGGTATCCGGGCCTTTGGGCGGAGACGGCGGAGGCTGCGCTGCCTCGGCAGAGGCCTGGCGTGCTGCGCGGCGCGCCACGGCCGCCGGAGCCACCTTCGGGCCGCCAGTGGCCTGGCCATCGGCGCCGGCAACCTGGTTGCCGCCAGTATCCCAGCCGGCCACGTTGGTGACGCCCGTCCGGCCGCCGTGCAGCGGGCAGGTGCCGACCGGTTCGGTTCCGGCGATGTAAACTTCGGTCTGAGTTTTCGGGCAATTGGGGGTGGCCGGCATTCCGGATTGCGGATCGATCTCCACGCTCACCACTCCCTCCGGTGCAGTGAAAGGCTTGGCGTCGCGGTATTCGCGATAATCGAGCGCGCGCTTCATGAAGTCCCCCCAGATGGGCGCCGCCGATTTGGCGCCCTCGAGGTCCAGATCGCGATTGTCGTCGAACCCAACCCACACCACGCAGAGCAGCTCGGAGGTATAGCCAGCGAACCAGCCATCGCGCGAAGTCCCGGTTTTGCCGGCCGCCGGCGCCAGGAAGCCGCGGCTGCGGACGCCCGCCGCCGTGCCGCTGCGGAGGACTTCCTCCAGCAGGTTGGTCATCACATAGGCGACCCGTGGGTCGAGCGCCGCTTTTTGCTCGACCGACGCTTTATAGAGCACCTGACCCTTGTCCGAACGCACCATATTCAGGAAGCTCGGCTTTACATAGACGCCGTGGTTGGCGAACATGGTATAGGCGCCGGCGGCCTCGAGCGGCGTGATCTCGTACGCTCCCAGCGCCACCGCCGGTGTGGGATGGATGCGATAGTTCATGCCCGCGCGGTTGGCCATCTCCACCACTGCGTCATAGCCCACCATCTCTGCCACCTTGACCGTGGCTACGTTGAGCGAATGCGCCAGCGCCTGGCGAAGGGTCACGTTGCCGTAAAACTCGTGGGCGAAGTTGGCCGGCTCGTAAGGCCTGCCGTCGAACCAGAAGGTGGTGGGTTCATCGTCCACGATCGTGCTCGGCGTGATTACGCGCGGGCCGCCTTCTACCGCCGTGTTCATGGCGGCAGCGTACACGAACGGCTTAAAGATCGAACCCGGCTGCCGCTTGGCGAGCACGTGGTTCAACTGGCTGACTCCGTAATTCCGGCCGCCGGCCAGTGCCTTCACTTCGCCGGTGTGCGGATCCAGCGCTACCAGCGCCACCTGCGGCTCCGGCGGCGTCTGACCCTTGAAACGGTGCTGCCGCTTGATCTGGTCGTCCACGCTCTGCATGCCCAGCCGGACGGCCTCCGCCGCGGCCCGCTGCAGACGCATGTCGAGCGTGGTGTAAAGGCGGAAGGCGTTGGATTGAAGATCGGCATCGAGGAACTTGGCCTGCACCGCGTCGTTCACCATATCGACGAAATACGGCGCTTCCTGCGACTGGGCTGCGCCCTTGGGAACCACGATCGGAGAGTCCGCTGCCAGCGCGTAGTCGCGGTCGCTCACGTAGCCGTTCTGCCGCATCATCGCCAGCACCAGGTTACGGCGCTCCAGCACCCGGTCCGGGTGGCGATAGGGATCGTAATGTGCCGGGTTCTGAATCATGCCGGCCAGCTCCGCCGCTTCCGGCAGCGTGATCTGGCTGAGGTCCTTGCCCAGGAACGCCTCCGCCGCCTCGCCGAATCCGTGAATGCGGAACGAGCCGCGCGATCCCAGGTAGATGTCGTTGGCGTAGTCTTCGAAAATCTCCTGCTTCGACAGCCGCTGCTCCAGCTCGAGCGTGATCACCATTTCCGCCAGCTTGCGCTTCCATCGCTTGTCCTGATCCAGCCATAACATACGCGC
>CAZZHN010000253.1:0-5939 GCA_964654065.1 uncultured Solibacteraceae bacterium
ACAGCAGCCACATCCAGAACAGCAGCGAGCCTTCCTGCCCGCTCCACCAGGCGGCGAATTTGTACGGCAGCGGCAGCGCGGTGTTGCTATGCTCGGCGACGTAAGCGAACCGGAAGTCGCCTGTCAGCAACGCATGAACCAGAACGGCAGAGGCGATGGTGACCAGTCCCCAGACACCATAAACCGCCCGCCGTCCGCTCTCTACCAGGAATGGTTTGCTCCGCAGGCGGCCAATTACGGACGCCAGCGTGGCATAGAGCGCCACGCAGAAGGCCATCAGAATGGCCAGCGAACCCAGATTCTCCATGACCCCTCTTTACATCGTCTCTAATGCTTCGCTACGCAATCACTGACCAACCGCTCAAAACGCTATCGGAGCCGCAACCGTAGGGAGCGGTCAACGCAGATCTTAAACGCTCGGCTTCCCGCTGTGCACGTCGGGCTGACCGGGAGCCTGCACATTCGGTTTGGCCTCGTACTTCGACGCGCACTTTGCAGAGACCTTGGAGGCGTGGAAAGTGCCGTCGCGATCCATTTTGCCATCCGCCAGCGCCTGCGCGCCGTCGCGGAAAGTGTCTGGCAGCGGATCGATGCCGGCGTACGACACCTGCAGCGTACGGCTGTCCTGCTTGAGCGTGAACAGCACCTTGCCGCCCACACGCTGGATGGAACCGCTGGCGACGTCGCCGCCCACGCGCAGCCGCGCACCATAAGCACGGTCGCCCATCTGGCTCAGCTCGTCAATCGACTTGTAATAGGTCTTGCTGTCCCCGGACCCAGCGAAGGCCAGCCATACCAGCGTCCCGATAACGACAGCGATCAGCGCCGTGAATTTGCCGTACTTCCTCATACCTTACCTCTGAAACTAGAGTATAGCGCCAAAGTTCGCAGTGCAGATTCAGATAATTAGGACTCTTTTGTGGTAATTCCCCATACCCGCAGATGGGGGTGCTGGGTTCGGGATGGAGCGGGAGCAGGCGGCACTTGCGGCCACGCGCGCACCCGCTCACCGGTCTATTTCGGACCGTCAAAAACGATACCGCACTTCGAACCGCACGAATCTCGCGGGTTCAATGGCGATGGGAAGGCGCAGATTGAAATTGGGGCCGTTCAGGTCGGACTGCTGGATGGCGAGGTCCGCGTTGGTGACGTTGAACAGATCGGCTGCGGCGGTGAGGCGGCCGAACCGGAGCGTCCAGTCGCGGCTGAGACGCAGGTTCCAGTTCTGCACGTGCTGCGCGCGATTGCCTCCTCCAGGACTACCGCGGGGAGTGGTGGCCACCAGGAATGGGCCTTGCGGCAGGCCGGTGACCAGCAGCATACGCGCGAATGCCAGGCCGTCCGTGTAATCGACCACGCTCGATAGCTGGGCGCCGCCCCAGCGCGACGGCAGCCGGTGGAGGGCAGTGATCTTGCCGATGAAAGCGCGGTCGGCGAAGGCTCGGCCGGTGGCGTTGATATTGGCGTTGGGATCGGAGAAAAGCGAACCGACTGCGCCCGCGTCGTTCTCGAAAAACGCGTTGCCGGCATTATTGGCGCCGTACGATTTTTCCGCCACGAACGACGCCAAAACGGTGACGCTCCTCCACATGGTGCGCAGTTGCGCGTCTGCGCCCGAGTTCAGCGTGCTCAAGCCAGCCGGATTCGTGAGCAGATATTGGTCGTGGCCCAGTGTAGCCGGGTTCTGCGCATAAACCGTGAGCGGCTGGTCGTCAAAGGTGCCTGTAACGCCATCTGGGCCCGGATCGACGATGGTTACCGGCGTAAAATCTTGCAGGGTGACGCCGGTGTTGACGGCGGCGATGCGGTCCTTCTCATCGCGGCGAAAGAGCTGGATGGAGGCGGTCGTGGACAGCGGCAGCGGCATCTGCGCGCCGACATTCCACTCATCCGCGTAGGGCCGGCGCAGCGATGGGGAAATTGACGCGTACGGGCCGCCGAAACGTGCGAGAAGGGTACCCTGCTCGCCCGGCTCGAACCATCCGTCGCCATTCAGATCGTTCCACTGATACACGTTGCCGCCCAGGCTGTTCGGGTTGCCATAGTCGAGATAACGGCCCGCCAGCGGCGCGTACGAGCGGAGGAACGCAGCGCGCAGTACCAGGCCGCGGGAATGCGGCGCCTGCCAGGCCAGGCCGGCGCGCGGCGACACGCTGTTCCACGCGATCAGATCCGGCTGCGCGCTGAATTGCCGTGCGGGAGTGTAGAAGCCGAAGGGGCTGGACTGGGCGCGGATCCCGCCGCGGGAAAAATCGGCCAGCATTCCCACGTCGAGCGTGAGCCGGGTTGCGAGCCTGACATGGTCTGCGGCCCAAACGGTTGCGGAAGTGATGTGTTCGCGCGAATCGAGCGGCGTGTTGAACTCAACCACCTCGGCGGGCGCGCCTGCAACCGTGATCAGGTTCAGATCGGACGGCGTGCGACACCGGTTTTGCGGCGAGGAGGTCCGCCAACCGCCGCCTGCCATGAACTGATGCCGCGTACCCGCAAGCTTGAAAAGGCCGGGCTCCCAGCTGGCGGCGATCTGCTGCCGCATGCGCACGGCAAGGTTGGTCAGCGGCGGTTCGCCGGTCACAGCGCCGCTGGCGAGGTCGATCCGGCTTTGGTCGATGGGTGTAACTGAGACTGGGGTAGTGTCCAGATGAGCGAAGGAGTCACCGTAGCGAACCTGGAGCAGGCCGGCAGCGGCCGATGCCCAGGCGTGCGTCCAGCCTGCCTGGACAAAGTCGAGGTGATCGGTCTCCTCCAAACCCGCTACGCCATCCGGCAGGACGAACTCGGGCGAGAGCCGCCGCGCCGCCAATGCCTCTATGCCGGCGGGCTCGCCCCAATTGGAAAGGTCGATCCGGGAGCCGCTGTAGAGGGCATCGAAGCGGTCGTGAGCACCGGCACGAACGTGGCCGACTGCGTTCCCGAACAGCAGGCGGCTGTTCTGGTTTGTGCCGGGCTCCGCCAGCGGCACGGTCTGCGAAGCCCATTGACCTGTACCGGAAAGAAAAATGTCCGCCCAGCGGGAAAGCGGGCCGCCAGCATCCGAATGGTCGCGCGTGAACCAGTCGTATTGCTCGGACTGCATGACGGCGCCGCGAGAGTCGGGAGGCGGCAGATTGCTCGAAGCCAGCGCGTTTGCCGTGCCTGTGCTCGAAATCGAGGCGTGCCACGACTCACCGGCCTGCCTCGAGAACAGGCCGGTCTCGGCGCCGTCGGCGGGCGAAGACGTCAGGGCGAACCCGGTCCGGACCACGGCCGCCTCGACCGCGTCGCCATCGGGTAGCATCTGCGGCCGGCCCGGCTGGTAATCGTCGCCGGCGTCGAGACCGTTGAACTGAAGGGCCGTGTCGCTCCAGGAGAATCCATGCTGCGAGATAACGCTCAGCCGGTTGTCGGACAAGCCGGTGAAATCGAGGGGTTCGGTAACCGTGCCGGGCTCACGCGCGAACAGGGCTGCGGCCAGCGAAAAGCCCTCCGGATAAAGGTGCGCGCCAAACTCGCCCGTCCATTCACCCGGCGCGCCGGCCGTGGTACGGTCGAGACGGATCGGTGCGCCCGGCGTGATTACCAATGTGACGCGAACAGTTTCAAGCGGGCCTACGTCGACCGGCGCCGCGGGGCTCTTGTCCCCTTCGAGAGAGATGCGGTAATGGCCATACGGCAATGCGAGCGCGAATCGCCCGGCGGCATCGGCGCGCGCGAGCAACCGCAATTCCCCGCCTTCGATCACCATGCCAGCCTGCGTTACCGGGCTGCCGGCGGACGTGCGCACCGCGCCCTCGATGCGGCCGAGGGTCAATTGCGCGCGCATCGTTCCGCAGCCGAGGCACGCGGCCAGCAGGAAACAATGCACGATGCCCATCAGTCCGCGGCCGAGCAGGGCCGGGCGTGCCCGGCCCCTACGTGTCCGTTGTAGGGGTGAGGCATGCCTCCCTCGCGACGGCGCGAAGAAACGCGATCGCAATTGCGAAACGGCGGACCTCGCCTCCCGCATTGACCCCGGCAGAGTCGCCCTACTGGCGCAGGACCACGAAGCGGCTGATCGAATACCCAAGAGCGCCACCCATGAACACGTCGGAGAGGAAATGCGCGGAAAGCGTCAGCCGTGAAAACCCCACCACCGCCGTCAGCCCATAGGCAACGTAAGGGACCCAGCGATGCTCGCGCCCATATCGGCGCGCCACCACAGTTGCAATGGCAGCTGCGGCGATGGTGTGTCCGGAAGGAAAGCTACCCTGACCGCGCAGGAAGTTGCCGCCGCTTTCAAACCAGGTGTCGGAAAAATTGCCCTGCGGCGCGACGCCGGCAGGCCTCAGCCGCCGGTCGGCGTCCTTCAACACGGTGGTGAGGATTTCGGCGTCGACGACCGCTTCGGCGGCCAGCAGCGCCGTCTTCTTCGATTTCTCGTCCTTGCGAATCAGCCCCACCGCGTACATCGACACAGGCGCCACGATCATGCCGATGGAGGTGTTATTGGCGGTAAACACGCGATTGAAGCCGTTGAAGGCCGTGGTATTGCGGAAGTAATGCCCTTCCATGGGGTCGACCGCGACCAGCGCGGCCGTCGCAGCGACAACGGCTAGCGCCGGAATCAGGACGGAGCGATGGCGCAAGTGGGCCGGAAACAGCCAGATGTTTTTCTGATCGCTGAGAATGTTGGTGGGCAGCTTCTTCCACGACACGTCGCGATCGGGCGCCGCCGCTGCGGCCTGCGGCGCCGGTTGTCCCGCGGAATCGCCAGCCGGCGCGTCTTGCGCGCGGAGCTGCAGCGGCGCCGACAGGGCAGCAAGAGCGAGAACGCTGAAGGCAATGCGACTGGTCAAAGGGCCCTCCTTCCGCAATAAGTGTAGCAGCGACCCGGCCAACAGAAACGGGCCGGTTACCAGCCATAGACGCGGATCAGGCAACCTGGCGTTTCGTGAAATTTCGACACAGTGTGCGCGCGCGATATTTCGCCGGCAAAGCTGCGCGTTCGGGCCGTGCGAAAATGGAGGCGTATGGGTTCCCGCCTGGCCGCAGCCGTGTTGGCGTTTTGTCTGGCCGCTTCTGCACAGACACTCTCCATCGCCCAACTGCGAAAGTTCCTCGAGTCGTCTGCCCCCATGATCCAGAAGGGCACCATGTCCGACCGCGAGCTGGCGGCGTTCCTGGACAAGGTCAAGCTCACCGAGAAACTGGAAGATCGCGAAATCGAGGACATCCAGGGGCAGATGCGGGTGAGCCCTCTGACTTTGAAGGCGCTGCGCAAGTTGGCGGAAGCCAGCGCGTCACTGGCCGCCGCCGCGGTGGTCGCGCCGCCGCCCAAGCCGAAGCCGATTCCGCCTCCCAGTTCGGAGGAGCAGGCAGCCATCATTGGAGACGCCCGCCAGTACGCTTTGAATTACACGGATAACCTGCCCGACTTCATCTGCACGCAGGTGACGCGCCGCTTTGCAGCGCCCGTGCCCGGCAGCAAGGGCGGCGGACCGTCCGGCGGCGAACCGCGCTGGCAGGCGCTCGACACCCTGCAGATCCGCCTCAGCTTCTATGAGAAGCGCGAGCAGTACAAAGTGGTGCTGCTGAACAACGCGGTGGTGAACCAGGATTATGAAAAGGTGGGCGGCTCCAAGTCGTTCGGCGAGTTCGGCAGCATGATGCGCGAGATCTTCGAGCCCTCCAGCGAAACCCGCTTCGATTGGGACCATTGGGGCACGCTGCGCGGCAAACGCGTGATGGCATTTCAGTATCACGTGCGGCTCGACCGCTCCAAGTTCCAGCTGGTGGTGGAAGAGAGCAAGCTGCGGATTACCACCGCCTATCACGGGCTGATCGAAGTGGAGCCGGACACCCACGCGGTAGTCCGCATCACCGCGGAGGCCGAGAACATTCCTTCGGATTTCCCTATCAAGGAGACGACGGACGTTCTCGACTACGACTACCAGGAACTCTCGGGCCAGACCTTTCTGCTG
>CAZZHN010000254.1:0-5913 GCA_964654065.1 uncultured Solibacteraceae bacterium
CCTTCTGAAGAGGCGGCCGCGCCCGGTTCGCAATGGACTGGAATTGGAGTTAGCGGGTCGGCCTGCCGATGCGGTTGACTGTTGTTCCAAGGCCTTGGCCGCTGGTTACAATCTTTCGCCTTCCGATCAGGCCTTGTTGCTGGGCTGCTTGGGAAGCGCGCTGATGGACCTGGGCCGCTTTGAAGAGTCGCAGCAGTATCTGGTCAACGCTCTCGGGATGGGCGATCCGACGGGAAGTAGTCGCAGCAGCATCGCGGAATTGCTACTGCGGCAGGGCATCGAACCGGACAAGGCCCTCCACCTGGCGAGCCAGGTGATCAAGGAGAGCGCAGCCGAAGCGGCTCGCTTTTATAGGGGACTGGAACCCGGTCTGGCGTGCCGAACCTTTGGCTCTTAATCACGCGTTCCGCTCGACACTTTGGGCACAGAGGGCGTGGGCGCTGGCTCTGCTGGGCCGTCAGGAGGAGGCCCGAGAAGCCATCGACGAGGCATCGCAGTTGTCTCTCAAGCCCGACGGGGATCTATCGGCGATTCGCTGGGCCTTCGTCAGCCGCCTCGAATGGCAGCGTCTGGCAGATACCTGTTGGCTGAGCGGCATGGCGCTGCTGGCCCTGAACGCGGCCGACAAGGCCAGGGAGCACTTTGAGGATGGCAGCCACGCCGATCCCAAAGGCAAATATGGCAGCCTGTGCCGGAAACAGTTGGCGCTAATGTGAGCGGCGGGCCTAGCCACCGACTCCGGCAATCAGCACGGTGCGACCAGGGCTGGTTGGAATAGGCCCTGTCCCGGCATGAAAGAGGAGCGTTCCACCGCGACTCTCGCTATTAGCGGACGCGGTTTCAGGCTCGACTGGCGGTGCGGGCATGGTGATGATGCCTTCACAGTGCCCACAGCGGCAGTTTATTATGATGATGCGCGAGTATTATGGGTCCTCTCAGCCGGGAAAGGACGGCCGCCGTGACCGTACGTCTCTCTGCGTCAATACTGTTCCTGGCGGCACTTCTGGGGCACGCTCAATCAACCGCGAAAACGAACGGATCGGCTGACATCTCACCCGCCAGGATGCGGTTCCTTCTCCACCGCATGGGTTTCCAGTTTACCGAGAAATCCTCCGGCGACTCAGCGGCTTTCGCTCTTCACTTCAACGGCCACGATGTAACGTTGCTCAGCCACGCGAAGATCATTCAGCTTTCCGCTTGCTTCGAGAACCATGTCGCCCCGATTAAAGAGAATCAATGGAACCGGGAACACTTTTCCACCAGGGCCTCCATGGACGAGCAAGGCTGCGATTCGCTTGGAGCCGATGTGAATTTTGGCGCCCGCGTTACGAACGAAATGATTGAGGAGTTTATCGGCGAGTTCTTCACCGACGTCACGATCTATGGCAAGTTCGTGACCGAGTTGCCGCCGCCTTCCAACAGGCCCTCGGCTCCCCCGGCCGCCGGACCCGCAGATCGTTCCACGTCACCCATCGGCCCAATGGAGTGGTCCCAATTGGGGCAGAACACGAAGGCCGTGCCGCCATGGCCGAACGCGGCCAGTTCCGTGCCGGGGCTGCTGAAGATCAACCGCAACATATCGTTGAGATACGATCTGGACCGGTGGCAACAGACCGCGCCCGATAAAGACGGGCAGTTGGACTTGACGCATTCATCCGGCGACAGTCATGCGCTCGTCATTGCCGAGCGTATCGCTGTACCACGTGGCTCGGTTGAGGATGTTGCTTTGGCAAATGCTCAGTCCGTAGATCCGGAGGCAAAGATTGTTTTCAGGCAACAACGCAGGATCAACGGTGCCGATGTCCGGTTCCTGAAGATTGAGGCCGACGTCAACGCAGTTCCCATGGTCTACTGGGGCTGTTTTTATGGCGGCGAATACGGCACGGTTCAGGTCGTGACGTACACGGCAAAGACTCTATTGCCTGAGTACGAGAAGGAGTTCATGGACCTCCTCGACGGATTTATGGTCTCGAAATAACGATCGGACCCGAGAACATACCGCACAGGCGTTCAGTGGATGATTGAGCAAGCGGTCCCATCGCGTTGACGCGGTGCCTGGACCGTACCCAGTCAGATGGCACTGAGCGGAATGTCGCCAAACCGTCGAGCGCCCGGCCCGCGAGCGATAACACCTCGGAGGACCGTATCGGAGCCGCCGCGGCCAAAGCGAGAACTCGGTAGAGCTTATATGGCTGGCTGCGGCGGTTTCGATACGGCGTGATGAAAAAAGCCCTTTCCGGTTTGGCAGCAAAGCGCTATGGGTTTTGAATCGCTGCTGATTGAACCTGAGACGTTGGGATGAGATGTCTGAGGGCTAACATCGTGATCGGCGCATGGTGCGGGTGGCAGCGTCGCAATCTTCCAAGATTGTTTTACCTATCCGAGATCAAGGTCTGCCCCGTTTCTGACCAAGGGCCAAACCGGCAGAACGACCTGCAACGCTTCACGGAATACGCGGCGAGGTTCGCCGGCCGTTGCTGGTCACCATGACTGGCGCCGGGGCCACGACCGCCGTCCTCACCTCACTGCCCCTATCGACGACTACGATCCGAAGAGTCAGCGTGGGCGAGCCGGGACTGCTCAGTTGCATGGTGCCGGTGCAGTCGGCGTTGAGGCTGTACGTTCCCGTACCTGGGCGATCGGGGGTCGTATAACCGGAAATGGATCCGTGAATGTTGTCCGTCTGGGTCAGGTTGCCATCGCCGTCGAAGCTGGTCATGGCAACTCCCACGACCGTCTCAATCGTAGTGGCGCCAGGGGCTGAAGGCCTCGTGCCGGTGACTGTAAACCCATAGTCACCTTGCAGGGTGGCATTCGTACAGGTGACGTTCTCTTGCCCCCAAAGGGCAGTTGCTGTGAGCAGTAATACAGTAAGTGTGATCTTCATTTGTCCTCTCCTCCTTGAGTGAACGTTGTTGGTGAGTTTTACTAGTCGCTGGCGGCAGCGACGCGATATCACGATTCGGCTTCCAGCCGGCAGCGCCGGCCGTGATCTAAGGGGAGCATACGCGACCGCAGCGTTTATGTCGATGGTCCGCAGGTTTCTTGTTGCTTGAATGTTCATCCCCAGGTAATCCGGGCGGAATCACTTACTTACGGCGTTATGTCTCCGCGTTTGGAGCGCGAAACATGGGTCCGCAATCGGCAGCGGATGCTATATTGGACTCCAGTTATGGGCGCCGCCGGCCGAAGACCCCACCGACTCCGCTTCGCCACATTCGAGGTTGACGCCAGCTCCCGCGAACTCTTCAAACAAGGCCGCAAGGTCAAGCTTCAGGAGCAGCCGTTCGAACTTCTTCTCGCCCTCCTGGAACGGCCCAGCGAGGTTCTGACCCGGGAAGAACTGCAGCAGCGGATCTGGCCGGACGACACAGTGGTGGATTTCGATCGCGGCCTCAACCGCGCCATCAATCGCGTCCGCGATGCGCTGGGCGACTCCGCCGAGAACCCCCGCTTCGTCGAAACGCTCCCCAGGCGTGGCTACCGCTTCATCGCTCCGATTCAGGAAACTGCCCCCACGGACGCCACGCCCGCTGGGAACGGTCACACGGAAGACACCGCCCGGGAGCCTCCAGTTTCCCGAGCTCGGGCCCTCGCCGGCAAGCGCACGCTGCTGGCGGCTGCTGCCGCCATAGCTCTTGCAGCGGCCCTTGTTTGGAACCTGGGAAATTGGCGAGATCGCCTTAATGCGGCGTCATCAGGCCCGCAAGTCCGCTCAATCGCGGTCATGCCGTTTGAAAACCTCTCGAACGACCCAACCCAGGAGTACTTCACCGACGGAATCACCGATGAGCTCATCACAGACTTGGCCTCACTGGAAGGCGTCCGCGTGATTTCGCGTACCTCCGTGATGCCGTACAAAGGCAAGCGCCAGCCGCTTCCGGCCATCGCGCGCGCCCTTGGCGTGGATGCGGTGGTGGAACGTTCCGTGGCACGCGCGGACCAAAGAGTACGGATTACAGCTCAGTTGCTGCTGGCGCGCGAGGACCGGCATCTTTGGGCCGCGAGTTTCGAGCGGGATCTGGGGGACGTCCTCACCGTACAGCGGGACATCGCCGCTGCGATTGCGCGGCAGATTCGGGCCCACGTTTCACCAGTGGCCGGTCCGCGGCGGATGGCGATCGACGCCGCAGCTTATGACGACTATCTGCAGGGGCGCTTCTTCTGGAATCGAAGAGGGGTGCCGGACACCCTCACGGCCATCCGCTATCTCGAGCGGGCCATCAGGATTGACCCTAAAGCGGCGGTCGCCTGGGCCGGTTTGGCCGACTGTTACAACACACTGGCTGCCGAAGAGGGGGCTCCCAACCAGGAAGAGCTTTTCTCCAAAGCCACTGCCGCTGCGGTGCGCGCCCTGGAGATGGATCCGAATCTCGGGGAGGCTCACGCTTCCCTCGGATACACCTACCTTTTTCACGCCTGGGACTGGGCCGGCGCAAAGCGCGAGCTCGATCGGGCTGTCGAACTCAATCCCAATGACGCCAACGCCCACGACTGGCTGTCCCACTATTTCATCGCCATGCGGCAGTTTGATCGTTCACTCGCCCACAGCAAGACCGCCTTGGAAATCGACCCTCTCAATCCCTTGCGGCGGGCGCATATGGTATGGCACCTCCTTTTGTCGCGCAGATACGACGACGTCATCAGCCAGGGACAGCAGCTTCTCCAAGAAGCCCCAGCCCTCACCGGTGTTCTCAGTTTTCTCGGGAAGGCATACGAACAGACCGGGATGCTGACCGACGCGATCGCAACGTTACAGAAAGCCGTGGACGCGGAGCATGGCGGCTCTGCAGCGTTAGGGGATCTCGGCTATGCATACGCTGTTGCCGGCCAACACGACAAAGCAGAAGGCATACTGGAGCAAATTCTCGCCCGCTCACTGCGCGGTTTCCTTTCTCCTGAGATCCTGGCAGGCCTTTATTGCGGGCTGGATGACCGCGAACGGGCCATGGACTGGCTGGAAAAGGCGTACGCGGCACGGGCGCCGGGCCTAGTCTATGTCGGCGTTGATGCGGTGTACGATTCTCTACGTTCGGAGAAGCGATTCCAGGCGCTGCTTCACAAGCTGCAACTGCCCGCCAAATAGTCGCTACCCGGCCAATAGAGACCGGCACCGCTGAGGCCTCGTTCACCGCCAGCCGCTGCCGCCAGCACTCAAGGCCAGCTGGTCATCCTATTACAATACTTGTTATGATTGACCAGTGGCGAGCCTCAAACCGGGTCAATTGAAACTGGCACGTGAGGCGGTTGACCTCACCCAACAACAGGCGGCCAAGCATCTAGGCGTTTCCCAGGCCTATCTTGCCATGATGGAGACGGGCTGTCGCCGCGTCACCCAGCAGATCGGACTCAAAATGGTGGATTTGTACTGCTTGGGACCGACTGCCCTGCCCCTCCAGGTCGATGCAGTTAGGTCGTGGAACTCCAAATCATTGGCCAAGGCACTGGCTAACCTTGGGCACGATGCCTTCCAGCACCTGTCGGGACGCCCGCGATTCAATCCCGCGGTGGTCCTGTTGGCGGCAATCTCCCACGATGTCGAGGTCCGAGTACTCGAAAGTCTGCCCTGGCTGGTGGTGAAATACTACGATCTTGACTGGGAGTGGCTCATCCGAGAGGCCAAGATTCGTGATGCCCAGAACCGGCTCGGATTTGTGGTCACCTTGGGCCTCCGGAGCGCTGAGAGCGGGGCGCAACGGAAGCTGCGCGAAGTTGAAGAAGCGCTGAACCGGGCCCGCCTCGTCCATGATCACAGCCAAAACTACCTCTCGAAACCGGTGCTCGGTTGGCTGCGCCAGACGCACCTGTCTGACGCCCAGCACTGGAATCTCCTCCCAGACCTCGCAGTGGAGCATCTGCCTCCCATCTCTCCGTTTCGACCCAGGCTGATTGAAGTCCTGAAGCCTCCATCGA
>CAZZHN010000255.1:0-5874 GCA_964654065.1 uncultured Solibacteraceae bacterium
CGCGCTGGCCGGCTACCTGTTCGACGACGACAAGGCCATGATCCGCGTCGATATGTCCGAGTATCAGGAGCGGCACTCGGTGTCGCGCATGCTGGGCTCGCCGCCCGGATACGTCGGCTACGATGAAGGCGGTCAATTGACCGAGCTGGTGCGGCGGCGCCCGTACTCGGTGGTGTTATTCGACGAGATCGAGAAGGCGCACCCCGACGTATTCAACACGCTGTTGCAAATCCTGGACGACGGCCGGCTGACCGACGGCCAGGGCCGCACCGTGAGTTTCCGGAACACGGTCATCGTGATGACCTCGAACCTGGGCACGGGTATGGTGGAGAAGAACACCATCGGTTTCTCGGTGCACGGCAAGGACGCCGCTAACGACGACACACGCAAGCGGCTGCTGGAAGCCTTGAAGCACCAGTTCCGCCCGGAGTTCCTGAACCGCATCGACGATATCATCGTGTTCAACACTTTGAGCCGCGAGCACCTGGGCAGGATCGTGGACATCCAGCTGAACGCGGTGGCGCGGATGCTGGTGGAGCGGAAGATGACGCTCGAGGTGACGCCCGCTGCCAAGGAGCGCATCATCAGCGAGGGGTTCGATCCGCAATTCGGCGCCCGGCCGATGCGGCGCGCCATTCAGCGGCTGGTGCAGGATCCGCTGGCGCTCGAACTGCTCAACGGAGCATTCGGGCCCGGCGACACGGTAGTGGTGGATGCGCCGGCGGATGCGTCCGGCCTGTCGTTCGCCAAGACCGCTCCGGTGGAGGCGCCCGTGGAGGCGCGGCCATGAGCAGGGAAGCCGTGGGGCAGACCCCCTGGTCTGCGCGGGACGCCTTCGTCCCGCACTTAGGGCCGCCCCGCCATCGCGAGGGGCCGGCCGCAGACGTGGGCGTCTGCTCCACCGCTTGCCAACCGGAGATTCGACAATGAGTAACAGCGTCAAGACGGTATTGCTATTGGGCCTGCTGACGGGCATTCTGCTGGTTGGCGGCGAGGCCCTGGCCGGCCAGAACGGCCTTTACATGGGCATGGTGCTGGCCGTGGTCATGAATTTTTCCAGCTATTTCTTCTCCGATAAGATCGCGCTGGCAACTTACGGTGCGCAACCGGTGACCCCGGAGCAGAACCCGGAGGTTTACCGCCGCGTGGCGCCGATCGTGGAGAACCTGGCCCGCCGCATGGGCCTGCCGATGCCGAAGCTGTACCTGATCGCCGAGCAATCGCCCAACGCATTTGCCACCGGCCGCAGCCCGTCCCATGCTTCGGTCGCGTTCACCGCGGGAATTCTCGACTTGATGACGGACCAGGAACTGGAAGGCGTGGTGGCGCATGAGCTCGGTCACGTGCTGCACCGCGACATTCTGACCAGCTCGATTGCGGCCACGCTCGCCGGCGCCATCATGTTCGCGTCGCGCCTCGGGTTCTTCTTTGGCGGGCGCGACGACCGCGACCGCGAAGGCGGCGGCATTGGCGCTTTGCTGATGCTCATTCTGGCGCCCATCGCGGCGTTTCTGATCCAGATGGCGATCTCGCGCTCGCGCGAGTATGATGCCGACGCCGCATCGGCCAAGTACACCGGCACGCCTTATGAGTTGATCTCCGGCCTGGAGAAACTCGAGACCTGGAGCAAGCGGCTGCCGATGGATGCGTCGCCCTCTACCGCGCACCTGTTCATCATCAAGCCCCGCACCGGCGGCTGGTTCCAGAGCCTGTGGTCGACGCATCCCTCCACCGAGGAACGTATCCGCCGCCTGCAGGCGATGCGATGAATGAAGTCCGCGTGAACCGGAAAGCGGCCGGCCGGGTCGCTTCCGGGCACCCGTGGATCTTCTCGAGCGACATCACAGACCGCGACGGCGCCCAACCCGGCGACGCCGTCCGAGTTCTCGACCCGCACGGGCGGACGCTCGGCACCGCCCATTACAGTTCGACTTCGCAAATCGCTCTGCGCATGCTTGCGTCCGAAGCGGAGGAAATCGGCCGCGATTTCTACCTGCGCCGGCTGCTGGCAGCCGAGGCGCACCGCCGCCGTGTGGTTCGTCACAGCAGCGCTTACCGGGTGGTGCATGGCGAAGCCGATTTGCTGCCGGCGCTGGTGGTGGATCGCTACGGCGACTACCTGGTGGTGCAGACGCTCGATCAGGGGATGGACGCTGCCAAGCCGCTAATCGCGTCCTGCCTGGAGGAGATCTTCACGCCCCAGGGCATCGTCGCGCGGAACGACGTTGCGGTGCGCGCCAAGGAGAACCTGCCGCTCGAAACCACGGTGCTGGCCGGGGCGATCCCCGATTCCGTCGCTTTGGAGATGAACGGCCTCAAATTCAGCGCCGACCTGCTGCACGGCCAGAAGACCGGCATCTATCTCGACCAGCGCGAGAATTACCGCGCCGCGGCGCGTTATGCGATGGGAGGCAAGGCGCTGGATTGTTTCACTTCGACGGGCGGCTTCGCGTTGCATTTAGCCCCGCATTGCGAAAGCGTGGAAGCGGTGGATAGCTCGGAGCCGGCGCTGGCGGCGGCGCGCGCCAACGCGCAGGCCAACGGAATCGCCAACGTCGAGTTCCGACAGGCGGATCTGTTCGGTTTGCTAGCCGGTTATGCCTCGGCGCGGCGCCATTTCTCGATGGTGGTGCTCGACCCGCCGGCATTCGCCAAATCGCGCCGCAGCCTGGATGGCGCGGCCACAGGCTACAAGGAAATCAACCTGCGTGCCCTGCGCCTGCTGGCTCCCGGCGGGATATTGGTGACGTGCTCCTGCTCGCACCACGTCAGCGAAGCCATGCTGCTCGAACTGGTGGCGGCGGCTTCGCTTGACGCCGGCCGCACCCTGCGCGTCCTGGAGCGCCGAACGCAAAGCCAGGATCACCCCATCCTGCTCACCGTGCCGGAGACGCACTACTTGAAGTGTTTGGTTCTGGAAGTGGTGTAGCGCAGAGCAGCAGGGGGGACAGAGGCTTTCTAAACGGTCGCGCGCTGCGGTGCGCCCCTGGCGAGCGCTTCAGCGACGGGGCGCCGGGCCAGGAGTTCGGCCACCAGGGCAACGGCTGCCAGTGCCGCGGCCGTGTAAAAGGCGATTCGATAATTGTGGTACCGGTCGTAGAGCACGCCGCCGATCCACGGGCCGATGGCGCCGGCGGTTCCCCATGCCAGAAACAGCATGCCGTAGTTGATGCCGGCATTCTTGGTTCCCCAGAAATCCGCGGTCGCGGCTGCATTCACGGAGAGCTGCGTGCCGTAGCACCAATAGACGACGAACACCGCCGCATACAGCAAAACGACGTTGGAGGACGCCGCGTACAGCAGCGGCATGGCCACCATAGAGACGGCGATCACCGCGCGCAATACATTGAGGCGGCCCATCTTGTCCGACATCCATCCGGACAGGATACGGCCGGAGCCATTCCCGCAAGCGCCCACCACAAGGGTCATGGTGGTGAGTTCGGCTGCCGCGATACCGGCGCTACGGGCAAAGGGGATCAACTGGCTGATCACCATCAGTCCGGCGGAGCAGCCCAGCGCGTAGCCGATCCACATCAGGTAAAACGTGGGCGTGGCGAGCACTTCGGCGGGACGGCATTCGCGGCTGGTGGCGGCGGATTTCACGGCCGTCGGCGTCCAGCCCGGGGGTACGTAACCTGGCGGCGGGTTCTTGAGCAGAACGGCACCGGTGAGGGTCATCACGAGCAGGATACCGGCCAGGATCTGGAATGTGGCGGGAAGGCCGTAAGCGGGGATTAATTTCAGTTGCGCCAGCGGGCCGAAAATCGCCGAACCGGCGCCGTACCCTCCCACGGCTAGGCCCACCGCCAGGCCGCGCTTATCGGGGAACCACTTCGCCATCACCGGGATCGGCGTGGAGTAGCCGAAGCCGTTGCCGAGCCCTCCGATCACCCCAAAACAAATGAACAAATACGGCAGGCTGGCGGTGTATGCGCACAGGAAGAATCCCAGGCTCATCAGAACGCTGCCGGCCAGGGAGCAATAGAGCGGGCCCCATCGGTCCTGGATGCGCCCCGCCAGTGCAAAGCTCAAGGCGGTCATCATCGCCGTGATCGTGAATACCAGGGAGGTATCGGCGCGATGCCATCCGAACTTCTTTTCGAGCGGAGCCACGAACACGCTCCAGGCGTATACGGTGCCCAGGGCCATGTTCATGGAGAGGCCGCCCACCACGCGCCACCACCGGCTGACGCCGGCCTTCCGAGCCGCCTGCTGGCCGCCGATTGCCAAGGCCGAGTCTCCTTTCGGTTCCCTGCAGGCCCGGCAGTGCGGCCGCGGATCTGTAGAGAGTATCATGCGCTGCCCGGAATGCGCCAGCGGGAAAACGGGGCGGGAGGGGCGTGTTTGTTTAGCTGGGAATTTCTCGAAGGGCGGTGCGCGGCAAGGCAAGAAAAGCCGAGACGACTCTCGGCTCAGCAGCCTGAACAGGCTGCGCCACGGCGTTCGGATTCACGCGTGCAGTTTCTTCAGCAGCCAGGCCATGTTCCGGCCCAAAACTCTCATGGTGCGGATGCCTTCTTCGTCTGCCTCTACTTCACCCGGCTCGCGCCCGATGCCGATGTTCCAGTAGGATGAACCCGGGATGATCATTTCGCTGATCAGGAAGAAATGGTTCAGCGCGTCAAACGCATGCATGGCTCCGGCCCTGCGCACCGCGATCACTCCCGCTCCCACTTTGCGGCGGAACATGCCGCCGTTGGCTCCGCCCACCATGCAGGCACGGTCGATGAGCGCCTTGATTTCCGGTGAGACGTCGGCCACGTAGGTCGGCGAGCCGAGGAGAACGCCATCCGCGGCGGCCATTTTTTCGATGTACGCGTTCCCCGCATCATTGCTTTGCGCGCACCGGCCATCCTTTCGGGCTGAGCACTTGCGGCACGCCAGGCACCCGTGGATTCTGGCTCCGCTCAACTCCACCAGTTCGGTTTCGATGCCTTCCTTTTCTATTTCACCGAGCACGTAGCGAAGCAGGATCGCGGTATTGCCACCCTTCCTCGCACTGCCGCTAAAAGCCACCACTTTCATATCAGACCTTCCATTCCGAAACTCCATTCTCCCTCCTGACAGCGCCGCCGGCGCAAGCGCGCTCCGGCTGTTCTTTTCTTGGATAAGGCAAGAAAAGCCGAGACGACTCTCGGCTCAGCAGCCGGGACAGGCTGCGCCACGGCGGCTCTGGCAGAGTTCCCTCACTCGAACAGGCTGCCGCGCTCCAGGCTCAGCAGGCGGCGTTTCAGCGGCAATCCGCCGCCGAATCCCACCAGCTTGCCGCTGGAGCCGATCACTCGGTGACACGGCACCACGATCACGACCGGGTTGGCGCCATTGGCGGCGCCGACCGCACGCACTGCCTTCGGCGCTCCAATGGTGCGCGCCATCTCCAGGTAGCTGCGGGTTTCGCCGTATGGGATGCGGGTCAGTTCCAGCCACACGCGCCGCTGAAACTCGGTGCCGGCCAGGTCCAGGGGAAGGTCGAAACGGCGCAGATGCCCGTCGAAATAGGCTCGCAACTGGCGTACGGCCTCCGCCAGCAACGCATTGCGGCCATTCCGCACCGCGCCAGGATCCCCAAATGGCTCGAACTCAATCGCCCGAATTCCCGCGTCGCTGGCGATCAACCGCAACCGCAAGTCGCCCGCGAACATCTCTTCTGTTGACTGCCACATGTGGGATCAGGCATCAGGCGCAAATTGTGTTCGCGAGTTCACAAGTGCTTCGCGTTCAATGTATTCCTGCGAAAACCGGCGATCACTTGTTATAATTGTACCCATTCGACATTATGCCGCTAAAGCCTTTCGCACCTAATCTCGGCGCGGAGAAGAAGATCTTTCTGCTCAAGCCTCGTGGCTTCTGCGCCGGTGTCGTCAGGGCCATCGA
>CAZZHN010000256.1:0-5814 GCA_964654065.1 uncultured Solibacteraceae bacterium
TCGAGTGCGCGCGCCGCGGCGAATCCTGGAAGCAGAAGCACTTGACGTTGTAGCCAAGCTCCGCCAGCGAGGCCGCCGCGGATCCGCCGGCCAGGCCGGTTCCCACCACCAGTATCGTGTGCTTCCGCTTGTTGGCCGGATTCACCAGCTTGAGGCTGAAGCGGTGCCGGTCCCAACGTGTCTCAATGGGACCTGTCGGACATTTCGAATCGAGTTCCATTTGCGCCTCCTCAGTACGTCAGCAACCCGGTCAGCACCGCGATGGGAATCGAACAGTTGCCCACCGCAACCGCTATCGACAGCACCGCCGCCGCCTTCTTGAGCAGCGGCGTGTAGCGCGGATGGCTGATTCCGAGTGACTGGAACATGCTCCACATGCCGTGGTAGAGATGCAGGCACAGCAGGATCATGGCCAGAATGTAGAACCCCGAGACCCACGGATTGGAAAACCCGTCAATCACGTTGTAGCGGACGTCGGGCAGGTTCGGACCCAGCTCGCGCAGCGGCATCACCGCCCCCACCGTCAGATGGAGCACGTGGAAAATGACAAAAGCTCCCACCATCGGCCCGCTCCAGATCATCGTCCGCGCCGCGTACGACGTGGGAATGTCGGCCTTCTTCACATAGCCGATGGGCCGCGCCGCGCGGTTCTGCAGCCAGAGCTGGATGGACGCCGTGATGTGCAGCACCACCGCCAGCAGCAGCACGCTGCGCGCCGCCCACAGCGCGGCGGCGTTCGTCGGATTGTGGAGGAAGGCCGCGTAGCGGTTGATTTGCTCTGCGTCGGAGGAATAGATTTGCAGGTTGCCAAGCAGATGCGCCAGTACATAGCCCACCAGCATGGCGCCGGTAACCGCCATCACGGCTTTCTTGCCGATCGGCGCCTCATAGAAACGCACCGCCCGGTGAATGGGATGGATTGCGAGAGTACTCATGCAGAGATCCTGATTGTTGCGAACGCCGTTCGCAAAGATGGATGGCAGCCCTCCACGCGCAGGGAAAGCCCCAACAGACTTCTGGGTTTCAATGCCTTATAGTATCCGGTTTCAAGTGGGATGGGGTTTTGTGGAGAGATCCAGCGCGCCCAGGCACTACAGCCAGGTAGGACAGACGATCGGTTTGTGTCGTCTGTCATGCCTCGTCCGAGAACTGGACCATGCCTTTCACACGCAGACACTTTCCTCATTGGTTTCCGGAACAGACTGCAGTCTTTATGACGTGGCGCTTAGCCGGCTCATGGCCCTGTACCAAACGCGACGCATCGCCGTCGCAACGACATGGTTTGACAGACGAGACAAACCGATCGTCTGTCCTACCTCGCATGCCGGAGCGGGACGAACGGCTCGACGGTGCGAGCGGAGGCCCAGACTGGCTGCGGGACTCGCGGGTCGCCTCCGTGGTGGTCAACGGGCTCCTTTATGGTGAACCGGTACGCCGCTTCTACCAACTCCACGCGTGGGTGGTCATGCCCAATCACGTCCACGTGATCTTGCAACCGTACACGGAGTTGCCGGCAATCATGCGATGGCTCAAAGGGAGAACCAGTCGCGGGGCCAACCAGATTCTAGGCCGCACCGGGACGCCCTTCTGGCAGAACGAGTCCTTCGATCATTGGATACGGACGGCGGAAGAACTCGAGTATCTGGCCAGGTACGTGGAGAACAATCCACTCAAGGCCGGTTTGGTCGCAGCCAAAGAGCAGTGGCGATGGTCAAGCGCAGGCTGGGTGCCGGGCCTGACAGACGACATAGCCCGATCGTCTGTCCTACCGCTGAGGTAGGACGGGCCATCGCCTTTCAGCGAGGGTGTGCCCTGGTAGTGCCCGTTCTTAAGGACAAGGCTTCCGGCAGGTATTCCGGGTTGGTCGGTGAGGGGAAACGTGAAGTTTCGGAAGTCCACCTTGTGGATTGATGAGTAAGAGCCGGGGTAGGAGCGCCTGACAGTTTCGCTTGTGAATGTAGGTCCGGGCCCATCGCTGCCTGGGGCATACGGGATCTGTGACGTCTGGCTGAGCGCGGCCGCCACCGGAATTAGCGCTAGGACGAGCTGTCCCGTGTCTCTCCCAAACCGCCAACTCCAGTGCGAGCCCGTCAGTAACACGCGAAACCGTCCAAGCCCGCCCCCCTACACGTCCAGATTCTTCACGTCCAGGGCGTTGTCTTCGATGAACTTCCGGCGGCTCTCTACGTCCTCGCCCATCAGCGTGGAGAAGATCTCTTCGCATTTCACCGCGTCTTCCAGGCGCACCGAGAGCATGGTGCGCTTTTCCGGATTCATCGTCGTTTCGGCGAGTTGCTCGGAGTTCATTTCGCCGAGTCCCTTGTAACGCGTAACGTCCGCGCCCTTCTTGCCTTCCGTCATGACGTAATCGAGCAGCGCCCGCCAGTCCTTGCGGGTTTCGCGGTTTTCGTCTTTGACCACCACAAAGGGCGGATCGTTGTATCGCGCGATGATGCGGCCCAGTGCGCGGTAGCGCCGGTATTCGGGCTGTGCCGCCAGCGCCAGGCCTACCGACCTCTCCGCGCCGGCCTGGTCATGATAGACGACCGCGAAGGAAGAGTGTTCCTCGTCCTGGCGCATCTCCGGCTTGAGCCCCAGCTTCTCCAGGGCGTCCAACACCGGCTTGAGGTTGGCCTCCTGCTGGAATTCCCCCTTGTGATCCACGTGCAGGTCGATGTTCCCCAACACTTCCACCACGCGCGGGTCGCGCAGCCGCCGCTCCACTTTGTGGAACATCTTTTCGTACTCATCCAGGTTGAGGAGAAACGCGCGCAGTTCCGTGCCTTCCAGCACGGCTTTCGGCCCGCTTCCATTGCTGCTGGCGTGGATCTCCAGCACCAGGTTCTCGGTGGCCCGCTTGGTCAGTTCCTTGGTCAGCTCTTTTTCGTCTTTGATGTATTTCTCGCTCTTGCCTTTCTTGATACGGAAGAGCGGTGGCTGCGCGATGAAAACCCGCTCGCGCAGAATCAGTTCGTTCATGTGGCGGAAAAAGAACGTGAGCAGCAGGGTGCGGATGTGCGATCCGTCTACGTCGGCGTCGGTCATGATGATGATCTTGCCATAGCGCAGTTTAGCGGGGTCGAAATCGTCTTTGCCGATGCCGGTGCCCAGCGCCGTGATCATGGCGCGGATTTCCTCGTGGCTCAGCATCTTGTCGTAGCGCGCTTTTTCCACGTTGAGGATCTTGCCCTTGAGCGGCAGAATAGCCTGGAAGCGCCTGTCGCGCCCCTGCTTGGCCGTGCCGCCGGCCGATTCTCCCTCTACCAGGAACAGTTCACAGCGCTCCGGATCGCGCTCCTGGCAATCAGCCAGCTTGTGCGGCATGCCGCCGGATTCGAGCGCTCCTTTGCGGCGCGTCAGGTCGCGCGCCTTGCGGGCCGCCTCGCGCGCCCGCGAAGCGTCAATCGCCTTGGCGACAATCCGCCGCCCGATCGTCGAATTCTTATCGAAGAACTCTCCCAGCTTTTCATTGACGAACTGCGTCATGTAGCCGCTGATGTCGCTGTTGAGCTTGCCCTTGGTCTGGCCTTCGAACTGCGGTTGCGGCACCTTGACGCTCACCACCGCGGTCAGTCCTTCGCGCACATCGTCGCCAGACAGGCTCTCCTTCTCCTTGAAGAGCTCCTGCTTCTGGCCGAACGCGTTAATCGTGCGGGTGAGCGCGGAATAAAAGCCGCGTAAGTGCGTGCCTCCATCCACTGTGTTGATGGCGTTGGCAAAGCTGAGAATGTTTTCCGAATACCCGTCGTTGTACTGCAGCGCCACTTCCATCGTCAGCACGCCGCCGTTTGGTAAGTCGCGCTCCGCCTCAAAGTGCATCGGTTTGTCGTGCAGCACCTGCTTGCCTTTATTGAGCAGTTTGATGAATTCCGCAATGCCGCCCGTGTACTGGAACTCGGCCGCCTTCTCCGGCTCCGTGCGCTCGTCGACCAGGGTGATCTTCAGGCCCTTGTTGAGAAACGCGAGTTGGCGCAGGCGGTTGGCCAGCGTGTCGTAGTTGAACTGCGTGACCTCCATGATGGTGGCGTCGGGTTTGAAGGTGATGCTGGTCCCGGTCTTGCGGCCGGCCCGGCCGGTCTTCATCAGCGGCCCTTTGGGAGCCCCGCACGCATACTCCTGCTGCCAGGTGAAACTCGGTCCGGTTTCGCCGTCGGGATGCCAGATCTCGAGCTCGAGTTTTTCCGAGAGTGCGTTGACGACGCTAACACCCACCCCGTGCAGGCCGCCCGATACCTTGTAGCTTTTCGAATCGAACTTCCCGCCCGCGTGCAGTTTGGTCATCACCACCTGCGCCGCCGAAACGCCCTCTTCTTCGTGGAGATCGACTGGAATTCCGCGGCCATTATCGACCACGGTCACCGAGTCGTCGTCGTGAATTGTGACGTTGATCTCGGTGCAGTATCCGCCCATGGCTTCATCCACGGAGTTATCGACAACTTCGTAGACCAGGTGGTGCAACCCCATCTCGCCGGTGGAGCCGATATACATGGCGGGCCGCAGGCGTACCGCCTCCAGTCCCTCCAGCACCTTGATACTTGTGGAATCGTAAACTTCTGATTGTTGCCCCGCGTTGGTCAGTTCTTCCATGGTCCTAACTCAGATTCTCATCGGCATCACGACGTACCGATATTGGTCCGGTGTCGCGTCACCCGCCGGACGCAATTCGCCGGCGCTTTTTTGATCCTTCAACTCGAAAGCGATGTGATCCTGCGCCGTCACCCGCAGGAAATCCAGCAGGTACTGCGCGTTGAAGCCGATCTCTAAATCCGGCCCTTTGTATTCGCTGGTGACCGTCTCTTCGCTCTCGCCCATCTCCACCGACGACGAGAACACTTTGACTTCACCATCTGTAAACTGCACCCGGATGGCGCGTGATCGCTCGTCGGCGAACTGCGCCACGCGCTCGATGGCTGCCCGGATCTCGTCTTTCTGCAACCGCGCCACCAGCGTATGATCCTTCGGCAGGACACGCTCATAGTCTGGAAAATTGCCTGTCAGCTTGCGCGTGATCAGCAACCGTTCTCCTACTTTGAAAAACAGGTGATTCTCGTCGCCGGCGAATGAGGCTTTCGCCTCCGCACCCGCATCTTCCGCCAGTTTCACCAACTCGCCCATCGCCTTCTTGGGCACCAGCGCGCGGAACTGCTGCCCCACACCGGCATTCTCAGCGGGTGTCTGAACGAACGCCAGGCGATGCCCGTCGGTGGCAACCATCGTCATGCTGTCCGGCTTCAGCAGGAGCAACGCGCCGCTCAACGTGAACCGTGATTCCTCCATCGAAATCGCAAATGAGGTTCGCGCGATCAGCGATGCCAGCGCTTTCACGGGGATCTCCGCGATCGGATCCGGCATTTTGGGCAACTCTGGAAAACTATCGCGCGACATGCCGGCGATCCGCGTCTTCGACCGCCCGCATGTGATGCTCACCCAATGATTCTCCAGAAACTTCATTTGCACGTCGCCTTCCGGCAACAGCCGCACATAATCGAGCAACTTGCGCGCCGGAACGGTGCCCGCGCCTTCCTTTCTTACACGCGCCGGGCAGGAACAACGCACCCCCAATTCCAGATCCGTCGCGGTCAGCGTGACCCGGTCTCCGGAAGCTTCCAGGAGAACGTTCGACAGGATTGGAATCGTCGTCTTCTTCTCAACCACTCCTTGCGACAGACTCAGTTCCCGTACCAGATCAGCCTTGCTGACAGTGAATTCCATGTGCTACGGCTCCTATCTATTCAGGCGGTATTAGATGAGCACAAAAAAGAACCGTTTTCATCGGGCCTGTGCAAATGTTGAAGATCACCTAAATTATACTAA
>CAZZHN010000257.1:0-5774 GCA_964654065.1 uncultured Solibacteraceae bacterium
GCTGGCCGGCAAAATCGCTTTTGGCGGGCACCAGCGTCCACGTGCCGTTCAGGGCGGTGTGTTCGTGCGCGAAGGCGGAGCACGCGAAGAGCAGGGCCGTCAAGACGGCTCCGGTAATTCGAGTAGTTGCGTATGTCCTCACAGGTTCCTTTCAAAGGTTCCCATTTCTGGGGGAACCGCATGGAGAGCCGGCAATGTTAGAGCACGCACAGCACCGAACAGGAAAAACAAACGACGCCGGTCCAGGGGTGGGTAGTCAGCGTCCTCCAGCGGGCCCACATCGCCAGTTCGGAACTAGTGGCCGAAACCCGCCTGCACTGCACTAGAGAGCTTGTCGGCATGCGCCAGCAGCATCGTCACCTGCCAGCGTTGGGTATCCGATAATGTGTCTGCGAAGCCGGGCATGCCGGAAAGCCGAATGCCATGCGTCACTTTCCAATAGGTGACACCTTCCGGATCGTCGGTCACCATATCATCCTTTTCGAATAGCTGAGGCGGCGGAGGGAACATCGCTTTGGAAATCGCCGGGTGAGGCTGTCCCGGCGCACCGTGGCAAAAGGCGCAGTGCTGCTCTTTGTATGCATTCACTCCGGCCAGCATGTTGTCGTCGTCGAAAGGGCGGGGGTCCTTCAGGTCCTTCGCATCCCCAATGCTCGCGTGCAAAGCCATCCCGGCAACCCTCTTCTCCAGCGGAAGGGGCGGCGCGGTAGTGGCCATGGAGACCCCTCCGCCGTGTATGAACAAGTAACCACCCACGATCAGGATCAAGATGGTGATGACAACACCGAAAACAAATCCACGCACGTGTCACGACCTTTCCACTTCGCTGAAGCTCGCTTTGGCTGCCGGCGACAGTTCAACCACCCGGTGGCCGTTTGATCTCCGAAAGACAGCTTTAAACTGCACAAGCCGTTTCGTTCGAGTCTTTAGTGCAGTGAGGCCCTTAGCTCTTTCACCGACGCCTCGTTCGCCACCTGCCGAACGACTGCAGATTGGTGACCAAAGCTAAAAGTACGTGAGCACACCGTACTAACCCGACACTCGCAGGCGTGGTTTATGTGCAAGGCCTGCCGTCCCTAAGGCAAGAACTGCAGTCAGACGCGGCCCCTCCCCTCGCCCACGCATCCGGCGGGCCCTCCGCGCTAAACTGGAACTCTTATGGCCATCAGTAAAGATCTGCTGGAGATTCTCGTGTGCCCCGTGTGCAAGGCCACGGTGGAGCTCACACCCGGTGGCGACGGCTTGAAGTGCGTTCAATGCCACCGTGTCTACCCGGTGCGGGATGACATACCGGTGATGCTGGTGGACGAGGCCAAGATCGAAGACTAGACCCGTGGAGAACGTGCTGGAAGATCTGCCGCGCCCGGGCCGGGTGGCCATCGTCCGGCTGCGTTCTCTAGGGGACTGCGTCCTTACCACGCCGGCTCTCGCCCTTTTGAAACGCGCGCGAGCCGATCTGCACGTCGCGGTAGTCGCGGAAGCCCGTTTTCACGCCGTGTTCGAGCATAACGCGGATCTCGATGAGATCCTGCAGCCCGAGCCGGGCGTGCTGCGCCGCTGGCGGCCCGACTTGTGCCTCAACCTGCACGGCGGCACCCGCAGCGCGTACCTGACGCTGATCTCAGGAGCCCGCAGGCGCGCAGGCTTCGGCCACTTCCGGCACCAGTTCGCGTACAACGTGAAGATCCCCAGGGCGCAGGAAATTCTCGGCGTGGAACGAACCGTCCACACGGCGGAGCACCTGGCCAGTGCGATCTTTTTCCTTGGCGCGCCGGCCGGGGAGATTCCACGCGCCCGGCTCGAGTTGGGCGCGCCGCCGGCCGCGGCCGCGCGGCCGTACGCAGTGCTACACCCGGTGGCAACGGCTCCGGAAAAGACCTGGCGCGCTGACGGGTTTCTGGAAGTGGCGCGGCAGATCCAGGAAAGCGGCCTGGAGCCGGTGTGGATTGGATCCGCCGGCGACGACCTGACCCCGTTCGCGCAGCAGCGCGTGATCCAAGGGGCGCCCCTCGCACAAGTGAAGGCGCTGCTGGCCGGCGCATCCCTGTTCGTCGGCAACGATTCCGGCCCGGCACACATGGCGGCGGCGTTTGGCTTGCCGTCGGTTGTGATCTTCGGTCCTTCGGACCCCGCGATCTGGGGCCCCTGGCGCGCGCGGTCCGAAGTGGTGGCGGTGCGCGGCGGCATCGCCGGCGTGACGGTGGAGCAGGTAGTCGACGCTCTGGCGCGGCTGCGGGTACACGCATGAAGGAACTGCTGCGCCTGCTCGCCTACGCGCGGCGTTACGCCGGGCAACTGGCGGTCTCGGTGGTGTTGATGGCCGTGGCCGGAGGCGGAACCGGCATGATGGCGCTGCTGATCGGCCCCTTGCTCTATACCGTGCTCGATGTCCACGCGCCCGAAACGCGCGTCAAGCTCTACACGGTTCCCGTTTTCCAGCACACCATCTACCTCGACCAGCTGGTGCCTTCTTCCTTCCACAACATTTTCAGCATCATGGCGTTCGCCACGCTGGCGGTGTTCATCACCAAGGGCGTGTGCGATTATTGCGCCAACTACCTGGTCAACTACGTCGGGTTTTCCGCGGTCACCAACCTGCGCAACCGGGTCTTCGACAAGGTGCTGCGGCAGGGAGCGGAGTTCTTCGAATCCCACTCGACGGGCAAGCTGATGTCGGCCATCATGAACGATATCGACAAGGTCCAGCTCGCCACGTCGCACATTCTGGCGGACCTGCTGCGCCAGACGTTCACGCTGCTGGCGCTGCTGGCGGTGGTGATCGGCACGGACTGGAAGCTGGCGCTGCTCAGCCTGCTGCTGGTTCCGCTGGTGATCTTTCCGGTCACGACGATTGGCAAGCGGATCCGCCGCACCACGCGGCGGACGCAGGACAACCAGGGCGACTTGAGCCAGGTGCTGCAGGAAACCCTCAGCGGCCATATGGTGGTGAAGGCCTTTAACGCCGAGGGATACGAGTCGCGGCGTTTTCATGATGCCGCTCACAGGCTGCTCAAGACCAACCTGCAATATGTGCGGCAACAGGCGCTCTCCTCGCCGCTGATCGAGATCGTTGGGGCTGCCACGGTGGTTGGTTTCATCTGGTACGCGCGGACGCAGATCAAGATGGGCGAGCTGACGCCGCGCGAATTCGCCAGTTTTGTCGCGGCGCTGGCCTTCCTGCTGGAACCGGTGAAGCGCCTGGTAGGGATTCACAATATCTTCGAGCAGGCGCTGGGAGCCTCGCAAAAGGTCTTCGAGTATCTCGACAACATCGAGAAGATCGCCGAAAAACCGGGGGCGAAACGGATCGAGCGGTTCTCGCAGCGCGTTGTGTTCGACAACGTGGGGTTCCACTACCCGTCTGTCGAGGGCGGATTCCGGATCCAGGGACTTTCCCTGACGGTGGAAGCAGGCGAAATCGTGGCGCTGGTGGGGCCGAGCGGCGGCGGCAAGACCACGCTGGCGAACCTTGTGCCGCGCTTCTGGGACGTCACCGAAGGGGCGGTCCGGATGGATGGCCACGACGTTCGGGAACTGGAGCTCGATTCGCTGCGGGCGCAGATCGGCATCGTGGCGCAGGACACTTTCCTTTTTAACGACACGGTGGCCCGGAATATCGCTTATGGCCGGCCGGGAACGCCGGCCGCCGAAATCCGCCGCGCGGCCGAAACCGCGCTGGCCCACGAGTTCGTAGAGAGCCTGCCGGACGGTTATCAGACCGTAATCGGCGACCGCGGCGTGCGTTTGAGCGGAGGCCAGCGGCAGCGCATCGCCATCGCTCGCGCGCTGCTGAAGAACGCGCCCATCCTGATCCTCGACGAAGCTACCTCGCACCTGGACACAGAATCGGAAATGCTGGTGCAGAAGGCGCTGGCCAACCTGATGGAGCACCGAACTGTCATCGTGATCGCCCACCGGCTGTCCACCATCCGCCGTGCCGACAAAATCGCCGTCATCGAGCAGGGCCACCTGCGCGAAACGGGAACCCACGAGGAACTGATGGCACAAGGCGGAATCTACCAGCACCTGCACGAGCTGCAGTTCGTGGATGCGGAGGCGGGGAACCTGTGAGAGTGCGCAGCATGACGGGCTTCGCCCGCGTCCGCAAGGCCGCCGGACAGGATGAGATTGCCATCAGCCTGAAGAGCGTCAACCACCGCGGCCTGGACCTGCACTTTCATTTGCCGCCGGAGTTGGAGGAGATAGAGACCGAGCTGCGCGCCATTCTGAAGAGCGCGATCGCGCGCGGGCACGTGCAGATTCAGGTCACGCTCACCCGGGCGGCGGAGAGCGCGGCGGGTCTGAATCGCAGCCTGATGTCCGAGTACATCGCCGCGTTCCGCGAGGCTCAGAAGCTGTTCGCGCTCCCTAACCAGGAGCCCGACCTCAACGCGGTGCTGCGTTTGCCGGGCATGTTGCAGACCGGCGGCGATGCCGAAGCCAGCGAAGAAGTAGTGGCGGCCGCTCTGGCCGGCACGCGCGAAGCGCTGGCCGCCTTCAATCAATCCCGCGAAACCGAAGGTGCCGCCACCGCAAAGGAGATGCAAGATCGCACGGCGGCTTTGGTCGGTCTGGCGGCGCGCATCGAGGAAATTCGCGCCGGAGCCGTGCCCGCCTTCCAGAAGCGGCTGCGCGAACGGATGGCCGAACTGCTGAACGGCGCGCCGATTGAGCCGCAGCGACTGGCGCAGGAGGCGGCCCTGGCCGCCGACCGCAGCGATATCGCCGAGGAACTGGTTCGCCTGAAAACCCATGCCGTGCAGCTGGATGCCCTGCTGGCGGGCGAAAGCGAGGTGGGCAAACGCCTGGATTTCCTGCTGCAGGAAATGAACCGCGAAGCGAATACTATGCTTTCCAAGACCGGCGGGCTAGGCGACCTGGGGCTGACCATCACTGAGCTCGCGCTGGCCGCGAAATCGGAAATTGACAAGATCCGCGAACAGGCCCTCAACCTCGAATGACAACCGTTTTCATCATTTCCGCCCCTTCCGGCTCGGGGAAATCAACGCTGGTCTCTCACCTCATGGCAGGTGTTCCTGGCCTAATGTTTTCAATCTCTTACACCACCCGCAAGCCGCGCGGCGCGGAGAAGGACGGCGAGAGCTACCACTTTGTCTCGCGGCCCGAGTTCGAGGCCATGGTGGCGCGCGATGAGTTTCTGGAGTGGGCGGAGGTTTTCGGCAATTATTACGGCACACACCGCGGGGTTCTGGAAGAGGCGCAGGCCGGCGGCCGGGACCTGGTACTCGACATCGACGTGCAAGGTGCGAGACAATTGGTAAAGAAGATTCCCGAAGCTGTAACCGTTTTCATCCTGGCTCCTTCGCGGCAGATACTCGAGCGCAGATTGCGCGCGCGCGGCGAGGACCGGGACGAGGTGATCGAACGGCGGCTGCGGGACGCGGCCGAGGAAATCCGGCGGTACAGCGATTACCACTATGTTCTGATCAATCGCGAGCTGGCCGAGTCGGATGCGATTCTGAGTTCGATTGTGCGCGCCGAGCGCGCGCGGCGGACCAGGATCGAAGAGCAGATCCGGCCCATACTGGAATCATTTCAGGTTTGAAGAGGTATCGACGCCATGGCTGATAAGGCCCCCAAGAATAACGCCCACTGCACCATCCCGGACGACGAGGAGCAGAGCACCTATCGCTTCATCATCGTCGCGGCCAAGCGAGCCCGGCAATTGCAGGGCGGGGCTCGGCCGGTGCTGCCCACGTCCTCGAAGAAGTCCACCATCATCGCGATGGAGGAAGTGCGCCGCGGGTTGGTGA
>CAZZHN010000258.1:0-5728 GCA_964654065.1 uncultured Solibacteraceae bacterium
CGGTGGCTTGCGATTCGGACAGGGCGGCGGTTTCACCCTGGCCGCGGCGGATCCAGCCCGCGTTGCGCTCCATATCGCGCGCCACTTCCTGCGTCTGCATTTCGCCGAGCGCCTCGCGCAGCTTGGTGGCGGCCTGGCGCTGGGTGCCCATCAGGTCGCGAGTCGCATTCTGCATTTGCTGCTCCAGTCGCTTGAGGTCGCTGAGCTCGCCTTCTTTCTGCTGCGCCATCTGCTCCGCCTGGCCGCGTTCCATTCCCGCTCCCTGCGGACCGAACGCGCGCCGCATCTGGCCTTCAAATTCCTGCTGGCGCCGGGCGAGATCATCCGCCTGGCGCGCCATGTCGCCGACCTGGCCGGAGGATTGGGCGCTGCGCAAACCGGAAAGCATCTGTTGGGCTTCCTGCAGGCGGTCGGCAGCGCGGCGCGCATCGGCGTCGCCTTGCGGCGTGCCGGCCTGCTGTGAGGATGCTGCCTGGCGCATATCCTGGAGCGCTTGCTGCAGACGGTCGATCGTCTGGCGCAGCTGCTGCGCCTGCGCGTTGCTCAGGCGCTGATTGGCGCCCGCCTGCCCCATTTGCGCCTGACCGCTGCTTCCTGGCTGCCCCTGCTGCCCGGACGTCCCTGCCTGTCCCGACTGTCCCTGCTGCCCTTGCTGTCCCTGTTGTCCTTGCTGCCCCTGCTGCCCGTTCTGCCCCTGCTGGCTCTCCCGGCTCAGCGGCGCGTTCTGCGCGAGCTGCTGCATTTGCTGTTGCAGCTTTTCGGCCTCGCGGCGCAGCATCTCCTGTTCCCAGCGCTGCTGCGGCGGCTGGGTGCCGCGGCGTTGCTGCTCGGCTAATTCCTGCTGCCGCCTGGCCAGTTCCTGGAGCTTCTGCAATGCTTCATCGATCTGGCGCTGGCGCGCATCGGCCGATTGGGTCTGCTTCGGACCTTCATACTGGTTCTTCTCGGTGTCCAGCTCTAGGTCGAACAGGCCCTGCATATCTCGGGTGGCTCCGCTCATTCCGCCGCCTGCTCCGCCGGATTGGCCAAAGGCCACCTGGATGTCGCGGAAGACGGCTTCGGCGCGCAGCAGGTATTGCAGCGCCTTCTGCTCCGGCGCCAGCGCATCCTGCCACTTTGCGACGCGAAGGTTCCCGGCAGCAGGGTTCATGGCCTCGGCCGCCTGCTCCATATCGGTGACGAAGCTCTTGAAGGACTCGCCGGCTTCTTCCATTTGCCGGGCCTTCATGCGTTGCGCCAGCGAATTGGCCTGGTCACGCAGCTTGGACTGCACCGACGCCAGGAAACCGGCGTTCTCGGCGTCCGTGCCCTTGGCGCCGTTGCCCTTGATCTGGTTCCAGGTGGCGGTAATGATTTCCTTCTGGCGCTCGGAGAGCTGGTTCTGCTGTTCATCCTGGTCGCCAGCCATGCCGCCTCCGCCGGTCTGCATCTGGGTGTAATTTCTCTCGAAGGGCTGGGCCTCGATGAAAAACATGTCGGTGTTGGTGGTCTGGCGGGCGTCTCTCGCACTCGCGTACAGGCTGACGATGTCACCGGGCTCGACTTTGAAATCTTCCAGAGCAATCACGGTAGACCCGCTGGCGGTCTTGGCGCCCTTGGCGTCCGCCATACTCACCGTCTTCTGCGGGCCGCCGTTGACGGAATAGTGCAGGTCCACGCCCCGCAGGCCGAAATCGTCGCTGGCGTTCACCTCCACCGTGACTTCCTCGATCGGGCTGGCCTTGAAATCGTGGCCCGGCCTGGTAATGGTGATTTGCGGCGGATTGTCCTTCTGCGCCTCAATGAAGTAATCCTCGCTGAGCCGGACGTCCTCGCCGCTTTCGATGGCGGCGATGTGATACATGCCGTCCTTCTGGATGGGCACGCTGGCAATCAACGTGTTGCCGCCGCCATCGCGCAGCCCGACTTTGGTCCCGTCGTCGAGCAGTAAGGCGCCGTTGGCCAGCGGCCTATCGGTGTGGATCGCCACTTCGGCGGTGGTGCCTTCCACCGCGCGCAGATCGCCGCCGGGGTCTTCCACGGCATCCTTCATGCCGGTCCAGGCGGGGTAATGGTAAGTGACGCTGATGTTCTTGATCGACGGCAGGTCGACGACGTTGAGGTGGTAGGAAGCGGAGCGGACGCCGCCAGCTTCCACATAATAGTCCAGCGATTCCGGGATGCCGGCGATCAGAAACTGGTACGCGGAGCCGCCCGGCTCCGTGCGCATTTCCGCCTGTTCCCACTGCGGCGCGTTTGCATACTTCGCGAAGAAGCGGACCTTGGGGGCAGTGAAGCCGGTCAAGGTGGCCTGGATGACCTGGTCCGCCCGCTTGCGAATGGTTCGGTTGCCGGGTTCTACCACGATCGAGTAGAACGGCTTCATCTCGCCCTTGGGAGGACCCGCCCAGAGCAGGGCAGTGCCGTAGCCCAGGAAGCCCGGACCTGCAGTGCCTAGCCAGATCAAAAGGAGAGCGGCGGCCGCCGCGGCCGAGGAGAAACCGGCAATCCAGGTTGTCTTGGCAACGGCGGCGGGCTTGGCTTGCTCGGCAACATGCAGCGTATCGGCTGCCAGCAGCTGCAGGAACGGATCGCTCTCGGCCGATCCCGCGCGTTCGCTCAACGTCAGGAGGCGCTGTTCGAACTCCGGGTGCGTGTGCTCGGCGGCGCGGGCGGCGTGGCGTCGATTGAGGCGAACCAGCGGGATGATAAGCGCGGCGGCGATGGCGCAAGCCAGGCCGAGAAACAGCGCGACGCGCGCGCCCAGCACGGCGCCGTTCGAGAAAGCGAAGGTATTCGCCACCAGCACCGCAGCTACCGTGAGCACCAGGGCCGCGCCGGCCGTCACCGCACTGCCGCGCGAAATGACCAGCAGGCGCAGGCGGCGTTCCAGGGCGCTCAAGTAATGCGACAGATGATCCAAGGGATTCATAGCGCCTCTTTATCTACCGAAAGATGACGATTCCCCAGCCAGGATTCGGCGGCCGCGCACACCAGCGCCGCCAGCATCACAAACCACCACAACGACTGGGGTCTTTGCTCACCGGCTGCCTGGCCGCCCTCCGCAACACCGCTGGCTGTATTCTGCCACAAGCGCAGAGTGTCGGGCGGGGCGGGCGTCAGGTCGGACTCGCGGCGGTCCGCATTCACTGCCACCAGCTCGTTGCGGCCGTTAGGGCGGCGAATGTCGTAAAAGCCGTCCATGGTGAACTGGATGTTCTGCACCGTGGCCGCCTCGGCTAGTGAGAAGACGCGTTCGCCTTTGGGATCAAGGACGTCTACCGCGGTTCCCTTTTCCCGGGCGTCGCGCAGCTCCTCAAAACTGCCCACTGTGACAGCCGGCGGCCCGGCGTCCAACCGCCCCAGGTAGTTGGCGGTCTGCCCGATGAATGGCACGAACGACGCATGCACCGGAAAATCGTTGGCCACGTTGTCCAGCGTGGACGCGAAAATCAGAACATGGCCTGCCCCCAACTGCTGGTCCACCAGCAGCGGCGTCTCGTCTGTGAGGCGTGCGACGGTGCGCGCGGAGCCTGGGTCGACGCGAATCGCCTGGTAAAACTTTACGTCCTCCCAGCGGTTGTTCTGCTGAATGGACGGGTGCGATGGATCCAGCCCGGCCGCGCTTTGGAACAGGTCACCCTCGCGGCCGGCGTAACGCGTGCCCAGTATGGCGAGGTCGGCTACCGGGACCCTGGCGCGGCCCATCGAGGAGCGGCCGAGCGCGATCCACACCGAGCCGCCATCGCGGACGTACGCGCGCAGGTTCTTTTCGAAAGATTCCGGCAGCGAGGCAACATCCGAAATCATCACGAAGGCGTACGGGGAGGGCGACACATTGGCGGTTTGATCCGCGGAGGCCGGGTCGACGGCGAATGCCGATTGACCAGTGGCTTCGAGCGCAGCCTTGAAGTAGAGCAGGTCGCGCGTATTGCCCGGGTCGTGCACGAACAGTGCGTGGCGCGCGTCGGAGCGTTCCACGGAAAAATAAAACGTGTCGTCGCCCGTCAAAGCATCGGCGGAATCGATCTTGACCGCGCCCTGGTTCCGTCCGTACGGGACTTCCAAAGAGTGGAACTCGACCGCGGCGCGGCCGCTTTCGGGGATCTCCAGCGGCCTCGACTCGATCACTCGGCCGTTCAGCGCGAGAGTGACGCTGCGCGTGGCCTTGGCTGTGCCGAAGCCGGCAATGGTCGCCAGCACGCGCGTTTTCGCTCCGCTGTAAACGCGGCGCGGCGCAATCACACTCTCCACAGTGAAATTGGGCGTCTGTTTCGAGACCAGCGGATGCGGCTCCAGGCGAATGTCTGCGTTCAAGCGCAGGTCATTGAAGTTGGCAGGCATGCCGCTCTGCTGCATATCCGAGAACAGAACCACTCTCAGCGGCAGGCGGAGCGATTGCGCAATGGAGCGGAGCGAACGCGAGAGCTCGGCGAACGAGGTGCGGCCGTCGGAGGCCTCGACCGCGTCTACCGCGGCGTTGAGCGCTGCGCGATCGTCGGTAACCTCGCTCAATACCTCGACGCGCGAGGCGAACTCGAGCACCTGCGCCCGCTGCCCGGGGTGCAAGCCCGCCACCTCGGCCTTCGCCCCCTGCCTGGCCTGGTCGAGCAGACCGGTGGCTCGCATGCTCATCGAATTGTCGATGGCCAGGACCGTAACCTCTCCGGAGCGCGACGCAGGCAGCAGCCGGCGCTGCAGATACGGATGCGCGAACGCCAGCGCCAGCAGCGCAAACAGCAGCGCGCGCAGCGCGAACAGAATCAAATAGCGCAGCCGGCGGTGCTTGATCGAGCTTTGCGTGCGGCGCTCGAAAAACATCAGCGAGCTGAAAGGCAGCGGCGTCGCTTTGTGTTTGCGCAGCAGGTGCAGCCAGACCGGCAGGCCCACGGCGGCAAGGCCAGCCAGGAACCATGGAGTCAGAAAGGCCATCTAGAGCATCCCCCGCCGCACGCTCAAATACTCGCGCAGCCCCTCGTCCAGCGGCCGGCCGGTGTCTACCAGGAAATAGTCCATTCCGGCGCCGCGCGCCAGGGAGCGAAGCGCGTCGATATGCGCGTCGATCTTGGCCCGGTATTCGTGCCGCGCGTATTCGGGCGACACTTCCAGCGCCGCACCCGAATTCTCCATATCCACTAGCAGCACCGGCTCGCGGAATCCGGGCGCGATCTCCTGGGGGTCCAGCAGGTGAAACAGGATGACTTCATTGCCGCGAAATCGCAAGGGCTCGACGGTTCGCACAATCACGGCCGGATCTTCGTAAAAATCCGAAATCACCACCACGATGCCGCGGCGCCGCAGGAAATTCTGGAAGTGGATAAACGGCTTGGTGAAATCGGTGCGCGTCCCGGTTTGCGCCTGTTCGATAGCGTGCAGCAACCGGAACAACTGTCCCTGGCGCGTGGAGGGCGCCACGTAGTTGGACACGTCCTCGTCGAAAACGATCAGGCCGGCGGCGTCGCGCTGCACGTTGGCCAGGTAACACAGCGAGGCCGCTAAAAAGCGCGCGTAGTCGAGCTTGTTGACCGCGTGCGAACCGTAGCCCATGGACGCCGACGTATCGAGCAGCACCAGCAGTTGCGTGTTGGTCTCACCCCGGTAGCGCTTCAGATAACAGCGGCCCGTGCGCGCGAAAACGTTCCAGTCCACGTGGCGCAAATCGTCGCCCTGCGCGTACGCGCGGTATTCGGCGAACTCTTGCGAGAAGCCGAAATCGGGCGACCGGTGCAGCCCGGCAACGAACCCATCC
>CAZZHN010000259.1:0-5700 GCA_964654065.1 uncultured Solibacteraceae bacterium
GCCGCGCCACCGGCGCGCGCGCCCCTTGCGCCTGGCGCACCATTTCGATCATCCGGCGCAGGACTGTGCCGCTACCCACCTGGGTGGCCGCAAAGCGGAAGCTGCCGGACCGGTTGAAGGACCCCGAATACACCGTGCCACCAGGCCCCTTCTCCACCGGCATGCTTTCGCCGGTGAGCATGGATTCGTCGAGGGCCGATTCGCCCGCCACGATGCTGCCGTCCACCGGGATGCGCTCGCCGGGCCGTACGACGACGATGTCGCCGCGGTGCACTTCGGAGACCGCGACCTCCGTTTCCGCGCCGTCGCGCACCACGCGCGCCCGCGGCGGCTCAAGCTCCATCAGCCCGCGGATGGCTGCGCCGGCTTTGGCGCGGGCGCGCGCCTCCAGCAGCCGGCCGGTGAGAATCAGCGTGATGATGACGGCGGCGGCTTCGAAGTACACTTGGTGGCCGCCGCGCGCGGTTTCGTAAACCGAATAAAGGAACGCCGTGCCCGTGCCGAGCGCAATCAGCGAGTTCATGTTGGCCGAGCCATGGCGCAGGGCGCTCCATGCCGCCGCGTAAAACCCAGCGCCCGCATACAGAACCACGGGCAGCGTGAGCGCCAGCTGCGCCCACGGCCAGCGGTGCATCATGCCGAGCGCCATCACCGGCAGCGCAAAACCGGCAGCCACGATCAACCGCCGCTGGTAGAGCGGCTCGTCCCGCTTGCGCGCCTCGCCCTGCGGCACGCTGTAGCCGAGATCTTCGATGGCGCCCACGAAATCGCGCACACGCGCACGGGCAGGATCGTATTCCACCGTCGCCGTCTCGGTTGCCAGGTTGACACTTGCCCGCTGTACGCCTGGAGTGGCCGAGAGCGTCCGTTCAATGGAGCGGGCGCACGCGGCGCAGGTCATGCCGCCGACCGGTAGGTCGATTCGCTCCCCCGTGGTGACGTTCATGCCCCTACTTCGTAGCCGAGCTGGCGGATTGCGCCGGCCAGCACTTCCGGGCTGACGCGTGCGGGATCGTACTCGACCTCGGCGCTGGCGGAGTCGAGGTTCACGCTTGCCTTGCCGACGCCGGGCGTGGCGGCCAGCCTGCGTTCTACCGTGCGCGCACAGTTTCCGCAGGTCATGCCCTGGACGGAGAATCGGACGGTTGAATGGTCCATACTCTATATGATGCGCTCGTGGCCGTCGCCGTCACAGGTGGGGTTTTGACTTTTGCCGATTTGGGGCTGGCGCGGCGAATCGAAGGCGCCCAGGCCGCCCAGGCGCACGGTTGCGCGCCGGCGGGGGCCGCTTCGCTCGAAATCGCCGGAGGTTGCGCCATCTTCGCCGGCAGCGAGTCGCCGCTCACCCAAGCCGTCGGGCTGGGCGTGAACGGCGCTGTGAGCGCGGCCGAACTGGACGAACTGGAATCCTTTTTTCATAGCCGTGGCGGCCGGGCCTCAATCGAGGTGTGCCCGTTAGCGGATCCCGGCCTGATCGAGATGCTGGGCGAGCGCGGTTACCGCATCAGCCAGTTTGACAATGTGCTGGCGCGGAGCCTCGCCGGAGTCGAAATCGTGATAACCCCGCGGGTGCGGCGCGCGACGCCGAACGAAGCCGATTTATAGGCGCACACCGTAGGCCGTGGTTTCTTCGAGCAAAACGAGCTGAGCACCGAAGAGATGGACGTGGGCCGGTCCGTCTTCGGCATGACCGGCGTGCTGTGTTTCCTGGCCTCCGCCGAGGGCGGCACGCCGGCCGGCGGGGCCGCGCTGATCGTCACCGGCGGCCTGGCCACCCTCTTTGCCGACGGCGTGGCGCGCCCCTATCGGCGGCAGCGCCTGCACCAGGAGCTGATTGAGGCGCGCGTGAATGAGGCGCTGGCGCGGGGTTGCGACGTGGCCGCCGCGGCTACGGCTCCTGCCAGCGCTTCGCAGCGCAATTTCGAGCGCCAGGGCTTCCAGGTTGTCTATACCAGGGTAACCTTGGTGAAGTAGGCGAATGAGGGCCAGGCGAGAGCCGGCGGGCAAGGCCTTGACTGCAGCAAAGAACCGCGAGATTTCGACTGCGCCGCGCCCACTACGTCTACTTGGCCGGGTTTGGTGTCATCATCACGTTCGACGGGCTGTTCACACCTTGCTTCGCCGCCCTGGCGGTGTGGGTTCTGCTGAGCAGCCTTGACGACCTCTTCATCGCACTGGTGGCCGCCCTGCCCGGGGGCGGGCGCCGGTTCCGTTGGCCCACGGACGCAAGAATCTCGAGCATCCCCGAGCGCCGGATCGCCATTCTGGTTCCCCTGTGGAACGAGCAGCGCGTCATCGGGCGGATGCTGGAGCGCAACCTTGCCGCCATCCAGTACGCCAACTACGACTTCTTCGTCGGCGTCTATCTCAATGATGCACTCACGGTCGCGGCGGTAGCCGAAGCCGCCTGCAGGTCGTCGCGCGTGCACCTGGCGCTGGTGCCGCATGCCGGGCCCACATCCAAGGGCGATTGCCTGAATGCGATCTTCGACTCCCTGTGCGATTACGAAGCCGCTCACGGGGTCCGTTTCGAGGTGATCGTGACGCACGACGCGGAGGACGTGATCGCGCCGGAATCGCTGCGGGTGATCAACTGGTTTTCCCGCGACTATCAGATGGTCCAGATCCCCGTGCTGCCACTGCCTACCGGCGTCGCCGAAATGACGCACGGTGTCTATTGCGACGAATTCGCTGAGTATCAGCAAAAGGATATTCCGGCGCGCCAGCGGCTGGGCGGCTTCCTGCCCTCCAACGGAGTCGGCACCGGCTTTGACCGCGGCGCGTTGGAGCGGCTGGCCGCGACTCGCGGCGGACGCATCTTCGACCCCGCCTGCCTCACGGAAGACTACGAGAACGGCTTCCGCCTCCACGCCCTCGGCTACCGGCAGATTTTTGTTCCGCTCCGGCTGCACGCGACCGCCCCGGTGGCCACGCGCGAATACTTCCCGCGCCGCCTCCGTGCCGCCATCCGCCAGCGCAGCCGCTGGGTAACCGGAATCGCCTTGCAAGGCTGGCAACATCACGGCTGGCGCGCCCCGTGGCGCCAGGTATACTTCTTTTGGCGCGACCGCAAGGGCCTGGTGGGCAACCTGCTTTCCCCCTTCGCAAATCTGCTCTTCGTCGCATGGGTCTGCGGCTGGCGGGGTCTCTCAGGTATTCCCGCCTGGATGGCCCGCCTCTGCGGCACAACTTTGGGCTTGTCCGTTTTTCATTCGCTGGTCCGCGCGGCGTTGAGCGCGCGTGTCTACGGCTGGAGGTTCGCTGCCGGCGTACTGCCGCGCATGTTTTGGGGCAACCTGTTGAATAGCGCCGCGACCATCTCCGCCTTATGCCAGTTCGTCGCAGCGCGTCTCGACGGCCGCGCTCCGGCGTGGCGCAAAACCGACCACAAATATCCGACCTGCCAAACGCCCGGACAGGGCCGTCTGGGCGAAATCCTGGTGCGAATGCAAGCCATCTCGCTAGCTGATCTCGAGGCCGCGCTCCAGACCTGCCCCGCCGGTGTGCGCCTGGGAAGGCACCTGCTCGAACTGCGTAAGCTGAATGAGGAACAGCTCTACCAGGCGCTCAGCGCGCAAGCAGGACTGGACCTGGGAATCCCCAATGGTGAGTTGACGCCGGCCGCGACCCGCTCGCTGACAGCCGAGACAATTCGCCGCTTCCGCGTGCTCCCGTACCGCGTCGATTTCGGCCAACTCCATCTACTGACACCCGAGGTGCCGTCTCCGCGCACAACGCGCGAGTTGGCTGCCCTGTGCCCGCTCGACCTGCGCTTCCGCCTGGTTCGGCCCAAAGAATTCGAATGCCTGTGCGAGCAGTATCTGTGAAGCATGTAGATTAGACCATCGCCTTTTGTGACTTGTCGAGCTACCGAACATCGCCTAACCAGAATTCCGGCGGCTTCCGCTGCGCCTCGCCGTAGATCCAATCTCTGAAGTGCAGGTACCATTCTGCGCCGGTTGGACGCTGAACTGCAATGTCGCCGCCCCACAGGAAGGCCTCCCAGCGCTGACGGAACAGGTCTGAGTTTGCCTCTCCCGCATCCAGGCGTCGCGCCAATGCCACATCCTGCGCCGCATTGCGGCGAATGATGGCGCGCACCGTCTCGGGCGGCGGATAGGCGCCACCGGTGTCGTCCAATAGCGCGCCTAGCACTGCCGCGTCCACACCGCTCGCAACCGGCGGCAGCGGCACGGGCTTGGCGGCCAGGCGGAGATCGGGGACCCGCGGCGCGATCACCCGCACCTCCATCGGCCTTATCACCCAGGTCCCCACCTTCAACTGGACTTCCAGGCGGAACCGCGCGATCTCGGCGTTGGGCGGTATCCAAAGATCCAGCAGGTAGGCGCGCGCCGTCTGCTCCCCGACGCCGTCCTCTGGGTCGGGAATCACGCCGAAATCGGGCAGGTGCTTCAGTTCCGTGAGCCGGTCCGGCACCCATCCCGCCGCCGTTTTCACGAAGTGCTCTTTGTACAGCGCCACCCGGCAGGCATTGAGCGGGTTGGTGACGACGTACAAAAGGTAGGTGGTCTGAGGCGGCGCTGCGATCACCACGTGGAACGAGGCCCACGCGTTGCGCGATACCGCTGGTGAAAGGGTTTCGCGCGGCTGGGAGCCCCGATCAGCGGCCACGATTGCGCCCAACGGATCGACCCGCGAAAACTCCGAGTAGATGTCCACACTTTGCGCGGCCAGCGACCCCGCCGCCATAGCCAGCAGCATCAGGAGCCGCAGCAAAAGGGATTGCCCCGCGAAATTCGGTACTGACCCGCAAATCGGGGCGCTGGCACCACCGATCCATGCATTCGTCGACGGCAGGGTGGGGCAAGCGCTTACGCCTGTCGATCTGCCCGCGCCCACGTTTTAGCGCTCCGCGGCGCTCTTGTGCCGGGTCTCGTATGCGGCGATCACTTCGCTGGTAATATCGGTCGCGTTGTCGGCATAGAGTAGTGGGGCTTGCGACGTGCTGGTGTCGAATACCATTGCGTAGCCGGTGCTGGTAGCGAACTCGACGATCACCGCTACCATCTTCTTACCCAGTTCTGCCAGCGTTTTCTTTTGCGCCCGGTCCAGATCGGCGTCGGCCTGGTCGGTCTTGGCGTTGAGCACGACGATCGCGTCGTGGATCTCCTGTTGGAGTTTCTTGTGCTCCTCGTCGCTGAGCGTCTGCTGTTCCAGCCGGGCCTGCTTTTGCGCGATGGCCTTCTGGTCCTCATCCAGCGCCGATTTGCGCGGGCCGAATTCGGCGTCCAGGGCCTTGGCGGCGTTCTGGCCGTCGGTGGTGGCCAGGATGGCATCCTCAATATTCACCAGCGCCACCCGTGGCGCGTGCGACGCCTGCGCCGCTGCCAGCATGGCTCCGAGGAAACCCAAAATCAATGCTCGATGCAATTTCACGCCTGCCCTCCGTTCGCAAACCTGCGTCTCGGGAGAAGCAGGACAGACCATCGTTTCCCGTGGTCTGTCATTCCCCGATGCGCAACGCCTCGACAGACGACAAGAAAGATTATCTGTCCTACTTCTCCCGAAAACCCCAAATTAGCACGCCCGGCGCAGACAAAAGCCGTATGGAAAAACGCACACTGTGCTGGGCAGCCACCTGCTTCCTTAGGCCGCAACTCCGACAGGTGTCCGCGCGACTTCAGCGCAGATTGAACTTCTTCATCTTGTAGCGCAGGGTGTCGCGAGTGACGCGCAGCA
>CAZZHN010000260.1:0-5682 GCA_964654065.1 uncultured Solibacteraceae bacterium
TTTTCCAATTGGACATGGCGCGCTGCCTCTGGGCGATCCTGCCGCCCACGCTGCTCTGGGGCGCCAGTTTTCCGCTCGCCTGTGCGGCCGTGGCGGAAGGTGGCGGCGATTCGGGCCAGGTGGTTGGCAGTGTCTATGCGGCCAACACGCTGGGGGCAATCCTGGGCGCGCTGCTGGTGAGCCTGGTGCTCGTGCCCGCCATTGGCACCCAGCAGACCGAGCGCGTGCTGCTGGTGGTTTCGGCTGGAGGCGGGCTTTTCGCGCTGGCGCCGTGCGTACGCCGGAGCCGATCCTTCCCGCTCGCGGCCGCGATCGCGGCTTCGTTGATCCTGGCGCTGTGGCTGGCCTCGAAGGTGGATCCGCTTCCCGGAAAAGTTATCGCGTATGGCCGCCGCACCGCGGTCAACCTGAGATCGTCCACGCTGCTCTACACGGCGGAAGGCATCAACTCGTCGGTCGCCATCACCCGCTGGAGCGACGGCAACCTGGAGGTGGATGTCAACGGGCACGTGGAGGCCACGACCGAACCGTACGACATGAAACTGCAGCGCATGGTCGGCCACCTGCCCGCCGTGCTGCACGCGAACCCGCGTTCCGTGCTGGGAATCGGCTTCGGCGCAGGAGTTTCCGCCGGAACGTTTACGCGCTATCCGGGCATCGAAAAGATTACCGTGTGCGAGATCGAACCGGTGATTCCACCTACTTCCACACGCTACTTCGCCCAGCAAGATTACGACGTGCTGCACAATGCGCGCACCCGGATCATCTTCGACGATGCGCGCCACTACGTGCTCACCACGCGGGAGAAGTTCGACATCATCGCCTCCGACCCGCTGGATGTGTTCGTCAAAGGGACCGCCGCGCTTTACACCAAAGAATACTTTGACGCCGTCCGGGAGCGCCTCAATCCCGGCGGGTTCTTTTCGCTCTACGTGCCGCTTTACGAAAGCGACGAACGGACGGTGCGCAGCGAACTGGCGACCTTTTTCGCGTCGTTTCCTCACGGAACCGTGTGGGCCAACACGGTGGACGGGCGCGGCTACGACATGGTGTTCCTCGGCCAGACCAGCCCGCTCTCGATCAACCTGGATGCGGTGGAAGCGCGTTTAGGGCGTGCCGACTACCGGCCGGTGGTGGAATCGCTGCGTGGGGTCGGGGTGTATTCCGCCAGCGACCTGTTTGGCACCTACGCCGGCCAAAGAGCAGACCTGGGCCGCTGGACGGTAGGCGCGGAACTCAATCGCGACCGCGATCTGCGCCTCCAGTATCTGGGCGGCTGGGGCATTAATTCGCTGCTCGAGGATGTGATCTACCGACACATCCTCAGTTTTCGCCAGCCGCCGGTGGGCATTTTCAGCGGGTCACCGGACCGCGTGGCAGCGGTATTGGCCGCGATTCGGGAGGGCCGATAGGCAGGCCGCCGGTTGATCTTCTCCAGTCCTACAGCAGCCGGAAATTGACTTCGATCTGGGCAGCCACGGTGACGGGGACCCCGTCTTTCGTGCCGGGCTTGAACTTCCACTGGCTGACGGCATCGACGGCCTGGTCATCGAGACCAAATCCGAGGCCACGGACAATCTGAATGTTGTGGGGCGTGCCATCGGGCTCGATTTCGACTTTCAAGACGACAGTGCCCTGATACTTCGCGACGCGGGCTTCTTCGGTGTAGGTAGGTTCCTGCTTATGCAGCACGCTGGGCGCCGCGACGCCGTTGCCGACCTTATAAACGCCCGAACTGGCGGCGGCCGGTTTGGTGTCGGGCCGGACTTGCGCTGCGGTCGAGGGAGCACCGCCGTTTCCACCGCGAAACCTCACTTCAGCCGACGATTGCACACCCAGGGCCTTGCGGATGGAGACGGCCTTATCCCGAGCGGTGTCGCTTTCGCCTTCGCGCCCCTGCTCCTTGAGAAACGTCGCGTATAGTTCCAGGGTTGTGGCGGCGTCGGCCGATGCAGGGTCCTCGGCTGCCATCGCCTGCTGGAAGCCTGATTCGGCTTGTACCGGACTGCCTTCCCGGACATACGTCAACGCCATCCACGTCAGCGGTATGCCGGTATGCGCCGAATCGGCCGCCTGGGCCAGCTGGAAATAGTCGCGCGCCTGCAGATAGTCCTTTTTTGCCAGATACATCACGCCGAGCGCTGTCAGCGGGCGGGCGGCTTCGGCCCCATTGCCGGCCACCGCCCCCGCCCGATGATAGAAGTCAGCGGCGGCGGTGTCCTGCTTTCGCAAACGCGCCAGGTCGCCCAGTTTCGTCAGCCCCTGGGCATATTCCGCGCCTTGCGGGCCGGCGCTTTTCTCGCGAAGCTGGAGGGCTGCTTCGAGGAGCTTCTGCGCGGCGTCGTATTGTTGGAGCTGGACGAATTCTCTGGCCGCCTGATCGAGTACGGTGTAGTCGGTGGTGGCGCGGATCGTGGCATCCACATCGACCGGCGAGGCGCCTTGCGACGCTGGCTGGTCCTGCGCTCGCATAGCGGCGAAGGGCGCCACCATCGCGATTGCCAGCAGAGCGGCTGCAAGCGCGGAAACGCGTGCCACGGAATGGCGCGGGAGGGCCGGATCGAGAATCGCCACCAGGCGCCCTTCCAGTTGCGAGCGCCGCGCCATGGCCAGGGCGGCCCAGGCGACGGGCGGTTTGGAGTGGATGGCGCTAGCGACTTCCAAAAGCAGGCCGGCATAGGTGGAAGCGCGCTCTCCGGCCAGCAGCACCAGATCGTCGGCGGCACGTTCCCGTTCTTTCACGGACTCGCGCCAGGCAAGCCAGGCGAGCGGGTTCCACCAGTTCACCACCAGCGCGAGGCGCGCCAGGAGGTGCGCGCCGGTATCGCCGCGGCGCACGTGCGCCAGCTCGTGCAGCAACACCATGCGCCGGCGCTCGGCGCTCCAGGCTCCGGCATCGGCGGGCAGGAAAATGGCCGGACGGAACAGGCCGCAGGTCATGGGCATCGAACCCGCCGGCGCTTCCAGAACTTCCACGGGATGGCCGATGCCGATGGTTCTGGCCAGCGGCCCAACTTCGAGCAGAGCCGGGTGGGGGAGCGCGCGACGCCGGATCGCGGCGATGGCCCTGGCGGCCAGCGCGATTTGCAGGAAACCCACCGCTGCGCCTGCCGCCCATAGCAGGACCAGCCAGCGAGGCCAATCGATGGGCGGGTGCGCGGCCCTGGGCCCTGGTTGCCGCGTGCCCGGCCCCAACTGCGGCATCGCCGGCGCACCTGCAATAGCGCCGACCTGGAATGTGATGGCGGGGGCCAGCGACAGCAGGGCCCGGCTGGCGGGTACGCGGACCGCCGGCAAGACGAGCGAGAGAAGAGGCAGCGCCAACACAGAGGCGGCCGCCGCCGTCCACATCAAATGACGCATGGCTGCCGGGCGTTTTCGCAGAATCCAGGCCGCCAGCCACGCCATTGCCAAAACTACCGAACTTTTCAGCGCTACGCCTGCCATGAAAGAAAATACCAGCATTTTATTTACCCTCCCGTTTTGCCTTTTCGATCATTGCCGCCATGCGGTCCAGCTCCTCGCGCGTGAGGCGCGCGGCGGAGACATCGAGCAGGGCCGCAACAATCTGCTCCGGCGAACCGGAAAAAAATGTGTCCATGACGTGCTTCACGGCAGACCGCTTGGCTTTGTTCGCCGCCACCACCGGCAGGTAGACGTATTTCAGTCCCTGCTCCTCATGACGGACGTGGCCCTTCTCTTCGAGCACGCGCAGCATGGCGCGCACCGCGGAATAGCCGGGCGCCTCCGGCATGGCCTGGCGGACATCGGCAGTGGAGGCTTTGCCGCGCTCATAGAGGATTTCCATGATCTGCCGTTCGCGCCGGCTGAGCTGCGCCAACACGCTCACGGCCGCATCTCCTGCTGGATTTCTAGCATCATGCTAGAAAAATAGCACGAGCTATAGCGGCTGTCAAGGGGGTTCTGCGGTTGCCGGTTTGGCAGACGAAATCGTCTGCCCACTTTGCTATCCAAGGGTTGCGGGGGATGGGGCAGGCCATTTGCCTGCCAACCGGTTGTCCGACAGTTTCCGGGCGGCGAGTAGGGGACGGTTGTTTAGGTTATGGGCAAGCTAAAGCATGCCCTATCTTGATTCACGCGTGCAACAGGTCGGGCAGGCGGGCCAGGTCTTCGGCAGTGCTGTCGTTGGGCACGGAGCAGCCAGGAGTGAGGATGAACTTGCGACCGGCGGCCTGCGACGCGGCGTGCCACTGGCTTCGCAATTCGCCGGCGGTGAGCTTGCGGTAGTTGACTTCGTCGATGCCGCCGGCGATCACCCAATCGGGGAACTTGGCGCGCACTTCCGTCATGGGGATGCCGGAAAAGTGCAGCGAATAGTTGATGACCGGGGCCGTGAAGCCGCGGAAGAACTCCAGATAGCCGGGCTGAACGTGGAGGTGGAGGAAGGTGAGCCTGGTTGAACCGATGGCTTCGAGGAATCGCTTGTCGAACGGACGGCTGAACTTTTCGTAATCGGCGGGCGACACCTCGGCCTGGTTGGCATTGGCCACCGAGTACAGGAAGCCGGCCACTCCCTTGATGGCCAGCGCGCGCCGTGCGTGATGGATTTCCGACTGCGTGATGACGTCGAGCGCATCGAGGAGTGCCTGCGGGTTCTCGTCCTTGAGGCGGAGCACTTCTTCTTTAGAGGAAAGCTTTTGCGCCACGTTCCAGGGGTTGAAGACCGTCTCCAGCATGTAGGCGGAGCCGCCGAGGCCGTCGCGAATCAGTTCGAGGGCGCGGATCTGCTGTGGAAAGGGATTGACTTCGACTTTGAGCTGGTACCATTTGCCGGCCGGCTTCGGATACGGAAAATCGCTCATGACTTTGACGATGTCGGTGCGGTAAGCGCGGTGAAACGCGAGAGTGCGGGCGGCGTGTTCTTCGGGGGTCTCGAGCCCGAAATGATGCCAAAACGAGAAGGGCGGGCGATCCAGATCCTTGCCGGCCAGGGCCCGGTCGACGCGGTCGATGGACGAAAGCGCGGCTCCACGCAAGAAGGCTGGAGCGGCGGCGCCGGCCAAGCTTAGTAGGAAACTGCGTCTCAGCATCGTCGAAGGTCTCCTTTGTTTTCTTACTGTAGCATCGCAAGCGCAGCGCGCCGGGAATCTGCTATACTCGATGTTTCGACTCGATCGGGAGATTTGTGTTTTATGGCAAAAGTATGTGATGTTTGCGGCCGCGGACCCCAGTTCGGAAACCGCGTGAGCCACGCCCACAACGTCACCAAGCGGCGCTGGGATCTGAACCTGCAGTCGGTTCGCGCCGTGGTGAACGGGGCGACGCGCCGCATTCGCGCCTGCACGTCCTGCATCCGCAGCGGCAAAGTGCAGAAAGCCGCGTAGTCCGCGTCCCCTGAAAAACCCGTTCTAACGATGCCGTCCGCGTCGCGTGGGAACCGCGAAGCCACGCTTGACACGCCAAAGCACGCCGGAATAACATTGTTATTACTATGCGGGCTGTTCACGTAAGCATAAGACAGATAGGCAACTCCCAAGGAGTTGTCATCCCCAAACCGGTACTGGCGCAGTTGGGTCTGGACGCGAAGGTGGGAGCGGAAATGACCATCGAGGATGGTGCACTTGTGTTGCGCCGGCCCGCGAATCCGGCGCGCACCGGTTGGGCCGAGGCCGCCAGGAGAATCGCCGAGGCTGGTGACGACGAACTCGTGATGGGCGAATT
>CAZZHN010000261.1:0-5674 GCA_964654065.1 uncultured Solibacteraceae bacterium
TTCAGCCCAAGCGTACTCCAGTTTCCTTTGGTAGAGTTTTCGGGTTTTGGGTCAGTCTACCGTCGCGGTTCGGCTGCCTGGCACGTCGCTATTCCGTCGAGTGGGCTCGTCAAGCCACGAGCTGATCCAATCCACACCAGCGATATGTACTATTATCGGCAACTGCTTTCGGCGCAAGATCGTCAGCAATGAACGAAACGCGGAAAGCCGGCGACTCTACCGACCCGCCATAGGTTGGCCAAGTCATTTGGAGTTCGGTTCCGCAAGCGCGCTCAAGATCGGCCGCAGATTTAATCAGCTGAGCACACCGAAGCTACTCGCTTCAGCGCACAAGAACTATTTCATCGTGACTCGAATAGTGCTGGGTCGGCAACTGTCTCTTGGCTACGACCGTCATTTCCGGTCACGACTACGGTCACTCTTTGCGCTCGCTCGATCACTGGGAATACGAACTCTGAAAGTGCACACCCCGCGCAGAACATAGAGTTATCTTCGCTGCGCGCATTTGAAAATGTGGAATAGTTGCGAAAATCCCAAATCTCCGCTGCGTTTGTTGTGCCGGCGGCGCGATACTGGGCGAGGGTCAGCGGCTGGATGATCTTGTCGTCCGCTTTCAGCATGATCCGGGCGCCTTTAGTTGACAGCCATTGCTGTGAGTTCCTGCCGTACGCCTCCAACAAGACAGTAACCATTCCGAGTCTTATGGCACTGGCTCTTGCGTCCTGCACAGAGAACTGGCGCTTAGAGCTCTTTGCAGCCGATGCCGCCAGGGAGATTCGAATCGAATCCGAAAGAACAAATAGCTTTATCCCGACAACCACGCTGCTCGGTCGAGGCGCAGCAAACACCGGGAGGTGTTTGATTCTAACCTCCGGGATCTCCTTGAACAATTTTGGCCATTTCGTATTGATCCCATGCTCAATTGCCGCTTGGATTTGGGCGTCGTTCAATTCACGTGAGAAACCGCAAGACAGTGCCACCGTGAGCATTATTATGAGGATCCTCGGAGTACGATGCATAATTCACACTGGCCCTCGGCGCTAGATTGTAACACTTCTCCGAGAAAACCTGATACGCTCTTTTCGTATGATCGACTTGGCCGTTACCAATATGGTGGCGGCGGCGCTTCCGGTGCTCCGAGCAGGCGCTAAGGATCGGGCCGCGCAGCGCTTCCTCGAGTTTTTCACCGTCAACATCCGCAACCGGAACACTCGGGCGGCATACGTCCGAGTTGCCTTCACGCTGGTCACACTCGCTTGGAGCCGTCCCGGCTTCAGCGGCGAGATTCATGACGCGGCCCGGCTTGGCGACTTGGGAAGGGTCAAGGCGCTCCTCAAGGCCGATCATGATTTGGTTTTCAGCAGAGCAGACAACGGCATGACGGCTTTGCATTCGGCCGTGGCGTCGGGCAACTGGAAGGTGGCGGCATTTCTTTTAGCCCACAAGGCGAACGTCAATGCCACGGACAACATAGGCTCGACGCCCTTGCACCTGGCCGTGGAGTCGCACAACAAGGATATGGCTGAATTACTGATAGCCCACCGGGCCGATGTCAATGCCGCGGACAAGAAATATGGCTGGACGCCTTTGCATGTGGCGGCAGTTTTTGGACATAGAGGCACGGCGGAATACCTGTTGGCCCACAAGGCCAACGTCAATGCGGTGGACAACGAGGGAGAGACGCCTTTGCACTTGGCAGCGCATGATGGATACGCGTACGTGGTGGAATTGTTGCTGACATGGAACGCCAATGTTAATGCCACAGACAAGAAAGGCTGGACGCCTTTGCATCTGGCGGCGATCAATGGCCACACTGACGTGGTTGAATTGCTACGTAATCACGGCGGCCACTGATAAACAGGGTCTTCAGGACTTAGGTGCCGCCCGATCCAGGCGAGCGATATCACCTCATATCGGTAGCGGCCGAGGGCCGCAGGGCGCAGCCTGTCCTGGGCTCGTCGTTGTGCTGATGTGTGGGCGACTTGTTCCTAATCGGGGCCCACATAGTCGGCGCTCCGGCAGCGGACCGCCGCCCCTGGCGGCTCGAATTGACCGCTGTCTTGGTTTGGCTAGGCGTGACAGGCGTTTGGGATGAACATCGCAGGCCTTGTGGCGAGTTCCCTTGCCTTAAGCTGGCCCGATACCCGCACTTGGCCGCCGAACTGAGCGCCGTTGTCCCCCAGACCGATCGCAAAACCACCCCAAGAACCACGCCACTGCCGGAATCCAGTAACCGTAGGCCCTTCCCTTAGGTCCTTGAACGATATCGGGGCTCCTCCCTCTTGTGCGTCGTAGGGCCGCCAAGAGTGCTCTGAAGGCACCGACCACGGTGGACTTTCCGCAGTTGTTGGCGCCGACCAGCACGTTCATGTGCTGCAGGCGAAGCGAGTAGTGGCGAAACGCCTTGTAGTTCCTGAACTCCAACGAGGTTATGGAAACCCGCTCCGCGTCATTTGAGCTCATTCTGATCCGATAAATGCAATGCTAACCCGTCGTACCGTTGGCGGCAAAACGCTTTCTGGGGCCGACACGATTGCGAGCGCCTTCCCTTTGGCACCGGAATGCCGGCGTCACCTGGTCCAAGCCGACTTGGCGCGCGGTGAAAACATCGCAGTTGGCTGCAGTTTTCCACTACCCAAACTGTATTCGCGATCGGGAAATCTGAGGTCAAGGCCGGATCAGTAACGGGTTCAGCGTCACATCACCCAACTCCTCGACGCGCCGGATTCGACTTGAAGACGCTAAGGACGGCCGCTTGGACGCTCCTGGAACATGAGGGAACGGAAATGCTTTCCGATGATGTTCCAGGGCTATTATGGATGCCGGGAGACATTTCAACTATGACCCTGGTTGAGACATATAAGGCGGCGGCTCCTTCGGTCGTGGCGTTCATTTCGAAGTTCGCTAGAACCCAAGCCGGCTTAGCGCCGATCGCCCCTACAATTTTCGGTACAGGCTTCTTGGTCCACGAAGACGGAATCGTCGCCGCCAATCGCCACGTTGCGGAGGTCTTTGAGACGCTACCAAAGCACCCATTGACCGGGGAAGCCGGCTATGGCGCGCTGCTAGCCGACTATGAGCGCACCCCTGACGAGGAGCGCAGCGGCGAGTCATTTTTTCGGATGATGGTAGTGGAGGTTTTCGGACATTCGCCCTTCTCGGGCATCTCCCAAGCCGGCTGGTACGGAGAACCCAACCCCGACATCGCGTTTGTGCAGTTGAAAATCAAAGAGACACCGTTCCTAAAGCTTGCCAACCATGAATTCTACATCCAGCCCGGAACCTCGATAGCAACCGCAGGTTTTCCTTTGGGAACCGCTCCCCTAACCTTGATGGGTAAATGGCATCAGTTAATTCCTTTCGTCCGGGGCGGGATCGTCAGCAGCGTGTACCCGTGCGCGATCCCGTGGCCACATGGTTTCACGATCGACATCATGCAGCAGGGAGGTTCAAGCGGTTCGCCGATCTTCTATTCAGGTGACCCTACAGTCGTCGGTATGATGGCCTCCTCTGTGCTAGACCCCATCGGCGTGGCAAGTCCGCAATTGTCCTTTCAGATTGGCCTCAATACTAACATCAGCATCGCGATCCCAGCCCACATCATTGACCAGGCTGCAATCTTTTCGTGAGATGCACCAAACCGAGCGATCTTCATTTCCCACCGTGAAGGAATGGAAGCAAGAAAAGGGTCCCGCCGAATCGCAGATCGATTGGACACAGCTTGGACCGGCTTAGCCGTATCCTGCGAACCGACTTCCTATGTCGAAGGAGGGCAGTCTGGCGTGTCGCCGCGACACACGCCACACTCGCACGTACCCGCTCGCGCGTCTCCCGCCTGCGCGCGGAACACACGTCGCAGTCGTGCGTCAGCGCGACGAGGGCGCGCTCGCGTACAAGCTCGGGCACGCACTCGCGCGGAAGAAGAAACCGAGCCGCGCTCATCCCAACCCCTCCAAAACTGGATGGTTTTTGAAGGGTGTCGGGAAGCAGCTGAACTCCTTTCTGCCCTGCCGCCGGATTCCGGGACTATGATGATGGGTTTTGGAAGGCAGGCTCCCCAAGGACGTGGGCGCGGAGGACCCGAACCACCGTACCGACGCCGAGGCACATCTGGCGGGCGATCTTCTCATTCATTCAGCGCGAGAAATAGGGTCCGTGGACTGCGGTGATGAGCTGTGCCGGTTTGGTATCGTCCAAAATGACTACCTGATACGTCGCGCCGCCTGCCGACACCCTCGTGACGATATGGCCCTCAGTGCTTTTGAAGACCGGCCCCAGGTAACTAAAGACGGCGCGCGGGGCGTCTAAAAGCGACGTGATAAACAGGTCCGGCTTACTGTTCGCGGAGAGCAGGCGTCGCAGCACGCCATGGTCCGGGTGAGTAGCGTGCCAGGCGGGAATGATGACGGCGTGCGGCCGAAGCGTGTCCAGAAAGAACTCGTTTGTCGTGTCGAGCCACCCGTGGTGATTGAGAACCAGCACATCCACGGGGCCGACCGCACGAGCAATGGGCGTTTCGAGGTCGTGCCAGGATGGCTTGTGATCGAGAACCACGCCCGGGACATCCCCGCCAGAGAAGTAATTGAACGGTCCGAAGCGAATCCGGATGGCGATACTGAATTGATTCTCTCTAGGTTGATCCGCCAGCGGAAGGTTGGCCCAGCCCGCCGGGAACTGGGAGCGTGTATCCGTGCCCCGGCCCGTCCACACTTCCCCGTTGGCCGCTATGTTGCGCACCTCGAAATTGGAGCCTGGGTTGTGCAGTTGCTGGATCTGATCGGCCCGGCCAGGCCGAAAAGTCTCCGATCTCCGGCCTTTTCTAAATTCCAGGTAGCTCGCCACCACGGGGCCGGACGGAGGTGGCGGCCGATCTCCCCGGTCGATCAGTGTGGAGATCGGAATGCGTCGGCCCACCTCGGCAATCGCGCCCATGTGATCCTCGTGATAATGGGTGATGACCGCATAGTCAAGCGTAGGTGGAGACTGAGGGCTGACTTGGGTTACGTAGTGCGCGATCCACTCTGCCGGCGATCGGGTTCCATCCGGTCGCGCCGGGCCTTGTTCCAGACCCGGCACGCCTGGGACGGCTCCTGCATCCAGCAACATGGTGGTACCGTCCGGAAAAATGAAATACGCGGCATTGCCCCTCCCGGTCTGGATCTGATGGATGTCCAGAGTGCCGGGGGGCCAGGGCGGCAAGGGTTGGCCGACCACTGGCGCACCTGCGGGCGAGCCCAGAAACAACCAGTTCCACGCGAATAGGTAAAGAAGCCAGGCTCGGCGCATTTTGAATGGTTTAACGTCTGCGAACATTTTCGTTAACTCGACAACTCTTCGCCCGGGCCTGTCGACGACGAGAAGGCTGCGTCTTATGGGATGCGGCCAAGTTTACCCCAGGAAATGCGAACAGGGAATGTATTACGGGTCATCCGGAAGGCATACTAGCAAGCGGCACTCCCTTGCCACGCCGCGATTCGCTTTGGACGCGGAGAACCCGAGCCACTTTGTCCTTTCGGTAAGCCTGCCTAGGGTCGCCGGCGGGCATCGATTATCGGTTATTAAGCAAGCTGCTCGCTCTCGAAGATGAAGACATCTTCGACATTTTGGCCGAAAGCTCGTGCGATTCGGAAGGCCAGCAACAGCGATGGGTCGTACTTGCCGGCTTCAATCGCCA
>CAZZHN010000262.1:0-5650 GCA_964654065.1 uncultured Solibacteraceae bacterium
ACGAATCCCGCACGCCGCCCTTCCCCATGGAAGAGCAGGTGGACGTCGCCGAGGATGCCCGCCTCAAGTACCGCTTCGTGGACTTGCGCCGGCCGCAGATGCAGCGCAATATCATCCTGCGCTCGCGCATCGCCTTCGCTGTTCGCGAGTTTCTGAACTCCGCCGGCTTCCTGGAAATCGAGACGCCCTTCATGACGCGCTCCACGCCCGAAGGCGCGCGCGACTACCTCGTGCCCAGCCGCGTCCAGCCCGGCACGTTCTACGCGCTTCCTCAATCGCCGCAAATCTTCAAGCAGCTGCTGATGATCAGCGGCTACGAGAAGTATTTTCAGATCGTCCGCTGTTTTCGCGACGAAGACTTGCGCGCCGACCGCCAGCCGGAATTCACCCAGATCGACCTGGAAATGTCCTTCCCCCAGCAGGAGCAGATTTTCGAGGTGATCGAGCCCATGCTGGCGAACGCGTGCGCCGTGGCGGGATACAAAATCGCCACCCCGTTCCGGCGCATTACGCACGCCGAAGCGATGCGCAGCTACGGCAGCGACAAACCCGACTGCCGTATCCCGCCCATGCATCCGGTTGAGGACCTGGCGCCGGAGCTGGCGGTTAATGGCCTGCCGGTGGTCGCGATCGTCATTCCCGCCACCGGTGCCGTCAGCCGCAAGGAGCGCGATGAGTTGAAAGCCTTCGGCCAGCAGCTCGGCCTCCGCGTCTATGACGATTTCAAGCGCCTGGAGCGCGATTATCCCGGGCCCATGGCGCAGGTGCGCCAGCGCACCTGCGCGCAGGAGAACGACCTCGCGGTGCTCGCTGCCTGGGCCGGCGAGCCCAAGGGGCAACTCCCTGAGCGGACCGTCTTCCAGGCCTGCGGGCAATTGCGGCTGCACTGCGCGCAGCAATTCAACGACCGCCACAAGCTGCTCGACCCGAAGAATTTCCAGTTTCTCTGGGTGGTCGATTTTCCCATGTTCGAGTGGGACGAAGAGGAGAACCGCTGGAACGCCGCGCATCATCCCTTCACCTCCGTCCACGACGAGGATCTGGAGAAGCTGGTCTCCGACCCCGCGCGCTGCCGTGCCAAGTCCTATGACGTCGTGCTCAACGGCGTCGAGCTGGGCTCCGGGTCAATTCGTATCCACCGCCGCGATGTGCAGTCCAAAGTCTTTGCGGCGCTGGGCTTCAGTGACGAGGAGGCGCACCGCCGCTTCGGCTTCCTGCTGGACGCGCTGGAGTATGGCGCGCCGCCGCACGGCGGCATCGCTCTCGGCCTCGACCGCCTGGTGATGATTCTGGCCGGCGAAACTTCCATCCGCGACGTGATCCCGTTCCCCAAGACCGCGCGCGGCACGGATTTGATGTGCGACGCTCCGTCGCCGGTGCCCGAGCGCCAACTGCGCGAATTGGGCATTACCTTCCGTAAGTAGGGGCCGGGCATGCCCGGCCCGGCGTCCTGATTTGCGCAAGCCAACCGCTCCCTCACGGTCGCGGCTCCGATGCTCTTTTTCAGAGCCGCGACGGTCAGGGAGCGGTCGGTACGGCTTGGCTACGGGCGGGCCTTAGCTGCAGCGCCTACTGCGGCCGCGCTGCTGCGGCGGTGTCCAGCTGGCTGAGCTGCTGCTTCACAGCGGCAGCGTCACTGGCATTGGGCGACTCCGCCAGATATTCGCGGAAATACCTGGCCGCCTCCGCGTTCTGGCTCTTCCCGATCAGAATCAGAGCGATCACCACATCGAGCCGCGGAACCTTGTGATCCTTGTCAATCCGCAATCCTTCGCGCGCCGCATGCTCGGCGGCATCCGTCCGGTTCAGCCTTGCGTTGGCGATCGCGTTATAGAGATACGCCCCCGGAAACTCTTCGGGATCCAGCTGAATCCACCCCTGCGAATATGCCTCTGAAGCGACCCAATCCTGTTTACGGTCGGCCAGGATTGTCAGGTTCTCGTAGGGCCGTATGTATCGCGGGTCGCTCGCCAGCGAGTGCTTCCAGGCGTCAACCGCGCCGGCCAGATCGTTGCCTTTCTGCCGCACCAGTCCCAGTTGATACCAGGCAATAGCGAACCTCGGATAAGCCGCCACGGCTTTGGTGAAATCATCCCCCGCCGCCTGCCATTTGTCCTTCGCCAGCTCGTCGATTCCCTTGTCGTAGGCCTTCCGGGCATTCGGCGGGGCTTGCAATGTGGTCGCGCTCACCGTCAGTGCAGTCGCCCGGGAGAGCGGGTGCAGCGTGATGACTCCGAGGCGGCCATCGTCGGTGCGGCTCTTCACCGCGATACTCACCAGCTCCGAGCGGTAACCGGCAAGCACCGCCTGCACTTCGCAGTCGCGCAGCTTCGACAGTACCGGCATCGTCGTCTGGGTCGAGTCGCTGATGGATCTGAGCAGACCCGGCGGAGGCCCGCTGTTTTGCGCCGCATCCCCGCTGTTCGGATCCTTCCGCTCCGCCCCCACCTGGAAGCCGAAGCGCCCCTTGGCGTCGGTCGAGGTCTCAAAATGCGACTGCCCGTTACAAACGCGATTAATGGCAACCGGTTCCGGAGGCGCAGACCCATCGTCGAGCTTCACCTCGCCAGAGAAATAGAACACCTTCTCGTAACTCATGTTCGTCTCTAGCTGGCTCTGCGGCGGCGGGTAGCCTTGCGCGTACGCCAGGCCGGTGAGAATCACAACCCCTGCCCCCATTCGACAAACCATGGTGCCTCCAAGCGCGATTGGTACAATTATGCGCCTATCCGCGGCCAAAAGGAATCGCTGGTATCAAATGTTACGCAGCCGTCCCCGCACCTGCCAGGCGGCCTGTAGGGCGCTTGTTGACAAGAGTCCCCGAGCCATCTTGTAGCCGCCTGGAGAGCGTTCTAAATACTGGGGAATCATCGCGTTTCTGATTGGAATCCGATCACGCGCAGGCCCTCGGCGGGAAACTCGATCAGCCAGTTCTTCATCTGACTGAGCGCCGCGAACTGGCTGACAGGGAGCTCAGCCACCACCGGTCCGCTGAATTCCAGGCGCACGGATTGGGTTCGTTCGATCACCCGCACCAGGTCCGCCGCGATCACGTTGGGGCCTGGCGGCCCATCGGCCCGCCTCGGACGAACCGCACTGGCGCGTATGGCAGCCCATACGCGATCTCCCCGTAAGTGACCGGGGAGGTAGGGGACCGTCAGGCTGAAGCTGCCGAACTCGAGGCGGCTGGCGTTGGCGGCACGATCGAGCGCCCCGATCGTGCCCTGCCAGAGATTCTCATAGCCCGCCAGACGCGCCGCTTCCACCGTCGCGGGTTGGTCCAGCACCTGCCGCGGCGCGCCGCGTTGCAGCGCGCGGCCAGCATGCAACAGAACGATTTCCGAAGCGGCGCCGCAGGCCAGGTCCAGGTCCCGGGTTGCCATCACGACCGAGCCGCGGAAATGGCTGCGGATCAGGTCGAAGAGTGCCGCATCGAAGCCGGCGTCGTCGGCCAGCAGGAGATCCGGGCCGCCGATCAGCGCTCGGGCTACCGAGCAGCGCAGCCGTTCGGCGGGTCCCGTCTCGGCGGGCCGCAGCCCGGCCGCCTCCGCCAGGGCGAAGTGCTCGATCGCCTCGGCCACTCGCCGGTGGCGTTCCAGGCGCGCAAAGCGGCGCGCCGCTGATTCCAGGTTCTGCCACAGCGTCCGATGGGGAAACAGCGAATCGGTTTGCGAGACGTAGCCGCAGCTGCGCCGGACCGGGGCCAGATTGACGCGCGCCTGTCCGTCGAACAGGATGGCGTCGTTCAGCAGGATGCGTCCCTCGTCCGGCGTCGCCAGACCGGCGATCATTTCCAGCAGAAGAGTTTTTCCCGCGCCTGCCGGGCCGGCCAGCGCCGTGGCGCCAGGCCCCAGGCTGAGGTCCACCTCCAGCGAGAATGCGCCCGCGGCCCGCTTGCTGACGCGAATGCCGGTCATCGCCCTGCCTGCTGCTCTCCGGCTGATCCGCGCCGCAGCCACAGAGCCAGTGCGCTGGCGGCCAGGGCGGTGAGCAGGATGGCGCCGGCGGGCGGAGCAGTCAGACGGCGAACGATCCACAGCGCTGCCCCCATCTCGAGCATCGTCTCTCCAAACACGTTTCCTGCCGCCGCCAGCGCCGCCCAGCCTTCAAGCGGGAGCGCCAGCGTCCAGACAATCCGCCAGTCGCCGGCGCCGGCCATGCGCGCCGCCTTGACATAGCCGGGGTGGAGCGACTGAAAAGCGGTGCGGTACGCCGCTATGGTGTAAGGCACCGCGCGCACCAGGCCCGCCGCCACCGCCACCGGCCAGGTGAACGCCGGCGCCGCCAGCGACGCGAGGATCACCGCCGGAACCATCGAGAGAAATCCCGTGAGCAGCGTGACGGCCGTCCAGTTCCGCCGCGCCAGCAGCCATGCCGGCCACAGCGCGACAGCCAATGCCAGGGCGCTCACCAACAGCGCTACACGAAGGCTGAGCCACAGCGGGGACCAGTCGGCTGTCATGCGGGATCTTCAATTATAGCGGCCGGAAGCGGGCGCTGAAGTGGCGCAGAAACGGTGGCTCCTGGGTAATCTCCAGCCCCCGAATCGCTTCCTTGCGGGCGTTTACCTCCAGGATCGCCTCCACCACGTAGTCGATGTGGCTCTGCGTGTACACACGGCGGGGAATCGCCAGCCGCAGCAGTTCGTGCCGCGCCGCGGCGCCGAACATCAGCGATCCGATCTCCACCGACCGGATGCCCGCGTGCCGGTACAACTCCACCGCCAGCGCCTGGCCCGGAAACTGGCTGGGCGGGATGTGCGGCAGCATTCGCGCCGCGTCGATATAGATGGCGTGGCCGCCGGGAGGTTCGACGATTGGCACGCCGTGGTCGGCAATGTGCCGGCCCAGGTACCCGGTTGACGCGATCCGGTAGCGCAGGTAATCGGGATGCAGAATCTCCTCCAGGCCGACCGCAATGGCGTCCAGGTCGCGGCCTGCCAGCCCGCCGTACGTCGGGAAGCCTTCGGTGAGAATCAGCAGGTTGGTCTCCTGCAGCGCCAGGCGGTCGTCGTTGGTGCAGAGAAAGCCGCCGATATTGGCGAAGGCGTCCTTCTTGGCGGAGAAGGTGCACCCGTCTGCCAGCGAAAACATCTTCTGCGCGATGCGTTTTGGCGTCCAGTCCTGGTAGCCGGCTTCGCGCTCGCGGATGAACCAGGCATTTTCCGCGAAGCGGCAGGCATCCAGGTAAAGGGGAATGCTGTGGCGCGACGTCACACGCTTCACCGCTTCGATGTTCGCCATCGAGACCGGCTGCCCGCCGCCCGAATTGTTGGTTACCGTCAGCATGACCAGCGGCACCTTCTCGGCGCCCTCGCGCGCAATCAGGGCTTCCAGCGCGTCGGCGTCCATGTTGCCCTTGAAATCGAGGCGCGCCTGCGTGTCGGCCGCCTCCGGAATCGGCAAGTCCACGGCGCGGGCGCCGGTGAACTCGATGTTGGCGCGGGTGGTATCGAAATGCGTGTTGGAGGGCACCACCTGCCCCGGCTTGGCCATCACCGTAAACAGGATGCGCTCCGCTGCGCGTCCCTGGTGCGCCGGGATGATGTGGCGAAAGCCGGTGAGTGCTTCCACTACCCGCCGCAGGCGGAAAAAACTCTCGCTGCCCGCGTAGGATTCGTCGCCGCGCATCACCGCCGCCCACTGTTCGG
>CAZZHN010000263.1:0-5649 GCA_964654065.1 uncultured Solibacteraceae bacterium
CACGCTTCCGTGGTTTGGGCACGCCGGAAGTCCGCGGCGGGAACCACCGTCTCAAGCTGCCCACCGGCCAGCAGGGCGATGCGGTTGCCGAGCCGCAAGGCTTCCCGAACGTCGTGCGTGACGAAAACGGAGGTGGTATGGAACTCACGGTTCAAGTCCAGAAACTGATGCTGGAGCTCGCGGCGCGTTATGGGATCGAGCGCCCCGAACGGCTCATCGAAAAGGAGCAGAGCGGGCTCCGCGGCGAGGGCCCGAGCGACGCCCACGCGCTGTCTTTGGCCGCCGGAGAGTTGACGTGGGTAGCGGGTGCGGAATTCGGCGGGCGGCAAACCGATCTTTTCCAGAAGTTCATCCACCCGGCGGTCGATGGCCGGCGGATTCCAGCCCTCCAGGGATGGCACCAGGCCGACATTGCGAGCGACAGTGAAATGCGGGAAGAGTCCGACCTCCTGGATGACATAGCCGATGTGCCGTTTCAACTGGATGGGATCCCAGTCCTTCGTCGATCGGCCTTCCACCCAGACGTCTCCGGACGTTGGGAACAGCAGGCCGTTGATCATTTTGAGAGCCGTGGTCTTTCCGGAGCCGCTTCGGCCCAGCAGCACGAGCGTTTCGCCGGCTTCAACGGCAAAGCTGAGCTGGGAGAGGATCGCCCTGCCGGCAATTTGGTAACCAACGTCGCGAAACTCCACCAAAGGCATGCCGTAGCATTGTACAGCACAAGGCCGGAGTTGCTGGAGGTTTAGGTGGGTACATCCGGATTCTAAGCCGCGACCAGAAGAGTTTCCGCGAAGGGCCATTCGGCGTCCACCCATTGGGCCTGGCGGCGAAACCCGGTCCTCTGCGCAAGGGCATCCACCTCAGAGAGGGAATATTTGTGGCTGGTCTCCGTCCAGATCGTCTCGCCTTCTCCGAACGCGACAGAGAAGCCCGCAAGGCCGACGGTCACGTCCTGAACCCGGGTGGACCGCAAGTGCATTTCGACGCTTCGGGTCTCGCGATTGAAGCGTGCGACATGCTCGAACCCGTCGAGCCGAAAATCGGCGTCGAGTTCGGCGTTGACTCGCGCCAGCAGATTCAGATTGAACGCGGCGGTTACCCCGAGCGAATCGTCGTACGCGCGGATCAGGCGATCCACGGGTTTCTCGAGATCGGTTCCCAGCAGCAGCGCATCTCCGGGATTCAGGAGGGTGCGAATCTCCCGCAGGAACACAACGTCTGCGGGACGGTCGAAATTGCCGATGGTGCTTCCCAGGAAGAGCACCAGGATGCGTTGACCGGCGCGGCGGCGCACAGTAACTTCCAGGAGTCCGTCGAGATACTCGCGTTCGAATCCGACGATGCTGATGGAATCGATATCGCCCAAGTCCCGGCGGCAGCTGGCTAGAGCGGTGGGAGAAATCTCGATTGGGTAATAAGAGGTATGGCGACAGCGGCCGAAGGCCTCGAGAATCGAGCGGGTCTTGCATCCGTTCCCGCTTCCCAGTTCCGCCACAACGGTATCTCCGGGTAGCCGACTTGCGATTTCAGAGGCGCTTCGCTGCAGCAGGCGCTGGTCGGCGCGCGTAAGGCCATATTCCGGCAGGAGGCTGATCACTTCAAACAACTTCGAGCCTACCTCGTCATAGAGATATTTCGAAGCAAGTTCCTTTTGCCCTCGCTTGGTAAGACCGTCGCGAACGTCCGCTGCAAAGGCAGACGACGCATCAAGACCAAGTGCTCTGCCGGCCAAGAGTCAAACTCCTCTCGCGCACCGGAATCCGGCGTAAACGTATTGGTAGTGCGGTTGGAACCAGTTGCGGAACGAGCGGCGCAGCATGCACGCGGCGGTGCGTGGAGAGCCGCCCTTGAGAACGTAGTGTTTGCCGTCAAAGAAATCGGCGGAATAGCCGCGATAGGATGAGTGAGCCTCGAAGCCGCGGAACGGGGCAAACCGGCTGGCTGTCCACTCCCACCCGTTGGCCACCAGGCCATCGAGCCCAAAAGCGCTCCGGGCGGCGGGGAAGGCATTTACGGGCGCGGGGTCCCATCGTGCGAAATCGAAATAGCCACGCTTTGGGTCTGGCAGCTCATCGCCCCATGGATACTCGCGTTCTTCGCCTTGCGGAGTGCCGTAAGCCGCCCGGTGCCATTCGGCTTCGTCCGGCAGCCTCCCACCGGCCCACCGGGCATACGCGGCGGCTTCCGCGTGACTGACGTAGACCGGCCAATCGGCGGGAAACGGAATCTCCTCGAACATGCTGCGATAGCGCCACTCGGCTCGTGCAGGCTTCCAGAAGACCGGATGGCTGATGTGGCGCTCCGACTTCCATTGCCACGCGTCTCCGGTCCAGAACGCGCAGTTCTCGTAGCCCCCTGCCTCGATGAATCTGAGATAGTCGGCGTTGGTCACTTTGTGACGGTCGATGGCGAATGCAGGGACCTTCGCCTGTTGAGCGTCGAATTCATTGTCCCAGCCGAAGGCGCCATTCCGTGGCGAGCCCAGCGTCGCGCAACCCGCGGGGATTTCGATGATCTCGTCCCGCACCGGTTCGGCAGATGCCGCCGCTTGTTGATCCTCCGGTAGCTTGGTTTCGAACGGCATCCGGTGCAGCATGTAGGCCAGGGTTTCGGCGTGCATCAGGCGGTGCTCCAGCGCCATGTGGAGCAGCCATCGATCGTGCGCAGCGTCGTCGAGGATTTGCCGCACGCGGCGAACATAACCCTGGATGTCCTGTTGGGACGGCCAGTCGGAAGGAGTATCCGACGGCAGGCCGCCATCCACGGGGTCGATGCCGAAGGCAAATAACCGGTCGAACCGTGGATGGAACGGTGGCACGTTGTGCATATGCGGCCGCAGCAGATTCCAGTCGAAGGCTTCCAGATGCCCGACGTAAAAAATGATCCGGTGGCGTTCCGCGATGGGGCGCTCGTAGAGCGAATCGGGGCGCACCAGATCAAACAGCTTGTCGGTCTGTTTCCTTGCGTCGGTCAACTGGCTGAGTGCGGTCGTGGGCAGACTCAATTCAGCTACTCCATCGCCTCAGCGTGTTTGGTGCCGCGCGACAGGTCGTACTCAATCTCATCGACAAAGCACCAGCCCCAGTCCTCCCCCGGCTCGATGGATCGCATCATGGGATGCCGAGACGAGTCGAAGTGTTTGGTGGCGTGCTTGTTCTTGGAGGAATCGCAGCATCCGACATATCCGCAGGTCAGGCAGATTCGCAGGTGCACCCACGAGTCGCCCATCCTCACGCACTCCTCGCAGACTCGCTTTGAAGGCTGCAAATCCTTCGCTTCTTTCACGTGCTCGCAGATTCTCAAGCTTCCCTCCTTGCGGCGGCGCAGCCTCGACCAGTGAATCACATCGCACGCCAATGGCGCAACGGGTGAAGTGTGCGAATGAACACGGATTCACGGGTATGCTTGTTGCCGCCGGTGCGAGAATGGGGCATGTCCGCTCAGACCGTGCCAAGCGCTCTCAACGCCCGTACCGAGGCGTTTCCTACGCTCAACCCCGCGCAGATAGATCGCGTTCGCGCGATAGGACACATCCGCAAAGTGGAGCGGGGCGATATTCTCTTCGAACCCGACGATACGGCGGTTCCGTTTTTCGTGCTCCTGTCGGGAAGGATGGAAATCGTTCAGCCCGATCTCGAAGGGGAGCGGCGCATCGCAAGCCACGCCCCGGGCGAATTCACGGGTGAGATGAGCATGATTTCCGGGCAGCGCTGCCTTGTGCGCGGCCGCGTGACCGAAGCCGGCGAGTTCCTGGAGGTCGCGGGCGGCGGCTTGCGAGCGCTGGTTGCGAAGGACGCCGAACTGAGTGAGATCCTGATGCGCGCCTTTATTCTGCGGCGGCTGGAGCTGATTCGTCACGGGTTTGGGAACGTCATCCTGATGGGCTCGCGCCATTCCGCGCAGACCCTGGAGTTACGGGAGTTTCTGAGCCGCAACGGACATCCATACACCTACGTGGACCTCGATACCGACAAGACCTCGCAGGAACTGCTGGACCGTTTCGAGGTGAAACCGGGTGAGATTCCGGTGGTGATTTGTCATGGAAAGAATGTGATGCGAAGCCCGTCGATTCAGCAGCTAGCCAGCTGTCTGGGTCTCAACACGAGCATCGATAACACGCTGGTGCGGGATCTGATCATTGTGGGGGCAGGTCCGGCGGGGCTGGCCGCGGCGGTTTACGGGGCTTCGGAAGGGCTGGACGTTCTGATGATTGAGATGCAGGCGCCCGGCGGGCAGGCGGGGTCAAGTTCCAAGATCGAGAACTACCTGGGATTCCCAACCGGAGTCTCCGGTGGGGAACTGGCGGCACGAGCCACTACCCAGGCGCAGAAGTTCGGCGCCAGCATGATGATCGCCCGCAGTGTCGTCCGGCTCGACTGTGACCGGCGCCCTTATAAGGCAGTGCTCGATACCGGCGAAACGCTGGCGACGAGGGCCATCGTGATTGCGACTGGGGCGCAATATAACAAACCAAAGCTTGCAAATCTCGAGAAGTTTGAAGGAAAAGGCATCTACTACGGTGCCACATATATCGAGTCCCAGATGTGCGAGAGCGACGACGTTGTCGTGATGGGCGGAGGCAATTCGGCCGGTCAGGCCGCGGTTTTCCTGTCGCAGACCGCGCGCAAGGTGCACATGGTTGTGCGTGCGAACGAGTTGTCGAGCACCATGTCGCGATATCTGATCCGGCGATTGGAGGAGAATGCTCAAATCGACTTGCACCTCAACACCGAAATCGTCGGGCTGGAGGGCGATGGCCGGCTGGAGCGTGTGGTGTGGCGGGATAAGAAGACCGGAGAAAGCTCGACGCACGCCATCCCGCACGTCTTCGTCATGACCGGAGCCTCGCCGCGAACGGAGTGGCTCCGCGGCTGCCTGGCGCTCGACGACAAAGGCTTCATCCTGACGGGACGCGATCTGGAGACCTTCGGTGCGACGAACGGGAGCCCACGCTGGCCGCTGGCACGCCCGGCGCAGACGCTGGAGACCAGCCTGCCCGGGGTATTCGCGGTGGGCGATGCACGGGCGGGCAACGTGAAGCGGGTGGCGTCGGCGGTAGGAGAGGGATCGATCAGTGTTCACATGGTTCATAATGTCCTGGCTGAATTGTAGCCAGGCCGGATCCATGGCGGACACGATCTTTTTGAGCCTTCGCCGTGAGGTACTGTGCCCGCCGATCAAGGAGTTCCATGACTAAGACCTACGACGCGATTGTCATCGGAACCGGTCAGGCGGGTCCTTTCCTGGCGCAACGCCTGGCAGGGGCAGGAATGAATGTTGCGATCATCGAGCGCAAATTGTTCGGCGGCACGTGTGTCAACACCGGCTGCACACCCACGAAGACGATGGTCGCAAGCGCGTATGCGGCCCACATCATTCGTCGCGCAGCCGATTTCGGAGTGGTTAACAACGGCCCGGTGAGCGTCGACATGAAGCTCGTCAAATCGAGGAAGGATGCGATTTCCGGGCAGTCGAGCGCCGGCGTCGAGAGCTGGCTGAGAGGCATGACAAACTGCACCGTGTACCAGGGCCACGCTCGCTTCGAGTCAGCCAAAGAGGTAAGCGTCGGCTCGGAGAGGCTCACGGCGGATCGGATATTCATCAACGTGGGCGGTCGCGCAGTGACGCCTCAGATGCCCGGTATCGAAG
>CAZZHN010000264.1:0-5613 GCA_964654065.1 uncultured Solibacteraceae bacterium
AGCGCAAGCAGACCATCCTCAAGGTCTGCCAGGCCATCGTGCGCCGCCAGACCGAATTCCTGTCCCATGGCCTCGACCACCTGAAGCCGATGATGATCAAGGAAGTGGCGGAAGAGGTGGGCGTCCACCCTTCCACGGTTAGCCGTGCTGTGGCCAGCAAGTACGTTCACACGCCGCAGGGCGTTTTTGAGCTGCGCTATTTCTTCTCGGAGGCCGTGCAGGGTCCGTCCGGCAGCGGCACTCCGCTGCTGCTGCTCAAGCGCAAGGTGAAGAAAATGATCGAGGCCGAGGACCGCACCAAGCCCCTCACCGACGAGCAGATCACGGCCATGCTCCAGTCCGAGGGTATCGACGTCACGCGCCGCACCGTCGCCAAGTACCGCGAGGACATGAAAATCCCCTCCACCCACCAGCGCCGCGTGCGAAACTGATTCGGCGCAGCAGCGCAGGCACCTGGACAGTCAGAGGATTCGTTCATGAAGAACCACGGCAAAGACCGCCTGGCGTGACGACGAAGCTTCGCCGGCGGTCTTTTCCGCAGGTTCTTTGGGCTTGCCTACCCGTTCCCAGGGCGGCGCACATCTACCGGGCTACTATTTCTCCTTCACAACGTGCCCGCGGCCATCCCGTACTTCGTTTCCTTTAAAGTGCTGACTATCGACCCGCTTGGCCTCGTCGGCTTTTTCACCGGGCTTTGGCGTGGGGCCCTTATAGCCGTGATCGGGATGGTAACGGTTATTTACGTGGCCATGGAAGTCGTCCGCGCCGTGAAACCACGGGCCAGCGCCAATAAAGACGCCCCCAACAAACCATTCCTGACCGTAGTAGCCTACCGGCGCACACGCATAAGGAGCAACGTCATAGTAACCATACGGACAATCGGGAGCCACTCCGACGTTGACATCGACCTGTGCTTCCGCCTTGGGCGCTGCCGCCGTGAAACCGATCACAGCAACTGTCGCCAACAACACACCTTTTAATCCGCGCATTGCATCTACCTCCAGGAGCGAAGAGAGCAACCCGCGTGCCAGTGTTGTGAATTGCACGGATCGAACGACACGTCTCGTTTCTCACGGAATATGTCGCAGCGCTACGACCGTAGCCCTTCGATCTCTGACCCGCCGGAGCACCACAGGTGGTCTGCTCCAGCTTGCCTGTTACTTTCTGCACCCGCGGCGTCAGCCCGCCGCCGCGAAACTTGCTTGCGCGCGCAGATTCGCCACACCGGCCGTATAGCGGTCGTCGGCCACCAGGAACGCCACGGCATCTTCCAGCCACTCGTGCCACACCCCGTCCGGGTCGTGGGAGGCCACCGTCAGCGTATACTCCTGCGGGCAGAGTTCGCAGCGGAATTGAAAGCTGACCACCAGCGTGCCGCCCTGCCTCACCGGCCCCAGCCGCAGTTTCTCCAGCTCGGTGTTGGTGCCGTAAACGTTGAACCCGCTGCGCGTCCGGATCATCATCCCGACTACCGGATTGGCCACCAGCGCCTGGTACCGCACCGTGATCTTGACCGCCACCTGTTCGCCGGCGCGCCAGGCCATGGTAGGCTTGCCGTCCGCGCCGTTCAGTTCCACGCCGACGATCTCAGCGCGCCCGTCACCACGGAAGAACCGCGGGCTGATGGGCGTGCTCATCGTCCCGCCCCACGCGCGGACGCGCGCCGCGATGTGCCGGCGATAGGCGCTCAGAATTTCTTCCGGATCGCCGCGTCCGACCAGTTTGCCCTCGTGAAGCCACCATACTTCGTCCGCCAGCCGGCGCAGTAAGTCGTCTTCATGCGAGACCACGAGGATGGTCGAGCCCGCCTGTCGCAAGCGGTCGATCGCCACCGCCGCCCGTTCCCGCACCAGCAGGTCCTGGCGTGCAAATGTGTGGTTGATGGCCAGCACCGGCGCCGGCGCCAGCACCAGCGGGCTGTCCGGCTCCAGCAGCCTGGCTCCGCCGGCGCTCTCCACTTCGCCCGTCACCGGCTGCTCCGCGCCGCCGGCCAGGCGCGCCAGCGTGCTCTTGCCGGCTCCGTTTTCTCCCACCACCCCAATCACCGCGCCGTCCGGAGCGGCCGCGTCGAATTCCACCAGCGGCGGGCACGAGACACGTCGAAAAACCAATGCCATAGACGTTAGAATAGCAACTGCCAGATGGATACAACGAACTTACTCGATTCCATGCGCGCCGACTGGAATCGGCGCGCCGTTGAGGACGCCAATTACTACGTGGCCTTCGGCCGCCGCCAGCAGCCTGACGAGGAGTTCTTCTCCACCGCCGATCCAACCGTTCAGCAGTTGCTGCCTGAGCTGAAGCGCTTCACCGGCCGTGACGCAGCGCTCGAAATCGGCTGTGGTCCCGGCCGCCTGATGCGCCCGCTGAGCCGCCATTTCAAGGAGATCCACGGCGTCGACGTTTCCGATGAGATGATTCGCCTGGCGCGGGAGCGTCTCTCGCGCACCCCCAATGCGTTTCCCCAGCACGGCTCGGGCTCGGACCTGGCCCTGTATCCCGACAACAAGTTCGATTTCGTTTATTCTTACGCGGTCTTCCAGCACATTCCCAGCAGCGGCGTCGTCTTCGATTACCTGCGCGAAGCCTTCCGCGTCCTCAAGCCAGGCGGGTACGCACGCTGCCAGTTGAACGGCCTGCCGCCGCACGCGCGCCACTACGATTCCTGGAACGGGGTGCGCATCACGCCCACCGAGATTGAGGCTTTCGTGGAATCGACCGGCTTTCACCTCCTGGCGCTGGAGCAGGTCTGGACGCAGTACATGTGGATCACGCTCCGCAAGCCGGGCGCGAATGCCGCCGCAGCCGGCGCCTCCCGGCTGCGCAACATATCCAACGCGCTCACCGGAGAAGCAGTGACTCCCGCGTCCGGGACCCTGGCCGCGCTCGCGTTGTGGATTGAGCGCCTGCCCGCTTCCTGCCATCTGCTCAACACCGCCGTCACCGCCGATGGCAGCCCCTGCCGCCTCACCTACATTGGTCCGCCCGCAGCCGATGACGTCTCCCAGATCAACGTCGTGCTGCCGGAAAAGCTGCGCACCGGCCTGGTTATGGTCAAGGCCGTCCATGGCGGCAGCCCTCTTTGCGCCGCCGACTGGGTGCGGATCGTGCCGGCAGGCCCCCTGGTTCCGCGCATCACGGCCATCAGCGACGGTGTCAACCTGCTCTCCGGCAACCGGATCCTCAGCCGCACCGTGAAAGTGACGATGGAAGAAGTCACGCCGGGAAACGCTTTTCGCGCCACCGTCGATTCGGTTCCCACTCCCGCGGCCGAAGCCTTTTGTGCCGATCCTGTCGCCCAACGGTGGGAGTTCAACTTCCAGCTCCCCGAGAATCTTCCACCCGGCCCGCACCGCATCGCGATTACCTTGGGCCGCCGCGCCTTTCCCCGGATCCCCATCGAGGTGGCCTGATTGGGGCGCTCCTTCGCCGCCGCCACCACCGCGGTTGCCCTTGTTGTCCTTTTCTTATTGTTTGCGCCGCTGCGCCGCCATCCGGTGCGCCAGCTGCCGGCCGGCGTGGTTGAGGTCCACTCCGAAATTGCCGTCGATGCCGGCTGTGAGCTGCGCGGCGCGCCCTCGGGCACCGTGCTGCATCTGGCTGCGGACTTCACCGGCCGGGCCGCCATCGTGGTGCGCGGCGATCAAGTCACCCTGCGCGATTTCACCATCGATGGCAACCGCGCCGCCCTGGAAACCCGCAGCGGGCTGCCACCCTACAACATGCGGTTCGCCGATTTCACAGGCGCCAACGGCGTCCTGGCAGATCGAGTCACCGGCCTCGCTGTCGATCGCGTCCGCTTTCGCAATATTGCCGGCTTCGCCCTGCTCGTCAGCCGCGCCCGCGGGGTCGACATCCACCGCGTCACCGTCATCGACAGCGGTTCCAGAAACGGCCTCGGCCGCAACAACTCAACCGGCGGCATCCTGCTGGAGGAAGGGACCACGGATTTTCGCGTCACCAACTGTGAGCTGTCGGGCATCCGCGGCAATGGGATCTGGACGCATTCCCTCTACACATCGCCTCGCAACGGGCGCGGCGTCATCGCCCTCAATCGCTTCCGGCAGATCGGCCGTGACGCCATCCAGGCAGGCCACGCTACCGCCCTCTCGATTACCGGAAACTCCGGCAGCCGCATCGGCTTTCCGTGGGAAGATGTGGATATCGAAAACGGCGCCACTCCGGTCGCCATCGATACCGCCGGCAACGTCGACGCGTCGTCATATGTCGGCAACCGCTTCGCCGAGATCGACGGCAAGTGCATCGACCTCGACGGCTTTCACGATGGCGAGGTCCGCGCCAACCAGTGCGTCAACCGGGCTCCGCCCGAATCCTATCGCTACGGCCACTACGGGATCACCTTCAACAATGCCAACCCCGACATGCGCTCCCAAAACGTCCGCGTAGTGGATAACTGGATTGACGGCACCCTCTACGGCGGAGTTTTCCTCATCGGCTCCGGCCACACGATCGCCCGCAACCGCCTGCTCCATCTGGACGCCTCCCACTGCAACGAGAATGCCGCTCGATTCGGCTGCTATTATGGCCCCGCCGATCCGGAGATTCTCGAGGCCGGCATCTATCTGGCGCACGGCGCCGAGCACCCTGCCCCCGCACGCCTCAATCTCATTGCCGGAAACCAGATCACCGGTTTCAAAATGCAGTCGCGCTGCATTCTCGCCGCCCCCGGCGTCGAGCCCCTCTCCAACACCATCGCCCATAACGATTGCCGGAACCAATAACGCCTTGCCAAGGTAGGACAGACGATCGGGTTGTGTCGTCTGTCATTTGTTTTGTGTTTCCGTAACCCGAAAAGCGACAGACCACACAAACCGATGGTCCCCTCATGCGTTCACACGGCATCTCTCCAACTCTTCCAATCACTTACCCCTCCAATCCCTTGACACGCCACTTACCCTGAAATTGGGACCGTGGCGCTCGGGTGGCCGATACGCATGGCGGGGTGCCCTCTGGGCCAGTCCGCGAAGCCCGGCCACGCGCAACGAGTTCTCTAAAGCCCAAAGTGTTTGCCTCATCCCGCGCGTAGCGGGAGGTCCACATGAGAATAATCCAGCAAGCATTGGCCTGCGCGCTCTGCGCGGCCCTCACCGCGCTCGCCGTCGCTGCAACTCTCCTGGTGCGGGCCGCCACCACGACGGTCGCGGCAGTTCCGGCTGAGATCCGCTTGACGCGCGCCGCGCTGCTGCAACAAGCCGACGCCGCACGCCGCGACCTCACGCTGCAGATCGCCGAGGCGCGCACCGGCGCCCTGGCGCTTTCCGACCGGCAGGCGACCGCCTTCCGCACCGGCATTCTGGCGCAGACAGGCGGCTTTGGCGGCGTCGTGAGCGAGCGGATCGGCGCAACGTTGCTGCAAGCCGACTCTACGCTTGCCGCCACCCGTTCGCTGGAATTCGAGCTCCAGCCCACCCTCCGCCACTCCGCCGCCGTCGCAGCGCAGATCGACGATTCGCTGCCCATGTTCCTCGATTGCGACCACAACCCCGATTGCCTGTTCAACCGCTACGTAGGCGTTTCCCGCGGCATTGAAACCGCCGCCACCGACGTTTCCGGCATGAGCCAGGATTTCCGCCGCGACTGGCCGGCCTATCT
>CAZZHN010000265.1:0-5574 GCA_964654065.1 uncultured Solibacteraceae bacterium
GGGCGATGCGGCTCGACTGCTTCCGTCCCGTAGGGAACGATGCGGTTTCCGTTCTGTTCGCTCATTGGCTCCTGCCCGAGACTAATGGACTCCCGCGTAAACCAGCGCTGCCGCCACCGAGCTGCCCACCATGCCCGCCTTCTCCAGCGAAGTCAGCGTCACCCGCTTGCCTGTGGCGTCGGGTATGTAGAGCAGGTCGTCGGCGATCAGGGGGACGTCCGGCATCTTCCGCTTCAGGATCTTGCTCAGCTCGATGGGAATCTCCTGCCGCGGTTGACCTTCGCCGGCAGAGCGGTAGATGTAGGCCTGCTTGGTGGCGTAGGGCGCAACCCCTTCCACCATGGACAGAACCTTCAGCACCGTATTTTCGGAGCCGTCGCGGACCGGAATGGCCCCAGGCTTCTTTACGTTCCCCACCACGTAGATCTTGCGGGCCTCCGGAACGCGAACGTCCTCTCCGCCCTGCAGGACAACATTGAGGCTCAGATCCGTCCCGTCCAGCAGATCGCGCAAATTGATGAGCTGCGACTTGTCGTCCCCGGTGCGCGTGACCAGGACCGCCGGCCCCGCATCTTCACTCAGGCCCTCCGCTTTTGCCAGCGCGTCCAATAGCTTCACCGTGCCGATCACCGGAAACGTAAGCGGCTTCCGTACCGCCCCCATCACGCTGACGGTCCTGGTGCTGTTGTATTCCAGCATCGTCACCGTCACCACCGGTTTGACAAGGATTTCGTTCTTCTGCAAGGCTTCGGCAATCGCGGTCTCCAGTTCGGAAGGCAGCAGGCCGATGGCCTGAATGGGAGAGGGCAGCATCGGTAAGCGAATGTTTCCATCCGCCCCAACGCGTACCGTCCGCGTGAACGCCGGCTCGTCGTAAACCGAGAGGGCAATCAGGTCGTTGCCCTGGATCTTCTGGGCCGGCAGGTTGGCAACGCTGGCGACGGTGGAATCCACCACTCCGGAGCGGACCTGCCCGGAAACGGCGCCGATGGCGAAACAGAACGCGATGACGGCCTTCATGCCTCGTTTGCCTCCCGCAGCGGTGTTTCCTGTCGCGCCACCTGGTCGATCCGGTTCGCCATGCGGCCAACTTCCTGCTGCAAGCCCGCCAGCGTCCGGCAAACCTCCGCCAGCGATCCGGCGCCGCCGCCTTCCACGTGCCCAACAGCGGTCAGCAACAGCGACCGCGCGAAATCCGAAATGCTGCGCGCGCCCCGGTCTTTGCTGACCGTCTTCAAAACGTCGTACTCCTCTTGCGTCAACCGGATCAGAAAGAGCCGGTTTCGGGGCTTCATCACCGCCATGCTTCGTCCCCCAGATTTCAAGCGATTTTCCGCGTTACCTGAACGGCACGATACTGTCGCGCTCCACTTCCACCGCGACCGAACGCATCAGCATCTCGACGCTCACCACCACGCGAAACAGGTCTTTCTCCCGGGCCAGGATGCCTTCCAGGCCGGCCAGGCAGCCCTTTTCCACCCGCACCCGCTGCCCTGCCTGCAAATACGGCCAGGGCCGCGAGGCTAGGCCCGACGTGCGGATCGCTTGCAGCGCCGCGATTTCCGCTTCCGGTATCGGCTGCGGCGTTGATCCGAAACCGACGATCGAACGCACTCCTGCGGTGCCGAGGGCGACAATCCGCTGCGCGTAAGAGAAGCAGGAGAACACATACCCGGCAAAGAGCGGGAGATCGACCACCTTGATTCGGTCCGACCAGCGCTTGCGCGCCTGATACGTCGGGCACAAAGCAGCCAGGCCGCGCCGCCGCAGGTACTCGTCAACAGCCTTCTCGTGTTTCGGCTGCACCACCAGCGCGTACCAGAGTCCCTCCGCAGCGGTGGATTCCCGAGTCTGGCCGCTGAAGGCCGCTTCGCCGGTGGATACCTGCCACGGTGCTGGTTGGATTGCCTCAGGAGACGGTAGGAGCACGCAAGAAACCGCCTGGTGTGAGATGCACTACGGAACTGCGGCGAAAGGGGAGCGGTATCGAAGGCCGCGGGCAAAGCTTCCGCTACCTAACTCCCACAGATGGTCACTGAATAACCTGAATTCTACCGATTCGAAGGGATAGTATACATTTGGTTTGCGAAAATGCAAGCGCAAAGTTGGATCCTGGCAATCATTGCCCGCCTACTACGTGTGGTTCAGAACTTGCTGTGGCAGACGCGCCCGGCGGGCGTGCGGCCCCGGCCGCGCCGGCTAAGGCAAACAACAGGAAACACACCACGGGTTTCTGCAGTGGGAAATCTACTAAGCACAACAGGAACACTGCCGGGATCCCGAGACCCCATCCCCAACGGAATGCGGGAACCGAAGTCCAGGCCGCCAGGCACGCGAATACGGCCGCCAGCGGCCAGCCGCCTTCCACCGCCCACTGCAGCCAGTCGTTGTGTGCCTGGTTCATGAACAGTCCGTCGTCGAAATGAGCAAACATCGGATACACCGTCGGCCAGGTCCCCAGGCCGTCCCCGGCAATCGGTCTCTGGCGAACCATTTCGAGACTGGTCATGGAGGCCACAATCCGCGTGTGATCGGATTCGTGCAGACGTACCCAGAGCCGCTCCCACCCGGCGACCACGCCGCCCGCCACCACGAACAGGAGGAGGACGGCGCCCATGGCGAGGCGCACTCTCGGCCTTCGCGCCCCTCCTGCAAATAGCAAAAGGACAGCCAGCTCCAGCAGAACCAGCGCCGAACCGGCGCGGGACTCCGACGCAAACACCGATCCTACCAGCAGCCCCACCATCCAACCGCGGGTAAGAAGGCTTTTGACATTCCGGAAGGCGGAATGCGCGGCGATTGGCAAAACCAGCGCGACGATCGCCGCGTAATGATTGTGATAGGACACCGGACCCATCACCACTTTCCCCTGATCCAGGAATCGGAATACCCAGAACACCTTGCGGTCAGCCGTATACAACTGCAGCAAGGCTTCCGCGGCCAGGGCGACACCTCCATAGAGCAGCCAGCGCAGAAACCGCTCTCTCCGGGATTTCTCCGCGAAGAGCTGCAGCGCCACGAAGTACACCACCAGGTTCGCCGTCCACAGGAGGCCGGCATTCATGGTCTCCCAGCGGTTGACAGTGGATCCCGACGCCAGTTGGATCCCGCCCCAGCAGGCAACCACGCCTAACAGGATCGCCGGGACCGTGAAGCGGACCGGCTTTGGAACCACCATGCGCGTCGTCGCCCACGCTCCGCCCATCCCGAAGATCAAGGCGCAAAGGACGTAGAAGGCCCAGGGATCCTCGATCCAGGCTGACATGACGCCCCACGCCAGCATCAGACAGAGCGCAGCGGCGAGCAGGCCTTCCATCAGTCCGCCCCGGCCAGTTGCAGTTGCCGGATCAGCACCCGGCCTTCGTATCGGACCGTGCCCGGTCTTCGTTCGTACCGGAGCACGAGCCGAAGAAAGCGCGTCCCGGGAGTTTTGAATTCCACCGACAAGTCCGCCCAATCGGCTGACTCAGCCATCGCCACGCGAGCCGCCTCGCGGCGCGTCTCTACGTCTTCCAATTGCCAGGTTAGGCCCGGATCGGCGTGACTCAAGGTGCGCCCGGCAAGGGAGAGCCGGTAGGACGCGCTGCCATCCAGCGCGATGACTTGTGAAAGAATCTCTGCCTCCTCCGGCTGATTGCCGGATAGGGTAATCCCGATTTCGCCTGGCTTCCCGTCAGCAGCGACTGAGACTTCAGGGCTGGAGATCACTTTCCAGTCGAACCCGCGCTGCAGAGGTGAGACCCCGAAGCCTGCGTTGTAGACAAGATTCTTCGCCGGGCCGGCCGCAGTCGCGGCTGCCAGCCCGCTGCGAGTCAGACCCGCCCAGATCTCGTGCGCGTCAGCGAATCGCTGCGCCGCCATCAGCGCCTCGCAATAATCCAGCAAAGCGGCTCTGTTGTCTTCATTCGCCTGGCGCAGCAATTCGTCGGCAACGGGCCGGGCGGCCACCACGCCCGCCTGCCTGACAACGAATCCCAGAAACGGAGCGCGTAACGGCACGTTGCCGGGCAGCGCCCGATCGAGAATCAACTTCGCATCCGGCGTCATCCGCCAGCAGAGCAGAAACGTCCCCTCGGGATCTCCATAGCTGATCTCGAATGCCGCTCTCGCCCATTTCCAGAACTGCGCCTGGTCGCCCTGGCGGAAGTAGAAATTCATCAGCGTCACCCGCGGCCCAAACAAACGGCTCACCCGGCTTGCCTCCAGATAGAACCGCTCGGCGCCCTTGAGATCGCCGTCGAATTCTGCGCGCACTCCGCGGCGTATCCAATACGCGCTGTTCAGCGGATCGAGCTCCGTTGCGCGGCGCAAAGCTTCGTCACCGGTCCGCCCGTCGGAGCGCAGCGCCAGTTCCGCGAAGTAACTTGCATTCCATGGATCCAGGCGGGTGGACCGCTCCATCGCCCCGGGGATTCTGCTGATCGACAACGCATTTCCGTACGCTAATCGGAGGGTCCAGTAAGTCAGGCCGAAACAGCCGGCGAGCGCCAGCGCATTACACATGAAATACGCGACACGAAAGTGAATTTGCGGAGCTTGATCTTGTGTTTTCAAATTCGGTGTCCGATAATGCTGTCGGAGTCTAACACAGAGTCGAGGAGAGTGCTTTTGTCCCGCTTCCCAGCCCAATCATTCCTGGCATTGATCCTGGTTGTCGTCGTGAGCTCGACCCTGCTCGGGGCCGGTAACGTGATTGGCGTGATCTCCGCCGAGGGAAGTTTTCGCGTTGAAAATGTAGCCGTACACGATCAGGCTACCTTGTTTGACGGCAACACGGTCATGACCGGCGACACCGCCCCGCGTGTATACCTGAAAGACGGGGCGTGGATGCACTTTGGCACCGGCACGCGCGCCCTCATCAGCGGACATACCGTCGAGCTGAAGGAAGGAATCGGCGAGATGGGCGGCGCTCCCGGTTACTCCTTTTCGGCGAAGACGCTGCGGATTGCGCCCGCGAACCGGAAATCCATTGTCCAGGTGCAGATCGCGGGCGATCATAGCGTGGTGGTAGCCGCACTCGAAGCGCCGGTCACTGTCTATAACCGCAATGGGCTGCCCGTCGCACTGGTGAGGGCCGGCGGAACTTTGAGCTTCGACCCGTTTGCCGCAGCCCCTGACTCATCCACTGTGACTGGTTGCTTGCTGGTGAAAGGCGGCAAACCCATCCTCGTCGACCCGAATACCTACCAGGTTTCGGAACTTCGGAGCGCCAACTGGAAGGGGGAAGTCGGCAACCGCGTAACCGTAACCGGCGACGTCGTCGCCGGCTCAACGTTGAGCATCGCTGTCCAGACGCTGGAAAACATCACCATCACCCGCGTCGCCGTTGGCGGCTGCGCCGCGGTTGCGTTTGACGATCGGATTAAGGCGGATCCCCTTCCCGCCGGCGCCGCCGTGGCCGTGCACCACAGCTATGCTGTGTACTACGTTATCGGAGGCGTCGCGGTCGCGGGCGGCGCGATTGCCGCGATCACGGCATCGAATAAGAAGAGCTAACCCCGAGCCGTTTTACTGGTTTCCCCATGTAATCGAGAAGGAACCCGTTTCATCTGCGATCGTGTACCCGGCGGGCAG
>CAZZHN010000266.1:0-5507 GCA_964654065.1 uncultured Solibacteraceae bacterium
CGTCGCGCAGCGCCGTGACCGACACGATGGCCGGAAAGCGGCTGCCGTCCTTGCGGATGTACGTCAATTCGTAGATGTCCTCGATGCCGCGCGAGGCCTTGAAGACCAACGCCTGGAAGCCCGGCGTAATCGTCGTTGCCAGTTCGGCGCTCAATGCAACCGCGCGGGCGATCACTTCCAGCGGATCGGAGATATCGGCTGGAGTAATTTTGTTCACCACGTCGGCGGCCGCATAGCCCAGCATGCGCTCGGCGCCGACGTTGAAAATCTGAATGACTCCTTTCTCGTCGGTGGCGATACTCGAGAAGTTGGCGCTATTGAAAATCGCGTTCTGCAGAGCCCCCGTTTTGAGCAGAGCCTCTTCCCGGCGGACCTCGGTGATGACATCGACCGTGCCAGCCGCATCCTCGAAAATGGCGGGATCGTCGCTCTGCGCTAACGCGTAGCCTATCGGATCGCCGCCACCAGCGCCAGCGACCGCTGCCATCCCCGGTCCATTTGCCATTAGGTCTTCCTTTTCTGCTTGCCGTCTTTCGGAGCGGCTACCTCTGGACGGTTCGTGCACGGGTGATGCCAACACGTTCGTCCGGCTCGCAGAAGGAATCTCGGCGAGTGGCACCTTCCGTTCAAGGCATTGAAAACATTGCAGTATTGCCATCGGAAGCGGCTGGCGTGCGCAGGCATTCAGCGACGAACGCCCGACGTGCCTGGCGGCGCGCCGGTGAGGGTATGGAACGTTCTGCACGAAACCCACCCGGAGATGCATGTCCCGAAGTCGCTCGCCAAACCTAGACGTTGGTCGATTTCAAGGTATGGGCGTATCGAATCCTACCGCGCATTCATGGACTGCTCCTTTATCCTTCAACTCGCCCGCAGTCCGAATCTTGCATACCTTTCCATTACTTACACCATGCGCATCGACCTTGCTGTCGGCAGCAACTACAACGAACTGCGGTGTCACAATCAGCGCAATTGCCGTGGCGTGCATGTCCGCGCAAAGGGCTGAGGTCATTGCCAATGGGCGCGGTATCCTGCCTCAGTATGGCATCACCCTGCATCGGATCTAAGAGATCACGGCCGGGCCCCTTTGAGGAATCCACAGGGACATTTTGTGAAGGTGGTGCGTCCTGGTATCCTTATCGATGTAGAGCCGGTGCGGGGGCATGAGTAATGGAATCGGCTCGCGTGGTATCACCACATCGAATCAGCCGAACTCGCGGATTAAGGTGTTTGGTATGCAGCTCCGGGCCGGCTACGAACTGATTTATAGCTTTCCGCAACCCACGCCGATCATCCTTGTCGTGAACATCCACGATTCGCGGGCCTCTGACATCGTCGTCCCCGATCGCCTCACCACCGAACCTCCCATTCCCATCGCCAGTTACCGCGACGCCTTCGGAAATCGGTGCCACCGCATCCTCGCGCCTGCGGGTCGCCTCCGCCTGTCGGCCGACGGCGTCATCAGAGATACTGGCCGGCCAGACGAGATTGTGTCCGCCGCCCGGCAGGACGCGGTGCAGGATCTGCCCGAAGAAATCCTGGTGTTTCTGCTGGGCAGCCGGTATTGCGAGACCGACTTGCTGTCCGAGACGGCATGGCAACTCTTTGGTGGTACCGCTCCAGGGTATCCGCGCGTGCAGGCAATCTGCGATTACGTGCATAACCATATTGCTTTCGACTACCAGAACGCGCGCGCCACCCGCAGCGCCGCCGAGGCCTTCAATGAGCGGACCGGCGTTTGCCGCGACTACGCTCATCTCGCCATCGCTTTCTGCCGCTGCATGAATATTCCAGCGCGATATTGTACTGGCTACCTAAGCGATCTCGGAACGGCGCCCCCTTTCGCCGCCGGCGATTTTGCGGCATGGTTCGAGGCGTGGATGGATGGCCGCTGGCACACGTTCGACCCGCGCAACAATGTTCCGCGCATGGGCCGGGTGCTGATGGCACGAGGCCGTGATGCGTCCGATGTTGCGATCGCCACGACGTTCGGACCGAACACACTGGAATACTTCAGGGTCTGGACCGATGAGATTCCGGGTGGCGAGATTCCCGGAACAGACTGACTCAATGTCTTTGCTTACTGTTCACCACTCCACCACCTACCGCTACCGAGAGCCCGTCGCCCTTGGTGAGCATCGCATGATGTTCCGGCCACGCGCGAGTCACGACCTGCGGTTGATCCGGACCAGCCTGGTCATCACGCCGCAACCTGCGCATTTGCGCTGGCTGCACGATCCTTTCGATAACTCCGTCGCCGTTGCCACTTTCGAGGGGACCACGTCCGAACTCCGCTTCGAAAGTGCAGTGACGTTGGAGCATTTTGAGAACCCCGTGCCGGATTATCCGCTGGAAGCGTATGCGCGGACGTATCCCTTCCGATATTCCGATGAGGACTTCCCCAATCTTGCACGCGCCCTGGCTCCCCACTACCCGAGCGAGAGTGTGTCCAACTGGGCATTGCAGTTTCTCGATCCATCGGATACGACCGGCACGATGAAAATACTGCGCGCCATGACCCGCGGCATTGGCGAGGAGTTCACCTACGCCCGCCGCATTGAGAAAGGCGTGCAGACTCCCGAAGAAACGTTGCGGAAAAGGCAAGGCAGTTGCCGGGATTTCGCGGTCCTGATGATGGAAGGTGCCAGGTCGCTGGGTGTCGCGGCGCGCTTTGTGAGCGGCTATATCTTCGTGCCCAACCGATCTGGATTCGCAGGTGGCGGAGCCACCCATGCATGGATGCAGGCGTATCTACCCGGTGCCGGCTGGATTGACTTCGATCCCACCAACCGAATCATCGGCAATCGGAATCTCATTCGCGTCGCGGTCGCGTGGACGCCCGATCAGATGTTGCCCTTGTGGGGAACTTATGAGGGTTCGTCCGAATCCCTCCTCGGCATGGACGTGACCGTGGCTGTCACTGAAGTCACAGAGTGACGGTGACGTGACAGCGTCGCGAATTCTTCGCCCTCAAGGGCCTGGTCGCTTCGTCTTTTTCTGCGATCACGCAAGCAACTACATTCCACTGGACCTTGCCGACCTCGGTTTGCCGGCGACTGAACTCGCACGGCACATCGCGTGGGACATCGGCGCCGCGGGGGTCACTGAGGCGCTATCGGAAATCTTTGATGCCCCGGCGATACTCTGCAGCACCTCGCGCCTTGTGATCGACTGCAACCGCCATCTCAACGCCTGGGACCTCATACCTGAAGTCAGCGACGGGACGGTGATCCCTGGCAACCTGCATCTCAGCGAGGCAGCCAAAGCGGACCGCGTCGCACGCTGGTTCGTCCCATATCACGACGCGGTCGAATCGGTGTTGCTGGAACGTGGGGCGAAAGGCGTGCCATCTGTCGCGGTTTCGATTCACTCCATGACGGCTTCTCTCGCCGGCAAACCAAGACCCTGGCAAATTGCTCTCTCCAGTCATCTCGACCGTGGCCTCGCCGATTCCGTGCTCGCTGCCCTTCGCCGGCCCGGCGATATAACTGTCGGGGACAATCAACCGTACGACCTGGATCCGGATGTGGACTACAGTATTCCATTCCATGCCCTGCGCCGGAGGTTGCCGCACATCCAGGTGGAATTCAGGCAGGACGAGATACCGAACGCGACCGCCCAGCGCCGATGGGCTCTGCGCCTCGCCCAGGCGTTGTTGTGACGCGGTCAGAGACCCGTTAACGCGCCATATCGGTGGGAGCCGTTAGCACCGTGGCCACCTCCGCAGGTATACCAAAGCCATACTTTAGTAACCTCGTCCATCGTCCGGGTCCCCGGCTCTCCGAGAGATAGGTCTTGTGCCAGTGGGAACTGCTGCGCCGAAAGCGGCGTCTGATCGTAAAGGAATGGAGTCTCCGTTCTCATGCGTGCGAATACTTTCGAAGCGCTGCTGGCGCTGACATCTGTTGCCCACCTTTGTGCTCAGACCACAGTGCCCCCGGTTCATCAGGGCCTCCACTTGACCCTCCGCTGCGCTGCGACACCATGTCGATTTCGCCTGGGAGAAGCGATCCGGGTGGATCTCACATTTAGCGCTGATGCGGCAGATTATGGCGTCCTAAGCACCTACCCTGGTAGGTTCGACTTCATAGCTCGTCTCGACAAGTTCACGGCTCATCCCGCTGGCGATGTTGCAGATTCCTTGGGGGCACAGTCTAGCGGAATTGTCGTGGGTAACAGCTTCAATCCGACTCCGAAGCCTCTGCTTCAGCGGACCCAGGTCACGGTCTCTGAGGAGTTGAACCAGTGGCTTCGTTTCCTGAGACCCGGGAGGTTCATGGTCACAGCGGTCAGCTCGAGAGCATGCCGGCTGGCAGAAATCAGCGGCTTTCTCATTTGGCTTCCTCCGAACCACGTAGACTTGACGTCCAACCCGATCGAAATTGAGATCGTGGGCGCGGAGCCTGACTGGCAGCGTCGGCAGCTTGAGCTCATTGTCAAGGCCCTGCCGGCAACTCTATTCTCGAAGACGGATGCACAAAGAGCAGCTGTACGGGCGCTGGCGTACCTCGGAACTGAGGAAGCGCTGCAGGAGATACGAGAGCGCTTGGCGGCTAACGACGAGGGCATGGACCTCGACTGGCGATTCGCTCAACTGGTGCTGTTTCAGCGGACTTCCGCTCCGCCAGTTCACTAGCGCTGCCGGCGCACTGCGAGGCAAATAGGGGGCGTCCAGACACGGCCAATAGCAACTGTTCTGGAAGATGTGTCGCGGCACAAATTGCTCCACCCGGGTGTTAAGACCAGATATCGGTAGCGCTCTCTCGGCGGCTGGGCCGTTTCCCAAAGCAGGAGGAACAGTTACCACACGCCGCGGCATCGATCTGTGTCTTCCGCTATTCGGCCACTAGGCTAGTGACCGAAGCTGATCGTCGATTCGGCGCGATGCTCGCGACACTGGGAAAACCCGATCACATCACGGAACGTTATACCGGAGAAACTCGTCATCATCAGTTCGGATCGTTTGGGCAGCATGGCGTCGGAATCACCGATATGCATGCGGGCATAATCGGTACGGGTGACGGCTTCGTCGAGCTTTTGGAATTCATGGCGGTGGGCGCGCCCCGTGTTTCATCAACGGTCCTCTGTGCAACACGAAGGGGAATTATCATGAGGTTATCCATGGTCACTAGATCTGGGCTCAGAACGTGGATCGCGCGGGGAGAAACCGCCCTGCGCGCGCCGACGCGGAAACCGGGAGGAGGCACACGATGAACATCCTGTTGTGGGTCCTGCAGGTCCTCGCCGCGCTCCTGTACGGAGCGTCGGGCGTCATGAAGGTCTTCATGTTCGACAAGGTAAGCGAGGGGGTCCCGTCCTTTGGTGCGTTGCCGCGGGAAGCCTGGATGGCCCTCGGCATCCTCGAACTCGTCTGCACGGTCGGGCTGATCGTCCCCGCCGCCCTCCACTGGCAGCCGGCGCTCACGGTGGTGGCCGCCGCGTTCCTGACGATCGAGAGCCTCGTGTTCGTCTGGGTGCACGCCAAGTACCGCGAGATCACGCCCATC
>CAZZHN010000267.1:0-5501 GCA_964654065.1 uncultured Solibacteraceae bacterium
AAATCTTGAGCCACAGAGGAACACAGATCAACACAGATAAGAAAAACTAAAAGCGTTTTCGGTTCTTCATCTGTGTTCCTGGCGGCTAATTGTTATCGCCGCGCAGCAAGTTATTCCAAGGGAATCTCGAAATAGAACAGTTCCTTGCCCGACCGCGCTTCGGTCAGCCCACTCAGGTAAATCGTGGCGCCATTTTGCAGCGGGGTTTCGAAGTACAGAAAACCGCTGGCGGTCTGTCCCGGCGCCACCATCTGCGCCACCAGCGCGCGGCCCTCGATTTCCCATTCGCCGAGCGGGTTTTTCTTCTTGATGGGTATCGGCATGGGCGGAGCAGCACCCAGGTCGGGCCGGTGAGGAGCCTTCGCGAAGCGCACGTCTCCGGGCGGTGTTGCGGTCACGCGGCTGCCGCGAGGGCTTACATATTCGGCATTCATCTGGTCGAGGCGGATGCTCTCACTGCTGTCGTTCTGAATCACGACCAGGACGGGGAGCACGCCATAATCGTAAGGCGTCAGCTTGCCGAACGCCGTCCTCACCTTGTCGCCGGCGACATACGTTTCGGCGCCGATGGTCACTTTATCGACGGTCTGACGATGCGCCATGCTGGCCGCGGCTGGCGCATGGAAGGCTTGCTCCTTGTCCGCGGCGAACGCCGCGGCTATACTCATAAAAAGAGCCAAACGTTTGAAAACAAAAGGCATTTATTTCCTTTACCGGGTCTGCCAGGCGTTTGCGTTGCCCTTCGTCCTATTGTATTTCCTGTTGCGCTGCCTGCGCGGCCCCGCCTACTGGGCCAGCCTGCCGCAGCGCTTCGGCCTTCTTCCCGGCTCTTTTATTCAGACCAGTCCCGGCGCCATCTGGTTCCATGCGGTTTCGGTCGGGGAGGTGCTCGGCTCGGTCGAGTTCCTCCGCCGCCTGCGCGCCGAACTCCCCCGAACGCGGCTGTTTGTCTCCACGGGAACCATCGCCGGCCAGGGCGCCGCCCGGGACAAACTGAGTAAGTTCGCCGACGGCATTTTCTATGCTCCGGCGGATTACGTGTTCGCCGTCCGCCGCGTCCTGCGGCGCCTCAATCCTTCGCTGGTGATCGTCGCCGAAACCGAGATCTGGCCCAACCTGTTTCGGGAAGTCAAGCGCACCGGCGCCGCGCTCGCCATAGTCAACGCCCGCATTTCCGACAACGCGTACCCGCGGTACCAGCGGCTGGCATGGCTTTTCCGTGCGGTGCTGCCGCAGGCGGATGCCGTCCTGGCGCAGAGCGGCGAGATCGCCCGGCGTTATCTTGCGCTCGGCGCCGAGCCCGCCGCGGTGCAAACCACCGGCAGCTTCAAATACGATTTCGATGCCAGCCCTGCCGCGCCGGACTCGCCCGTGATGGCGCTGCTGGCGCGGCTGGGTCCGAAGCACGTCTGGATCGCCGCCAGCACCATGCCGCCCACCGCTGGCGATGCCGACGAAGACGCCGCCGTGGTGGACGCATACCGCGCTGTGGCCGCGCGCCATCCCGGCCTGCTGCTGATCTGGGCGCCGCGCAAGCCGGAGCACTTCGCAGTGGCGGCCGAAAAGCTGGCGCGCGCCGGCGTTCCTTTCGCGCGCCGCTCGCGCCTGGGGACGGAGTCGCTGAGCGTTCTGCCGGGCGTGCTGCTGCTGGATAGCATTGGCGAACTATCCGGCTTGTTCGCCGCTGCAGACGTGGTCTTCATGGGCGGAACGCTGGCGGCGCGCGGCGGGCACAACATTCTGGAGCCGGCGCTGTTCGCCAGGCCCGTCGTCACCGGCCCGCACATGGAGAACTTCCAGGCCATCGCGGACGAATTCCGCGCCGCCGGGGCCGCGGTCGAAATCGCCCGGCCGGAAGAGCTGGGCGACGTTGTTTCGATGCTGCTGGCAGATGCGGAGACCAGCGCCCGAGTCGGCGGCCGAGCGTTGGCGTGTGCCGAAGCCCGCCGCGGCGCGAGCGCCCGTGCCGCGGCATCCATGCGCCGCCTCTACGATGCCTGCTTGCCCGGTCATCGCCGCGCCCAACCATGGCATATGCTCGGCTGGCCGCTGGCGCGAGCGTGGGAATCGGCCGGCCGCGCGCGGCGGGCCCGCGCCGAAACGCGCCGGCTGGACGTTCCCGTGATCAGCGTCGGCAACCTGACCATGGGCGGCACCGGAAAAACGCCGTGCGTGCTGCATCTGGCCGGCCTGCTGCACGCCGCCGGGCGCGCGCCCGCCATTCTGACCCGCGGCTACGGCCGCCACGGGCTCGCCAATGACCTGGCGGTCGCTCCCGGCGCACAGGTGAGCGTCGAGGAATCGGGCGACGAGCCGCAGATCTTCATCCGCTCCGGCCTCGCCGCCGTCGGCATCGGCGCCGACCGGGCGCGCACCGCGGCGCTTGTTCAAGAACGCTTCCCGGCCGACGTCTTCCTGCTCGATGACGGCTTCCAGCACGTGCGCCTGGCGCGCGACGTGGACATCGTCTTGATCGATGCGCTCGATCCCTTCGGCGGCGGCGAGGTCTTCCCGCTCGGCCGCCTGCGCGAGCCGGTTGCGAGCCTGGCGCGGGCCGACGCTGTTGTGATTACCCGCAGCCAGTTCTCCGATCTCGCGCCGGCCATCGAGAGCGCCGTGCGCAAAGTTCGTCCTGACGCCCTCGTCCTTAGATCTGACATCGAGCCAGAAGCCTGGGTGGACGCCGGGACGGGCGCACTGCACCGTTTCGACTCGCCCCCCTTCGCGGCCGCCGGCGCTTTCTGCGGTTTGGGCAATCCGCAATCGTTTCGCCGCACCCTGCAGCGGCTCGGCATCGAGCCGGCCGCCTGGTTCGAATTCGACGACCACCACCGCTATCGCCCCATGGAACTCCGTTCGATGGTGCATCAGGCCGCCGCCTCCGGCGCCACTGCGCTGGTCACCACCGAAAAGGACGCCATGAACCTTGGCGCCGGTTTCCATGAAGCAACCGCGGCGATGGACGTCTATTGGCTGAAAGTGCGCATGACGATTGACCGCGAAGCCGAGTTGCTCAACCTGGTGACGGCAGCCTGCGGGGTCAGGAAGGCGTGAGGCAATTGGCGAAGGTGCGGTGTTGACAGGCGGACGCGCCTGTTCCACATGGCGGCCATGCTAGGCGCCCTGCCTGCCGATCATCCCTAGCAGAGCGTTGATCACCACGGCGGCCATGCCGACGGGGATGGCGATCTTCCAGCCGATGTTCATCAACTGGTCGTAGCGGAAGCGGGGGAAAGTGCCTCGAAACCAAACCAGAACGTATATGATGCAGGCGACCTTGAACAGAAACCAGAACAGACCGATGACGGCGTGGTTGACCATCGGCACGGCGAATAGGGCGCCGAGTCCCATCAGCAGCAGGGCCACCAGCGCCAGGAGTTTGCGGTGCAGAGGATAGGGAAGGCGCTTCACCAGCGGCAGGGTCAGCGCGCCGGACCCGATGAATAGCGCCACCGGGAACATCACGTTGAACGGCATTTCCAGGCCCGCCACGTTCGGAAACGGCCGCAGCCAGCCGCCCCAGAACAGCGTCACGGCCACGCCGGAAACCACCAGCAGGTTGGCGTATTCGGCGAGAAAATAGAGCGCCCAGCGAAAGCCGCTGTATTCGGTGTGGAAGCCCGCAACTAGCTCCGATTCGGCTTCCGGCAGATCGAACGGCGCGCGATTGGTTTCCGCTGTGGCGGAGATCAGGTAGACCGCGAAAGGCACGATCATGAAACCGTAGTTGGCGAACACGCCCCACACACCATGTTCCATTTGCGCCCGGACGATGCCTTGCATGCTGAGCGTCCCGGCCACCATCACCGCCGAAAGCAGAGCGAACGACAGCGCCACTTCGTAACTCACCAGTTGCGCCGCGCTGCGCAGCGCGCCCAGCAGCGAATAGTGGCTGTTGGAAGCCCAGCCGCCGAGAATGATGCCCAGGATGCCGACTGCGGAAGTGGCCGCGATCACTAGCAGGCCAACGTTCACGTCCGCCACATAAAGGTTGCGGGCCAGCGGCAGCACGGCGAAGGCGGTGAGCCCGGTGACGGTGGAAACCACCGGAGCGAACCAGAAGATCGCGAGGTCGGCGTCGGCGGGGATGATGTCTTCTTTGAGCAGCAGCTTCAGAGCGTCGGCGATGGGTTGGAGGAGGCCGTGCGGCCCCACCCGCATCGGTCCCAGCCGCACCTGGAAGTCGGCCAGCACTTTCCGCTCGACCAGCGTGAGATAGCCCGCAATCAGCGGCACCAGCGCGACGATGCCCAGCGTGAGCGCCACCGGCATGAACAACGGATTGGAGAGGATGGCCTGTATCAAACTCATTTTCTTAGTAAGTGTCGTCGCCAGCCTGCGAACTGAATACTTGCCAATAGCGTCATAACGTCCTTACCGTAACAGCGAAGTCTGCGCCAGCCGCAGGAAGGGCTCCGGGTAGATGCCGATGGCGAGCGTGAGCAGACCGCTCGCCCCCAACGCCAGCCGCAGCCCGAAACTGGTGGTCAGAGGAGCCTTTTCGGTCTCCTCGCGCGTGAACATGCTGCGTACAATCTTGAAGTAGTAGAAAATCGCGACCGCTACATAGAGCGTGGCGATGACCGCGAGCGTGTAGTGACCCGTCTGGATCAACGCCAGAAAGATGTAATATTTTCCCAGGAAGCCGGCGGTGGGCGGAATACCGGCCAGTGAAAGCACGAAGATCAGCATCAGCACGGCGTGGCCAGGGCTCTTGTGCATCAGGCCAGCGATGTCGTCCAGGTCCTCGCCAATGATATTCTGGCGCCGCAGCGCCACCACCACCAGGAACGCTCCCAGGTTCATGAAGGTGTACACCATCACGTAAACCGCGATGCCGTTGATGCCGGTTTCATTGCCGGCCACCACGCCCAGCAGCATGTAACCGGCGTGCGAAATCGAGCTGTACGCCAGCAGGCGCTTGATGTTGGTCTGGTTGATGGCGGCCAGGTTGCCGATGGTGAGGGTGGCCACGGCCACTGCTGCCAGCAGCGGTTCCCACGCGGCGCGCGACGCCGCCAGCGGACCCATGAAAATCCGCACCAGGAAGGCGATGGAGGCGGCCTTGGACGCTACCGAGAGATAGGCCGTCACCGTAGTGGGCGCGCCTTCATACGCATCCGGCGCCCACATGTGGAACGGCGCGGCGGAGATCTTGAAGAGCAGCCCGACGGCAGTGGTCGCCATCGCCAGAAACACGATCGGATCCCAGGCTGGCAGTGCAGACAGACGGTTCGCGATGTCGGCCAGTTTGGTGGATCCGGCGAGGCCATACAGCACTGAGAACCCGTATACCAGCAGGCCGGTCGAAAAGGCTCCCAGTAACAGGTACTTGATGGCCGCCTCGTTGGAGCGCTTATCGGTGCGCAGGAAGCCCACCATCACGTAGAAACACAGGGCCATCAGTTCCAGGCCGATGAAGAGCGTCACCAGGTCGGTGCCGCTGGCCAGGAAATACATGCCGCACTGCGCGAACAGGATCAGGCTGTAATATTCGCCGT
>CAZZHN010000268.1:0-5494 GCA_964654065.1 uncultured Solibacteraceae bacterium
TTCCTTGAGAACGATTGATCGTAAGGGCCAGGCCGGACGGCGAACCCTGGATCTACGCGGATTAGTCCTCTTTGACGGCGTAGCCTTTACCGGGGAGGTCAAACTGGTTCGAAAGGCAACTGGCTAGGAAAAAGCTGAAGTCCTCCCATCCGGCAGCGGGTTCGCCGGCTACGCGGGCCGAGCTTCCCGGCACCATTCGACCGTATCAGTGACCCACAGATTCCTCTGACGAGGCATTTTAGTATGGGTCTTCGCGTGTCCCACCAACTCCATCGGGTAGGGCATGCTTTAGCTTGCCCGTACAATAAGAAACTGCGAGCCTGCCGCTTCTTCAAGATGCCATCCCGCTCCCGAAACGAGATGCCTTCCGCCGTTCCTGCAGCCCTGCGCGCCGCGCCGGCAACTGCTCACGGCCTCGGCTTACACATTTTTTTCCTGTGCCTCTGCCTCCGCCTGCTCGCCGCGCAGGGCCAGGGAGGGATCTCCGGAACGGCGATGGACGCGGGGGGCAATCCGGCTCCTTATGTTGAAATCGCTTTGATCGGCCAGCAAACTGATTTCCGCCAGGTGCTGGCTGCCGATTCTGGCGGCAAGTATCATCTCGCCGGTCTTTCTCCGGGCCCGTACACCCTCGTCGTGACTTCGCCGCTCTACGGCATGTCTGTCTCAACTGTAATCGTCGAAGACGGCAAAACGGCGATCGGGTCCGCCGTGATCAACAATTCATTCCCGCCCGGCGACGAGGATGCGGATCGCGCCTACCTCGATTCGATTCGAGAGCGCGCGGAGATCGCGCCCGGCCAGCAGGGGAGCGCCACCGAGGGCGGCCTGTACGGCTTTCGCGGCAACATGAGTTTCAATGCCAACGGCCAGCGCGGGCAGTACAACAACTTCCTGCTCGATGGCAACGACAACAACGACAATTGGATCGGTAGCGCCATCCTCAACCCGCCGCCCGCCGCCATCGCCGCCATGAGCCTGGTGGAGGGCTACATTCCGGCCGCGTTCGGCCATGCAACCGGCGCCAGTGCCAGCGTCCACACGCGGTCCGGGTCGAACCAGCAGCATGGAGCCGCACACGACGAGTTCGGCAACTCCGCTCTCGACGCGCGCAATTTCTTCGACGGCGCCCGCAAGCCTGCCGCATTGGCGAACCAGTTCGGCGGCAACCTGGGCGGCCCAGTTCGTAAAGGCAGCTGGTTTTTCTTCGCCGACCTGGAAGGTCTGCGCTCGCGCGAGGGTTTGACGGTGATCTCCACCGTGCCCACCGCTGCTCAGAATGCTGGCACTTTCGCATTCGCTCCCATCTACAATCCCTTCACCATCGCGCCCACCTCCTCCGGTACCTTTGAGCGGCAGCCGTTCTCCAACGGACAGATCCCGGCCAGCTTGTTCTCATCGGCCGGCCAGGACATCCTGGCGCTCTATCCCGATCCGAATTTGCCCGGCGTCGCGGATAACTATCGCTATTCGCCGTCGGCTCATCGCTACGCTGCCTGGCTTCATGGGCGGTCCGATAAAATGCTCTCGGCGAAGCACTCCCTGTTCGTGTCCGCCGGATACGAACGCGAGCACGAGCAGTCGCCCGGCGCGCTTCCCGCTCCCTCCGGGCTAACGCCGGCGCAGAACAGTCTCGGCAGCGACATCACCCAAAACGCGGACGACGCGAACCTCACCTCCACCGCCTGGGAGGCCGTCATCGCGGAGACCGGGGCGCTGAGTGCCTCGCTCGTCAATGAATTCCGCGCCGGCGCTGCCTCGCTCCGCCTGCAAGCTCAACCGATCGACCAGGGCGTGAATGGGTCAACCCTGCTCGATATACCCGGATTGAGCAGCGCTGGTCTTCCTACCGTCACGCCCACCGGGTTCACTTCTTTGGGCTCGGCCGGCGCTGCGCCGTTCGATCTCCGCGTGTCGAATTATCAATTGGAAGATACGGTGCGCTGGACCACCGCTCGCCACGTCTGGCAATTCGGGGTTCAGGCCATCCGCCGTCTTGCCGATGGCGACGTGGGGAATGTGTCCAGCCGCGGAACCTTTCTCTTCACACCTGACTACACCAGCCAGGAAGGATCCGCCGTTCCCACTGGCGATTCCATTGCCTCGCTCCTGCTCGGCTACCCTTCCGAGGTGCAGCGCGACGTCCAGTTCTCCCCGTACCATCTGCGCGCCTGGGAGTTTTCCGGTTTCGGGGGCGACCAGATCCGCCTCGGCCGGCTCACCATCCAGGGGGGCCTTCGCTATTCCCTCTATCCGCCGCTGACCGAAGCATCCGGCCGCATGGTGAACTTCAATTACTCGCGGACCGCGCCGGCGCTCGATCAATTCGCCGGCCAGGGCGGCGTGAACCGGTACGCCGGGCTGGGATTCAACAAACTGGCGCTCGCGCCGCGCCTGGGTTTCGTGCTCAATCTGTCCTCCAGCGGCTCAACCGCGTTGCGCGGCGGATTCAGCACTGACTACGACTCCGGGAGCTACGTCGCTGAAGGCATCCTGGCGCGGAGTCCGCCTTATGCGTCGCTGCTGGACATGATCAACGGCACCTTTCAGCTCGGGCCGAATCTCACTGCCGGGCTTCCGGCGCCGGTTTCGGCTTCGCTGCTGAACGCTGCATCGCTCAACGCAGCCCAGGGCAGCATCAATGCCATCCAGCCTGAGAACTACACGCCGTACGTGGACCAGTGGGACCTTTTCTTGGAACACCGCCTGGGCTCTCGCCTGGTGGCCGAGATCGGCGGCGTCGGTTCCATGGGCATTCACCTGGAAGATGCGTTCAACGCCAATCAACCCTTCCCGGCGCCTACCCCTTACGCCACTCTGCGCTATCCGTACGATCCGTACGAGTCGCGCATCAACTACCTCAACCTCGGCGGAGGATCGACTTACTATGGCGGGCGTGCGAGCCTAAGTGGCGAAGTGCGTCCCGGGCTCACCGTGCTGCTCAGTTACTCGCGTTCCAAGTCGGTAGACGATTCGGTCGCGCCCTACAGCGACCCCCTCAGCCGGCCCGCCGCCCCGCAGGACACTTACAACGCGCGCGGCAATCGCGGGTTGTCTCCGTTCGACATCGCCCAGCGCGCCGTCTTGACCGCGCAATATGAATTGCCGCGCCGTGCGGGCCGGGGCTGGCTCGCCACGGCCCTCCGTGACTGGCACGCCGGCGCCATTGTCACGTTGCAGACAGGTTTCCCGTTTACGCCCGAACTCGCGGTCAACAGCCTGAACAACGGCGGTTTTCAGCTTCCCAACCGCGCCGGCAACGGGGCATTGCCTGCGAATCAGCGTTCTTACCTCAACTGGTTCGATACCAGCCTGGGCGCCGCCAGCGCGTTTCAGGTTCCGGCCCTCTATCAATACGGCAATTCCGGTTTCGACATTCTGCGCGGGCCGGGCCTGGCAACGGCCGATGCCGCGCTCAGCCGAATCTTCCGCCTGCGCGAAACTCTGCGCCTCGAAACCCGTATCTCGGCCGCGAATCTGCTCAACCACACCAACCTCGCGCTGCCCAATCGCTACCTGGGAGTCGAGTCATCCGGCGTCATCAGCCACACCGCAACCCCGTCGCGCCAGTTACAACTCTCCCTCCGCCTGGCCTGGTAAGCGAGCCGTGGCGCAGCCTGTCCAGGCTTAAGAGTCAGGAGTCGTCTCAACTCTTCAGCCAATGCGAAATTCCGCCGCGCCGCTGCATGTGCTGTAATAGGCTCTCTCAGTGAGCCACACAGCCGTAAGACGTGTCGGGCGCGCAGTAGCGCTGGGCGTCGGGATGACGTTCGCCTTGGCCGTCCTCGGCGTGTTTATGTTTACCGGCTCTCTCCGCGGGATCTCGAGTATGCTGGTCCCCGCCATCGTGTATTTGCTGCCGGCTCTGGCCGTTCAGGCCGCGTCCGGCCAGCCGATGCGCCGCTGGATGGCTCGGGTCCCGTCTCCGGTGGAGTGGGTCATTTTCGTCGGCGTCCAGCTTACCGCCGCCGGGGCAACCGTAGCCGTGGCCAGTTTTCTGATGTTGGTGACCGGCATGGCAAGGAACTGGCGCGACTTGTATCAGGCCAACCGGGTCGTCATCGTCGTGATGGTGTTGATGACCTGCGCCGTCGAACTGTACTCGAGCACCAGGAGCCGCCTCGAACAGCGCAACCGCCAGCTCGAAGAGAGGGTGGAAGCCGAAAGCCGCGCGCTCCAGCTTCATGAGCAGGACTTCGAGCGCGCCCGCGAAATCCAGCAGGCGCTCATGCCAGCCCACTTGCCGGAAATCCAGGGCTGCGAGCTGGCGGCCGGATGCCAGCCTGCCCGGATGGTGGGCGGCGACTACTACGACGCCATCCGCCTTGGCGAGACTCGCGCGGCGATTGCCATCGGCGACGTCTCCGGCAAAGGAATGGCGGCCGCGCTGCTCATGTCCAACCTGCAGGCGGTCGTGCGCGCGTTCGCTCCCGGCGGCCTTTCCCCCAACGAACTGTGCGCCAAGGCCAACCAGCTCATCGCCGCCAACGTCGCGCCAGGCAAGTATATTACCTTCTTCTACGCCGTCATCGACGTGGCGCAAGGGCGCCTCGACTACTGCAATGCCGGCCACAACCCGCCCATTCTGTGGCGCCGCGATGGAGCGCTCGAATGGCTCCGTGAGGGCGGACCCGTGCTCGGAGTTTTGCCGGGCGCTCTTTACACCGCCGGCGCCGTCGACCTACGCTCGGGCGACTGCTTGGTGCTCTACACCGACGGTATCACCGAGGCCTTCAACGCCAGCGACGAAGAGTTCGGCGAGGAACGCATGATCCTTCCGCTCCAGCAGCCGGGGGACGGCGCGGAAGATCGCCGCCGGCGCATCATGGCCGCCGTGACCGAATTCTGCGGTGGCAACTTCCACGACGACGCGACCATGATGATCGTGTCGATGCACTGATCCGTGGCGCAGCCTGTCCACGCTGCTGAGTCGAGAGTCGTCTCGACTCTTCTTCCAGTAAGCAAAGCTAGGTGCGGCGGCCTCTCCGTGCCTGCTTGCTACAATCAAGAGTTCACCACGCATGTCTGAGGACTCCATACGGGAACTGGTCGCCGGTTCTCTCGAGCGGATTCGCGCCGCGCGCCGCATCGAGGAGCTGGAAGCGGCACGCGTCGAGGCGCTGGGACGCAAGGGCGCGCTCGCCGCGGCCAGCAAAGACATGGGCAAGCTCGCGCCCGAGGAACGCGCCGCCCTCGGCAAGCTGCTCAACGGCGCCAGGCAGGCCCTGGAACAGGCGTACGAAACCCGTAAGCAGAGCTTCGCGGAAGAGGCGCTGGCCGTGCGATTGGACGCCGAATGGCTCGATCTTACGCTGCCCGCTCCCGGCCCGCGGCGCGGCCATCTGCACCCCATCACCCGCATCCAGCGCGAACTGGAAGAGCTGTTCCGCTCGCTCGGCTTTGCGGTGCTCGATGGACCGGAAGTGGAAACCGAATACTACAATTTCGACGCGCTCAACATTCCGGCCACCCACCCGGCGCGCGACATGCAGGA
>CAZZHN010000269.1:0-5461 GCA_964654065.1 uncultured Solibacteraceae bacterium
TGCTGGCTGAGCGTGGACGCCCCCTGCTCCTTCCGCCCCTGCTTGAGATCGACGTAGGCGGCTTTGATGATGCGCGAGGGGTCGAAGCCCGCGTGCTGGAAGAAATGCTTGTCCTCGGCCGAGGTCACCGCGTCCACCATCACTTTGGGGATGTCGGCGAACCGCACCATGCGGCGCTTTTCCCGGTTGGGTCCGGAAATGCTGGTGATGAGCTGCGGCTCCAGCTCATATTCGTTGCGGGCCGTGTTGTCCTGCAGGGAAATGATGGAGGAGATCCGGCCGCCCGAAAACTTGATCAGTCCGGCTTCCTGGTCGAAATAGGAGTCCGGTCCGGGGAAAACCTCAATCGCATTCGGATGTAGCTGATAGTAGCCGTCCGGGTTGGAACGCGATTCGCCGTAGCCGCTGCGCCGCAGGTCCGCCGCGATGTCGTCGGGCTGCAGCACGTCCCCCACTGCCACCGACTGGGGCGCAGCGAAAATCTTGGCTGTGTTGGCGAACGGCCCCATGCGCAGCTTCTCGTCCATCAACTGCGCGTATTTGGAATAGTAATGCGTGAAAACGCCCAGCGCCAGGATGAAGAGGATCGACGCCCCGATCACGATCCAACGGCCGACCGGGCTCAGGAAGAGCCGTGCCAGTCCCGCGCCGCGCGGGATCCGGACTTTCATCTCTTTCTTCGCCACTTCTTTCAATTGTCTCATGAAGTCGAGGAAACACCCGAGATTGTGACACCCTCGAGCGGTCGCTCGCCGGCTCCATTCAGCTCAGGCACGCCACTCTCCATACGAGATTGCAGTTCGTGATCCAGCCTTTTCAATGGTTTCACGGCGCGCGGCGAGACGGCGCGTGTGAGTTTTTACGCAGTGTATTTTCCCCGCGGACGAGGGGCGCGCCGGGCCGGCGCAAATGGTCAGGCTACTTTTTGCCGGCTTGCTCGCTAGAGGCGCTCAGCTCTTCCCAATAATCGTCCGAGTGGGCGGTCCATTCCGGGTTGGCGAGACCGGAGATTTGCAGTTCTTCTTCCTTCAGCGTGCCGTGCCCGTAGGCGCAGATGTATTCGATTCGCGGCCGGCCAAGCTGCAGCATGAATCCCCATGAGCCGGTCTCGACCGGCATGCGAAGGCGCCGCAGGCAGGTGCGGCAGCGCCGCCGCTGGTCCCAGACGATGAGATACAGCGTTCCTGCCGCCAGCAGAAACCAGCCCATCAACACCACCATCAACAACAGCTTCAGATCGCCGTTGCGCAGCGGCGCGACCGCATCCGGATGTGGATCGGCCGGAAAAAGGCTGGCAATCCATACCAGCAGCCCATAAAGGGCTGCCGCCGCCGCTGCCACCTTCGCACACAGATAGCCCCAGTACCGCATACCGAATTAGACACCATCTCCCTCGTTTCAGTTTCAAACGCGGGAAGCACCGGAAGCAAGCCCCAGGCATTGAAACTTGACACTTCTCGTCTGTCCTCCTTACGCTGAAGGCACCTTCCATGCACTCCAACCGCCTCGCCCTGGAAAAAAGTCCGTACCTGTTGCAGCACGCGCACAACCCTGTGGACTGGTACGCCTGGGGAGAGGAAGCGTTCGCCAAAGCGCGCGCTGAAGACAAGCCCATCTTTCTTTCGATTGGCTATTCCACCTGCCACTGGTGCCACGTGATGGAGAGGGAATCGTTCGAAGATGAGTCGATTGCTGGCCAGCTCAATCGCGATTTCGTCCCCATTAAGGTGGATCGCGAGGAACGCCCGGATGTCGACCGCATCTACATGGCGTTCGTGCAGGCTGCCACGGGCGGGGGAGGCTGGCCCATGTCGGTCTGGCTGACGCCCGACCTGCAGCCTTTCTTTGGCGGCACTTACTTTCCGCCCGAGAACCGCTGGGGCCACGCCGGCTTCCCGAGCGTGCTCACGCAGATCGCGCAGGCCTGGCGGAGCGACCGGCAGCGCATCGGAGAATCGGCGCGCGAGGCACTGGCGCAGCTCGAAAAGCAGTCCGCCTTCGACGGCGTACGCGCGGGTAGCCGCCCCGCCATCGACTACTCGATGCTGGATAGCGGTTTCTTCACCTTTCGCCGCACCTATGATTCCGAGATGGGCGGATTCGGCCAGGCGCCCAAATTTCCGCGGCCCGCCGTTTTCGAATTCCTGCTGCGCTACCACGCCCGCACCGGCAACCGGGAGGCGCTCGAGATGACGCTCCACACGCTCCGCAAAATGGCCGATGGCGGGATGCACGATCAACTCGGCGGCGGACTCCACCGCTACTCAGTGGACGAGCGCTGGTTCGTGCCGCATTTCGAGAAGATGCTGTACGACCAGGCGCAACTGGCGACTTCCTACCTCGAAGCCTTCCAGATTACGGGTGAACAGACCTTTGCCGATACGGCGCGCGGCATTCTCGACTACGTGCTGCGCGACATGACCGCGCCGGAAGGCGGCTTCTACTCGGCCGAGGACGCCGACAGCGTTGTCCGCCCGGAAGAGCCCGATCTCAAGGGAGAAGGGGCCTTCTACATCTGGTCGGCCGATGAGATCCGTCAGGTGGTTCCCGCGCCGGCTGCCGAATGGCTTGCCTATCGCTACGGGGTTGCCGAGGGCGGCAACGTGGTCAACGACCCCCACTCCGAATTTGCCGGCCGCAACATCCTCTACCGGGCAGCCACCACCGAAGAAACCGCGGAGCAGTTTGGCCGCCCCGTGGAGGAGATCCGCGGCGGGTTGGAGGCGGCTGAGGCAGGGCTGCTCGCGGCCCGCGCCTCCCGGGTTCGCCCGCACCTGGATGACAAGATCCTCACCGCCTGGAACGGGTTGATGATTTCCGCCTTTGCCCTCGGCGGCGCCGTGCTGGAAGAGCCGCGCTACGAGGCGGCTGCGTGCCGCGCCGCGGATTTCGCGCTCAGCCGGCTGCGCCAGCCGGAAACCGGCCAGTTGCTGCGCCGCTACCGGGAAGGCGAGGCCACCATCCCCGGGTTTCTCGAAGACTACGCCATGTTCACGCAGGCGCTGCTCGATCTGTACGAAACCCAGTTCGATCGCCGCCACCTGGAGGAGGCGGTTCGCCTGGCCGAAAAGCAGAGCGAGCTGTTTGAAGACTCCGCCGGCGGCGGCTTTTTCCACTCTCCGGCGGACGATTCCAGCCTCGTTCTGCGCCTCAAGGAAGACTACGATGGCGCCGAGCCGAGCGGCAATTCCGTGGCGATTCTCAACCTGCTGCGTCTGGCTCAGATCACTGGCCGCGCCGGGTTTCGCGCCTCCGCCGAGCGGGCCCTGGCCGCCTTCGCCTCGCGTGTGTCCCGCGTCCCGGTAGCCCTGCCGGCTATGCTGACTGCCTGCGAGTTTTACCTGGGCGAACCGCGCCAGATTATCGTCGCCGGGCCGCGCGAGGCGGCCGGCACGCGCGAACTGCTGCGCGCGTTTCACGCCCGCTTCGTCGCCAACCGAATCGTGCTTCTAGTGGATTCCGACGAGACCCGCCGCGCCCTGGCCGCCGGCATTCCCGCCATCGAAGGCATGCAGCCGGCAGGCGGCCGGCCCGCGGCCTACGTTTGCCGAAACTACACGTGCCAGCTGCCCGTTACCGAGGCTGGCCAATTGACCGAATTGCTACAATAGAAACTCAATCACCACGTCATCTTGGAGGAATTATGGAGAGACCGGGAGCTACAACCCTGCGAGGCAACCCTCTGACTTTGGTCGGGCCGGAACTCAAACCCGGCGATGCCGCACCGGATTTCACCTTGGTGGATGGCAGCCTGAAGCCGGTTTCCCTGGCCGATACAGGCGGCCAGGTGCGTATTATCAGCGTGGTTCCTTCGCTCGATACGCCGGTCTGCGACGCGCAAACCAAGCGGTTCAATGAGGCGGCCGGTTCTTTGCCGGGCGTCGATATTCTCAGTGTGAGCATGGACCTGCCCTTCGCGCAGAAGCGCTGGTGCGGCGCTTTCGGCGTGGACAAGGTAAAGATGCTTTCCGACCACAAGGATGCTTCTTTCGGATCCCACTACGGTACGCTGATCAAGGAACTGCGCATCGAAAGCCGCGCCATTTTTGTGCTCGACCGCAACAATAAGGTTCTCCACGCGGAGTATGTGAAAGAAGTCGCCGATCATCCCGACTATGAGGCGGCGCTGCTGGCAGCCCGGAACGCGTTTGCGGCCACGGCCTAAAGCGCTGAGCTCTGGGCAGGTGAGGGATGAAGCAGTCGAATCGCCGGGCAACCGCTGCCTAAGGGTCGCGGCTCTGACCGGGCATCGGAGCCGCGACCGTCAGGGAGCGGTTGGTACAGTGACGACCGGGTGAGCCTTTAAGCTCGCTCACGCGAGGTGATCCACTGAGTTTCACCGAACCAACCCCGGCGTTGAGCGCTGAGCGGGTTCTGAACCGCGCGGTGGATAGCCCGCTCGTGCGCGGCGGACTGGTGATTGTAGCCGGGCTGATCACCGGTAACCTGCTTGGGTTCGCGCGTGTGGCGCAAACCGCGTACCTGCTCGGCACGCACAGCCAGGCCGATTCGCTGGCGGTCGCGGTGGGCCCCATCGACAGCCTGAATTCGGTGGTGATCAACAGCATCGTGTTCGCTTTTGTTCCCATGCTGACCGCGGCCGGCGGGAACGGGCGGCGCGCCCTGTTCCGGCGCCTGGTGCACGTCTTCGCCTGGATCCTGGGCGCCATCTCGGCGGCCGTCGTTGTGGGAGCGCCCTGGCTCATGCGGTTTCTGGCGCCCGGCCTCGATCCGGTTTATTTCGCGAGCGCAACCCTCAGCCTGCGGATTTTCGCGCTCTCCACTTTCGCCGCGGGAACCGCGGCGGTCTATTGCGCACTGCTCTACACCGGCCGGCGCTTCGGCCCCATGGCCTTCTACCAGGCGGTGCTCAACCTATTCACCATCGCCGGCGCCCTGGCCTTGTGGCGGGCGGCAGGTGTGTACGCTTTTGCGATCGGCTACACCACGGGTGCCTTTGCCCAGCTCGGAATCGTTTGGTTCGCCTCGCGCCGCGAGCTCGCCGGCGGCGCCGGCGAACCCTGCGCCGTTTCCTGGCGCGAGATCGCGGCCAAGCCGGCGTTTTTCGTGGTGTATGCGGCGGGCCTGGGCCTGAATATCGTCTTCACTCGCGCCTACGCTACTCATGTCGGGCCAGGGATGGCCGCGGCGCTGGACTATTGCATGCGCGGCGTCGGCGTGCCGCTGGCGCTGCTGGTCAGCCCCATATCCAATTCGCTATTACCGGAAATCAGCCGGCTACGCAGCCTTTCGCGCATGCGCGATGCGTTCCGCCTGATCGACCGGACGGTGCTGCTCACTGCGCTCGCCGCCTTGGGCGGTTGCGCCTTCGCCATTCTGTTTCGTGTCCCCGCCATCCGGATCGCCTTCGAGCGCGGCAGCTTCACCGCCGATTCCACCCGGCTAGTGGCGGCCGTGTTTCTCGGCATGGGCCCGTGCATGCTGGGCTGGAGTTTGATCG
>CAZZHN010000270.1:0-5436 GCA_964654065.1 uncultured Solibacteraceae bacterium
TCCTGCGCGAACTCCACCAGCGTGCTGCGGTAATCGTAGCGGTCGCGGTAGAAATGGCGGTCCAGTTTCTCCTGGATCCAGGTGCGGATCGGCTGGAACAGAAAGGCGCCGACCAGCATCACGATCAGCGGCGCGGTGTTGCCCAGGTTGTTGAAGTACACGTGCGCCAGGCTGCCCAGCGTGAAGACGATCAGGTAAAAGCCGGCCAGGACACAGATAGTAGCCAGGGTATAGGCGTACCCGCGCCGGAACAGGATATCTACGTCCATCAGGCGGTAGCGTACGATCGCGTAGGCCAGGCTCAACGGCAGCAACACCACCGAAAACACCGCCAGTCGCAGGTTCTCCGGAGGCACAGCGCCGAAGGCGTACGGCAGCACGTAGAGCGCGGTGTAGGGCACGATGGCGCAGAATGTGCCATTGCGCAGCCACTTGAGCTGTTTCCGCACGATCGGGTCTTCCGCCTTGCCGTATGCCAGGCTGACCGCAATACCCCCCAGCAAATAGGGCACTACCGTCAGAACGACCCAGATCCGGTTGATCAGCCAGTTCAGTTCAATCGGAGGGACGTTAGCCTTCAGCGTCTCGGAAACAAGGCCGGTATACACCAGCGAAAGTAGCGTAGCGGGGATATAAAGCAGCGCCCGCCTGTACCCGTTCCGGAACCAGCCGCGCGGTTCCGGGAAAGTCAGGCAGAAATGCAGAAACACCGTCGGGGCGATGACGCCGGCCGCGAAGTTCGCCAGCGCGACGACTTTGTCGAGACCGTTCAGCTGTCCCGTGTAGTGAAAACAGAGGAAGATGAACGAGGTCAGGCAGAGCACGTAGAAGTGGGTCGCCTTTTGCGCGCTGCCGCGCCGGAAGTAAACGAAAAGTCCGATGATCAGGTAAGCGAAGCCGACCAGGTATTGGTAGGTCACCGCGCGGTCCCGCGCCACCTCCTCGGTGATCACCACGGCATCGAATTCCTTGCCGCGCCGCAGGTGGTAAGTGGCCTTTGTCCAGGTGCCGACGCGGACCAGGATGCGCGTCACGTCCAACGCCTGCTTGACCGGCTCGCCATTGATGGTCAGCAGCCAGTCGCCGGCATGAATCCCGGCCACGGCAGCGCCGCTGCGCGGCCGGACATGCAGCGCCTGAACCGCGCCCTGGCGGTCTACCCAGATCGCGCCGTCCTCAGCAAGTCCATGAAATTGAAGCCGCTGCTCAAAGTTGATCGCAGCCGCGACCAGGGCCGCAACTGTCGCCATTGTCAGCAGCGCGGTGGACAGTTGGAACTTCAGTTCCTTCATGGTGGTCGCCGGTCGGGCTCAGCGAGACAATACCCAGCGCGGCAGAGCACGTTTGATGCCGCACGAAGAACTCGTCGCCCTCTTCAGACTAGCTGATAATCCTACCGCTTCCAAGCCAGCGGACCCGGAGGCCTCCGGTTTTTGGGATAAGGCACTATGCGGAAGTGTATACCTTTGGCAGCACCAGACATATCCGTTTGTCGCAGTACTGTGACTGGTAGACCAAACCGGCTAAATCGCTTCTTTGCGCAAGGCAATGCTGTACAATTGGACGAGATGCGCCTAAGCGGGCCGCAAACCCCCAGGGCGTGCCTCCACTTGCTCATTTGAGGAATTCATGAGAACGGTTCTGATTGCCACGGCACTGGCCGGGTGGTCTGTGTGTTACTTGGCAGCTCAAGCGCCGGAAGCAGCGCCCCAAGCCGCGCCGCCGGCAGCGGCCCAGGCGCCCCAAAATCCCCCCAGCGACGCGAGTGCACATCCGGCAGCCGACGCCGCCGCCGATCCCGCCAAGATAGCTGCCCCAGCCGCCGCGACCAAGGCGACGCCGCCGAGCACCAAGACCTACCTGATCGGTGCGGAGGACATACTCAAGATCGTCATCTGGAACAACGCTCCCATGTCCGGGGAGTTTCCGGTGCGTCCGGACGGCGCGGTCTCCATTCCCCTGGTCGGTGATGTAATGGTCGCCAACAAAACCCCGCAGCAGGTGGAAGAAGACATCGCGCACAAACTGGTGGAGGGTCAGCTCATTCGCGACCCGCACGTCAGCGTCGGGCTGACCGCGATCCACAGCAAGAAATACTACATTCAGGGCGAGGTGGCGAAGCCCGGTGCTTACGACCTGGTGGTGCCGACCACGATCATGGAAGGGCTGGTGAATGCCGGAGGATTCCGCGATTTTGCGAACACCGCAAAGATCCGCATTCTGCGCGGCAGCCAGGAGTTCAAGTTCAATTACAAACAGGTGAGCCACGGCAAGAACCGGGAGCAGAACATTTACCTGGAGCCGGGAGACCAGATTATCGTTCCCTGAAACCCTTACGCGGGCAGGGGGGAATTTGGAGGCAGGCAGCAGCAATATGGGTGCAGCGCAAAATTTTGTCAGCACTTCGCGGCGTCAGCCCGACATTGAAGACTACATCGACATGGTCCGGCGCTATCGCTCGTGGATCATCGGGCCGATGTTCGCCGGGCTGGTGATTTCGATTGTGGTGGCTTTTTTCTGGCCCGACACCTACGTGTCGAAGGCCGTCATGACCATCACGCCGCAGCAGGTTTCGCAGAACCTCGTCCACACCGACGTGAACACGCTGATGTCCGACCGGCTCACCGAAATGGAAACCGAAATCCTGAGCCGTAGCAGCCTTGCGGACCTCATCGTGCACCTGGATCTGTACAAGAAACAGCGCACGCAGATTCCGATCGACGACATCGTGCAGGATATGCGGACCAAGGCCATCCACGTCGACCGCTACGATGTGTCGGCATCCGGGAATGACAACCACCGCACCCAGGCTTTCATCATCTCGTTTAGCTACACGGACCGCTACAAGGCGCAGCAGGTGGTGCGTGAGCTCGTGAGTAAGTTCGAGGAGCAAAACGTCATTTACATGACCAAGACCGCCAGCGTGACCACGGAATTCCTGGGCGACGAGCTGAAGAACGCCAAAACGCACCTGGACGAATTGGATCAGAAGCTGACGCGGTTTAAGGTGGCCAACCAGGGGAGACTGCCCGACCAGTTCCAGGCCAACGTCCAGGCGGAGAATGCCGCCGAAAACGAAGCCGGGCGCTTGGCCGACTCGCTGTCGCAGGCCCAGGCGCGAAAAGTGATGCTCGAGCAGTCGCTGCAGAATCTGATTGCCGATCAGAATTTCTATACGCAACACGGCGAGGATGTGGTGCCGGCCGGGCCCGTCAGCGTGAAGAACCAGCAGTTGATTTCCCTGGAAGCCGGCCTGGCGCAGCAGAAGGCGAACCTGGCGTCGATGCTGAAAATGTACGGCGAGAACTATCCTGAGGTCACCTCGCTCAAGGCGGCGATTTCGAGCGCCGAGTCGCAGAAAGCCGACCTCGAAAAGCAAGTCGAAGCGCAGGCGGCTTCCTCCGGTGATCGGGGCACGCAGAAGGTCGCCAACCCGGCCGTTCAGGCGCGGCTTGAGGATCTGAAGAACAGCGTCGCCATCGTCAAGACACAGATCCAGACGACGCAGGGCGACATCGACCGGGTGATGCGCAACTCCGCCCTCCTGAACCAGAAAATCGCGGCTTATCAGGCGCGCATCGAGCAGTCTCCGCTCAATGAGCAGGAATACGCGGCCCTCAATAGCGACTACCAGCTCGCCAAGAAGAACTACGAAGACATGGTGCAGAAGCGGGAGTCGTCGGAAACGGCCAAGGACCTCGAGGAGCACAAGGGCGGCGAAAACCTGGAATTGCTGGATCCGGCATCGCTGCCGGAACAGGCGACCGAGCCGAACCGGCCCGCCTGGGCGGCGATTGGAACGGCTCTCGGGCTGGTAATCGGGATCGTGCTGGCGGGCGCGCGCGAGATGCGCGACACCTCGCTCAAGAATCTGAAAGACGTGCGCGCTTACACCAACCTGCCGGTGCTGAGCAGCATTCCGCTGCTGGAGAACGCGCTGCTGGTGCGCCGCAAGCGGCGCCTGTTCTGGCTCGCGTGGTCCAGTTCTTTCATTGTCGGCACCCTGGCGATGACGGTTTCCGTTTATTACCACTTTTTCGGTAGGACTTAGCGGCAAGGGCCGGCTGGAGATCACCATGAGTCGAGTACACGATGCGTTGCGCCGGGCCGAACAGGATGCCCTGTTGAACGGGGAAGTGCCGGCCGAGGTACGCGCGGAGACGCCGCGCATGCCGGAGTTCCTGCAGGTCAAAGGCAGCATGTCTGCGGCTACGTCGCGCTTGAGCCTGGACCCCGCGGCGCTGCTGGAAGTGCAGGCGGTGCCCTTCAGTCCGGCGCCGGAATCGCACCTGCTGGATCTGAACAACTCACACGAAACTCCGGCGGAAGAGTTTCGCACGCTGCGCACGCGCTTGAACCACCTGCAAACGTTGCAGCCGCTGCACACCGTGGTGGTCACCAGCCCGTCGCCGGCGGAAGGCAAGACGTTCAGCGCGGTGAACCTGGCTCTGGCCCAGGCGCACCTCACGGAGAGTTCGGTATTGCTGGGCGACTTCGATCTGCGGCGCCCCATCATCCACAACCTGCTGCAGATCGGGCGGGCGCCCGGCCTTTCCGACTACATCGCCGGCGCGTGCAGCTTTACCCAGGCGCTGCGCAAGGTGGAGGGCACCAATCTTTACCTTCTGCCGGCCGGCACCCCGGTCAAGAACCCGCTCGAGCTGCTGAATATGCGGCAGGCCAAGCAGTTGTTTGAAGATCTGCCGCGTCTCTTCAACTGGGCGATCTTCGATACGCCCCCGCTGCTGTTTTCCGCCGATGCGAACCTGCTCTCGACCATGGCGGATGGCACGATTCTGGTGGTCAAGATCGGCTCCACCACCTTCGACAATGTGACGCGTGCGATTCAATCGCTGTGCGAGAACAACGTGTTGGGGATCGTCGCCAACGGCGCCCGCGCGTCGGAGCTTTACAGCAAGTACACCTATTACTACTCGAAAACCGAGTAGCCCGTGGCGCAGGCAGTCGTGCCTGCCGAGTCGAGAGTCGTCTCGACTCTTCTCTTGTTGATCCGCGCGATTGCCTGCGTGGACCGCCGGGCCGGGCGTGCCCGGCCCCTACGGACGGCGCAGGGGCTAACGACATGAGAGCGAAGCCAATCATTTTCGCCGCATTCGGATTATCGGCACTGACAGCAAGTGCCCAGTCTGTCACCGTCGAGGGCAACCTCCCCAAGTTCATGGGCCGGGAAATCACGATTTCCGAACCTGAGCGTGACGCCGAAGGTTTCCCGAAAGGTCCAGCGTCCGTGTGTGTCCAGGGCCCACCGCAACGGCAGTGCTACACCGCGCCTAAGGACTTCGGAAACTCCCCAAAGGTGACCGTCGTCCAGTTGAAGAAGGGTGTACCCGCGCTCTTTTTTTCAGCGGCGTCCGGCGGTGTCAGCGGCTGGGCAGTTCATTTCGCCCTCCTTCGCCCAGACATGGGGAACGAGTT
>CAZZHN010000271.1:0-5416 GCA_964654065.1 uncultured Solibacteraceae bacterium
CGTAGAGTGGGTTACGCAGGGGTCGCGATTTTCAACGGAGTTCCGGACGTTCCCCTCCTAAGCGGCCGCCGCCTTTTCGTGGGAGTTTTTTCATTTGCAGGGTACCTGGTCGTGTGTGGGAGCCAGCACTTGTAGAGTTCGGTTGGAAGACTCCTCCAGAGGTAGAACATCCGAGACCGTCAAATCTGGTGGATCCTTATTAGACCCGGCCAGCGATCGAAATCACCGTCGAAAGCTCAGAATCGATCGAATGCCGTGGCTCGGCCGCTTGTTGTTGGGTGAGGTCAACGGCCTCACGTGCCAGTTTCAATTGATCCGGCTTGAGGCTCGCCACAGGTCGATGATAACAAACAATGTGATAGACTCCGGCGGCCTACCACAGAACTCGCGGATTCCCCCTTCAGATCGATTCGGCCCACTGCTTTACTCGAGCGCGTCAGGCGCCAGAGCCCCGTAGTTCCAAGCTGCCAGCGCCACCGGCACCGAGCATCCGCGCCTTTGAATGCCGGCCATGGCCGCTTCCACGAGCGCGGCAATATCCTCCAATTCGTTATGGAGAGTGATGGTAAAGCGGACGCCGGGACGATTCACGGGCACGGCGGGAAACGCGCTGGGACAAACGTAAAAGCCCTCGCTTAGAAGGCGCTGGGCTTCGTCCGTGGCCTGATCTACGGAATCGCACGGAATAAAAAAGATCGGCGTGCGATGCTGGGTGGCGAGAGGCAGCCTGGCACGCTCGGCCGCGGCAATGGTAAAGTCGATGCGGTGCAACAGCTCCGCCTGAGTGGCTGCGTGCTGGTCGCTCAGATGAAGCTTCGAAGATGCGACAGCCGCGCCGAGCATGGGCGGCTGGATGGGACCGGAGAACAGCATCGGCCCGCCGCAGCGCCGGATTCGCGTTTTCAACTCGGCATCAGGCAGAGCTAATGCGCCTCCGGCCGCGCCAAATGCTTTGTTCAGCGACAGAGCGACGACCACGCGTTTGTGGTGGCCAAAGTGCGTAAGCGCGCCGCCACGGCCATGCGTTCCCAGCCAACCGGTGGCGTGCGCGTCATCGATATAAAGGTGAAGCTGCGGCCAACGATCCAGAAGACCCGCCAGTTCCTGGAATGGAGCGAAGTCGCCAAACATCGAATACAAGCCATCCACGACGAGCCAGATATTCTCATGGCGAGGGGACAAGCTTTGTATTAGATGATCGATCTGATCTATTCTGCTGTGGCGAACTAAATGGACTGGCACGTCGCGGAGGAGGTCGGTGGCAGAATGCAAGCTGGCGTGAGCAAATTGATCGATGATGACGGCATCCTCGTCGTGCACGATCACGGGCAGTGCCGCCATGTGGGCGAGCGTTGTGGCAGGCGCGACTAACGTGGGACGTCCGGCGATTCTTTCGAGATTGCACTCCAATTCGCGATATAACGCGCATTCCAGGTATACCCGCGAGATGGAGAACTGGGCGCCGTATTCTTCGGTGGCGGTAATCACGGCGTTACGAAGCTCGGGACGCCTGTCAAATGCCAGGTAGGCGCATGTGCCGAAGTTACGGAGCATCCGGTCGCCTAGTTCGACCCAGCGTCCCAGGTAGCGGCCGGCGGTTCGCATCATGGTGCCCTTGGCCTCCGCCGCGGCCATGCTCCGACACACCATTTGATTGCTGCGGGTGGAGGAAACGCGAAACTTATGCACTTTCGCCACAGGACACCTCGGCAGCGAACAGTTGGTGGAGATCGGGCGGATCGCCCGGCAGTGCTTCGTCCCAGAGGAGGCTCAGCACAAGCCACGAATCGTTCTCCCAGAGCAGTTGAATGGAATTCACGCCGTTCGCCAGCGAGGTTGATGCGTCGGGGCTCCGTTTCGTGCGATAGGCGCTCAGCACATGCGCCAGCGATCCGAAGACGTGAGTCCGCCGCGCGGTTTCTTCCTCATAGAAACTGGTGTAGACACCGCGATCGAGCATCTCCATGGCCATGGCCTGAAAGGATTCCAGGTCGAAATAGTCGATGCCTTCGGGCGTAATGCGCGTAAATCGCGCCCGCGGATGGAAGACGGTTTTCATGCCCTCCCAATTGGGCTCTCCGCCCTCGGGGAAAGAGATGACCGCGTATATCTCGCGCAGTGTTTTGTCCAAAGCGCCGGTGCGATCCACGTCTTCACCTTTTCTTAACTTTTCGAAGAGAACCCAAAAGTCACTTGCGATTACACAGGCAACTCAAAGTTCGGCGGTAGAGCATACTTATGCTCTTTCCGTATGTAGTCGCACACCGGTGTTCTGACTTAGAAGGCCCTCTCGTTTCTCAATCGATTACACATCGAGAACGGGCCTGCCGTCACCACCCAAGTGTGTAGGTTTGTTGGTCTAGCCCCCAAACCAAGAACTTGATTACTGTTTGGCTGCGGCCCAAGTCGCGACCGGTCCCGCGCGGAGACGCCGCAACGGGAAGCCCAGCGCCGCAAACGGCGCGACGTCAAATAGTAGTGTTGGAAAAAGAACTCTGTGGACAACGACTTCCTCGGGATTTCCCATTGCTTTGTAGTCATCGAGCCGGAAACCATCCAGGTCTTGAAATAGCTCAAACACCACTTTGCGAGCTTCGACCGCGTTGGACATTGCGGCTTCCAACTCTACTGGTGACGGTTCCGGCCATGTTTGCGCTCGGCCATTGCGGGTTCTGGCTGAATTTCACGGAGTGGGTCCGGCGATAATCGTTGCGCCGGGTCATCGGGCGCCTGAGGCATCGCAGGCTGAATCTGCTGGCGAGCTGGAGACGCCGCAGGCTGATCCTGCTGGCGGGCCGGGGGCACTTGACGCACCGCGGGCTGAACCTGCTGGCGGGCCGGGGGCGCGTGCACCGGGGGTTGAGCCTGCTCACGGCCGCGGGGTGCCTGGGGCGCCGGAGGCTGAACAGCCTGTCGAGCCGGAGGGAGGTTCTGCGGACGGGCCGTCGGGACGGGTTGTGCTTGCGGGGTCCGGCCAGGCGGTTGCGCCGGAGTGTTTTGGCTCTGGGCAGGGCGCTGGGCAAAGGTCGGTGCCGGACCGGGGCGTACGGTCGGGGTGATCGGATGAACCTGTTGCGCGTTTATCGACTGGACCTGGATGCGCGCCGGTGTCGGGTTCTGGCGGACCTGGGTGCGCAAGGTCTGCAGTTGCGCCCCTACAACCGGGGTTCCGGGATGCTGTTGCAGTATTTGCTGCTGCACGACAAACGGCACCGCACGCGGAGGCGGAGCGAGTTTGGCCACCACGGGACGATTGGCAAGAGCGGCCGAGGGCGCGGCGGCTTTGCGGCCGCTGGAATTGGCGAGAACACTCTGCTGTTGCGGCGCTACTCTGGGCGCGGCGCCGATCACCTGCGCTTGGCGGATCTGGTTGGCATCGACGCGAACCGCAGCGCGCTGGACAGGCTGATGCGATGTACAATTTCCGAGTGCGCCGTCATCCAGGAGCAGGCGCCAGTGGATAGCGGCCCGAATCGCTGTTGTGAGATTCTGGACTTGCTATCCGGGTGGACGAGTAAGGATCGAGTGCTGGGCGATCACCCCTTCGCCGAATCCACTGTCACCACGATGAGTGTCGCATCGTCGTTGAAGTTGCCGTCGCAGAATCGCGTCACGTCGTCCAGAATCCTCGTGCGGATACCCGGCGCGCCCAGACTTCGCGCCGCGCGTGCCGATGCAATCACGCGCCTGTTGCCGAACTCCTCGTCGTGTTCGTTCGCCGCTTCTGTCACGCCGTCTGTCGTGAGCAGCAAGCAATCGCCCGGGCGCAAAGCGAACTGCCGTTCCTCATAAACGGATTTCGGGAACAGCCCCAGTACCGTGCCGCCTTCGGTGAGAATGGTCGCCTCGTCTCCCCGCAGCACAACAGGCGAAGAGTGCCCGGCGTTCTCAAAATGCAGAATCAGCCGCCCGCTGTCGATCACTCCATAGAACAAGGTAACGAACTTCCCCGGCGCAATGCTGCCGCACAACACTTCGTTGAGCTTGCCACACAGCGCTCCTGGCCCGCTGCTGACCGGCGCGAACGCCCGTACCGCCGCTTGCAGATTCGCCATCAATAGCGCCGCTGTAATCCCTTTACCAGACACATCCGCAATGCAGACCCCCAGTTGATCCGCCCCCAGCGTAAGCACGTCGAAGTAGTCGCCTCCCACTGACCGGGCCGGCTCCCACGCGCACGCAATCTCGAATGGCTCCATCTGTGGCAGCTCATGCGGCAAGAGATGCGCCTGAATCTCATGCGCCGCCTTCAACTCGGCCTCATGGGCCTGCAACTCGATTGCCGACCGTGATCTGCCTTTCCAACTCGCGATTCCGCCTTTCAAGCCGCGCCTTCGCCTTGCCCGAAATAAAGAGGGCAACGCCGGTGACCAGCGAGAAAAATGTGCCAATCCGGATATCGAACCAATCAAGCGCGAGTAGGTGATCGGTCCGGCCCGCCACGATCCGGCTTGCCACCGATGCGATCGAACTCGACACTGCGGCAGCCGGGAGAAGAACGGCTAGATACACGAACCAGTCCCACGGGAACTGCTGCTTTATGAGGAGCGGCGCGGAGAGAGTCACCGCCAGCCAAGTGCAATTCCCGATGATGAAGGTGAAGAGAACCTGCGAGGTTGGGTTGGTATTTCCCTGCAGCAGCCAGTATAATCCCGAGATGGCCAAGGCGATGCACAGCAGGAACAGCTGCAGTCGCCAAAATCCCAGCAGAGGCGTCAGCTTCGCAAATGGCCACACGCTTCTCGGCATGGTTACTCTTCAGCATCACACGAATTGCCAATAGCAGCACGGCCGGAAACGGGTTGGCGTGACTATGTCTGGATGGTCGGCACTCAAACAGCGGCCCGAAAAGGCTGTTGCGATCAGCCTTGCGCGGGCGTTATTTCGGGTTATCGGTAGCCATCCAGCCACCAAACGAACGCCGGCTCACCAATTGGCGAGATCGTACCCGCACACCCGCGATGGCAGCCATATCATAGTCAACATAACTGTCCTGTCCAACGATTTGTCCGGCTACTTCCGGTCGAACACCATCACATTCGGCTTGTCGCGACCGGCAACGTGCACCGTGATCGTCAAGTTCTTCAGATCGGCTGAGAGCCCAATCTCCTCGGTATCCGTCACCTTCCCGTCGACCTTGTCGGTAATCACGAGATTGCGCTCGTCCACCCGCCGGATCGAGGAGGAAGCGCCTCGGTCCGCGTTCGGCCCCACGTTGAGATAGTCCTTGCCGTCGAACTTCACGTTTTTCGTCTCATGCTCCGAGGGAGTGATGAAGGAGAGGCCATCGCCCTGGAACTCCTTCACCTGCATCAAAAAGGGCGAGTTCATCGTCTCCTTGATGCTCTGCCAGTCCGCCGAGAAGCCCGATCCTCCACCAGTGCGCTGGTAGACGTAATCCATGCTGAGCGTCGAA
>CAZZHN010000272.1:0-5356 GCA_964654065.1 uncultured Solibacteraceae bacterium
CGGCGACTACAAGGTCTGGGCCGGTCCGTCGTCGCGCGAGTTGCCGCTGAGCGCGGCCGTCCAGCTAAGCGCTAAGTAACAACAGCAAATTTGGTGACAGGCTGCGAAACCCCGAAACAGTTGGCGCTGCATACAGGGGTTTCGTTGCTTGTCCCGGTATCTTCCTCGGAACCTAAACCACTCCACGCTGCCTCAGTCGCTGCCGCGTCTGATCGCAAATCGCATTCGATGACGGAAACAGGATCACTTTGACATGACACCGTAACGAAAACTCATTTCGGAACACTAACGGAAGAGTAACGGTTGGTATGTCAAAAGAAGGAGCCTGATTTATGTGCAACGCAAAACGTCTCGGAAGCGCCCTGGGGATTGCGCTTCTTATTGGGTTTGCCGTCCAGAGGGCGGAGGGTGAGCAAATCAAGTCGATCAGCGTCAGTCTCACCCCTTACGGTACGGCGACTCAAGTCATCGTCGGCCGCGGCAGTACGGTTAGCGCGACGGTGAATTTCAAGAGTGGAGCCCCCGAAACCTGGGGTCTCAAGCTGGCTCTCGCGGAATGGCACGGCGGCGCCGCGCAGCAGAGCGTGCATGCATTCAAAAGCCCGCATGACGAGACCGACCTGGTCAATATCGTGATTTCGTCCACGAACAAGGAAACCTGGTCTATCGAGAAATTCATGGTCAAAGGGGATGCCTTGCAATGTCTGGTCGAAAACTCGGGGTTGCCGCTCCATCAGCTGTCCGCCGCCGCGCCGGGCACGACCTACCCCATCCCTGGTGGGTGCCCGGCGAGGCCGGCTCCGCCGAAGCCGCCGGCACTGTTCACCAAGATTCACTTCAATATCACGACCGGCGGCGACGATCTTAGGCACGATAGCGATGCCAAGGCCGTGGCGCATTACACCAACGGCCAGTCCGAGACGTTCCTTCTCAAGGCCAAAGATGCCGGCAGTTGGGACAACAACTCGAATCACCAGGTGGAGTGGCCGCTGGGCGTGCCGCGAGATTTAGCCGCGTTCAGCACCATCGCTGTTACTCTGACGTCCCACAACGGGACGTTCGAGACCGATGACAACTGGAACATTCAATCCATCGAAATAACGATCCTGGGACCGGCCAACGCCTCGGCATGTGTCTTCAAGGCGAGTGGCAATCCATTCGTACGGTTGACCGGCAGCGCGGGAACAGTCAACCTTAAGGCGAAGCAGGGCTGCCCGTAGTCCACGCCGTCGCCCGACCAGACCTATAGATCAAAACTGCGCCACATTGGCCCGGTTCGTCCGCGATGTGACTCGTGACTGTCAACGATCGGCAGCAGTCACATCGCGGCGGACAGCAGTGTCGGCGACCACCGGGACGAATTACAATACCTGGCGAATCATCATGCCCCGCATAGCCCTTACCGGTGGCCCTGGAGCCGGCAAGACGACGCTGCTGGTGAAGCTTGCCTCGATGGGCTACGCGACAGTCGAAGAGAGCGCGCGGGCGATCATCGCCGAGAGGCTTGCGTGTGGTCTGTCTCGGCGCCCAAGCCCGGCTGAATTCGCGCACCAGATCCTGACCCGGGATATTGAGAAGTACGTCGCTCAGCCGCAGACCTCCGAATGGGTTTTTTGGGATCGTGGGCTCATCGACGCACTTGGAATGCTTCAGGAGGTCGCGCCGATGCCCCGAGCAGAACTGAAAGCAATCCTCACCAGGTACCCGTTTCACAGGTTGGCGTTCATCCTTCCGCCTTGGGAGGCGATCTACGCCAATGACGCGGAGCGCGACCAGACCTATACAGAGGCCGTAGGGGTCCATGAGAAAACCCTGAAGTGGTACCGCTTTTGTGGCTACGATGTCCTCGAGGTACCCCGGCTACCCGTCACGCAGCGAGCCAGGCATGTGCTTGAAGTTCTGGCTGCAAGCGGTGCCTGATCCCTGAGCTGCAGGGCGGTCTAACAGTGTCCTACGCTCCCTCGCAACTACCGAGATCGCTCGTCAATCGTACGGGCATGAACACGGCGCGTGTCACGCCCGCGTGATCCGGCCTTATCGGACTTTCGGCAGAGAAGCTCAAGGCGGCTTAGGGCCGTCAATCTCGGAAGCACGCCAGAGAGCCGATGTTTGGGCGCTATGGTATACTCGCTGAGCCGTTCTTGCTCAGAAGGGAAGGTCAGCCATGAACGCCTCGAAACAGAAGACACCGTGCTCGCGCCCGCTGGGCACCCCCGGCGGACATTCCCGCCGGACATTCCTGGGGCGAGCCCTAGGATTGACAGGGCTGGCCTGCGGCGTGCCACTGCTGACCAGAGCTCGGGCCGCAGCCGGTCCATTTCCCATCGAACATATTTTGATTTGCTGCAACGAGAACCACTCGTTCGATAATTACTATGGCTATGCGCCGTTCGTTGGTTCTTATGGAGTGCCTGCCAACTACTCACAGCCGAATGGACAAGGTGGATTTGTAGCGCCGCACCATATTTCCTCTCCCATTGTGACGGACCCGGCGCACGATTGGGCTTCGATACACGCCGAATGGGACAACGGCAACATGGATGGCTTTTATACTACTGACGGCCGGGTTTCAGTCGGGTACTACGATCAAAGCGATCTACCGTTTTACTACGGTCTCTTTGGTGATTTCACACTTTGCCCGAATTACTTCTGTTCGGTGCTGGGTCCAACTTTTCCGAATCGTTTGTACCTCGCCGGTGGAACTTCTGGGGGTAACACCACCAACACCATCGCCGCTGGATCGTTGACCTACCCGATTATTCTGGACCTATTGGATTCTTACGGCATCACGTGGAAGGTATACAACATTGGCGGAAGTTGTTCGGTAGAAGGGGTCGTTTGCGATAACATGTTCCAATTCTTCCAGAATTGGTGGCAAGACCCCAGGGTCCTCAACTATACGGAGATTAATTATTTATCGGATCTGAAAACCGGGAACCTGCCGCAAGTCTCCTTCGTGATGACGCTGGACGTCAACGCCGAACATCCTCCATTTCCCATTAACATAGGACAGAATACACAGCAGCGCCTCATTTCAGCTCTGATGCAATCGCAGTATTGGGCAAGCTCTGCGTATCTGCTTACGTACGACGAGGGGGGAGGGTTCTTTGATCATGTCGCACCGCCCGTTTTCGATGCATATGGCGCCGGCATTCGCGTGCCAACCTGGGTCATTTCCCCGTTTGCCAAGAAGGGTCACCTGGAGCCAACCCTCTACGAACACAGCTCGATTCTGAAGTTCGTCGAAACGATCCTTGGGTTGCCCACCCTGGCTTCGATCAACCACCAATTTGACTCTCAGACACCCGGAGTGAACAACGACGCCGCCAACGGGCAGCCGTTTGGTCCGCCCGCTCCGCCCCGTGATGGCCTTCCGTCGATCGGGGACATGACCGAATGCTTTGACTTTACATGATCCGCGTAGCCGGTAATTCCATGGGGCCGCGCGTCGTCTCAGGAAAGTCGTGAACACGTAGCCTGTCCCGCCTTTTATGTCCCCACTCGCCCCATTCCGCGTCCCAGCTCCGCGACGAACTCCTTCGGACCGGTGGTTTCCGGCCGCCGTCTGGTGCGGATCGCCGTTTTACCTGGCTCTCCTCCGCCGCTTCCTCCATACCAGGTACCCCGCCAGCGCAATCACTCCTGCCAGCGTCAGGTAGACCAGGTAGTGATGGATGTTTCCTTCCACCGCTTCCCAGCGGTCGCCCAGGAAGTAACCGAGCGACAGGAACGCGGAAACCCAGAGGCACGCGCCGGCATAGGCGAAGAGCGCGAACTGCGGTGCTTCCAGGCCGCTCATCCCGGCCGCGTAGGCCGTCAGGTGGCGCACGCCGGGGACGAAATAGCCGAACGTGAGACTCCAGTGGCCGGCCTTACGGAACCAGGCGTGCGCCTTCTCCACGTGATCTTCGCGAATGTGCACATACCGTCCGTAGCGATGAATCAGCTTGAGTCCGAACGTGCGGCCCAGCAGGTAGCTGACGGTGATCCCGCAGGTGCTGCCGGCCAGCACCGCCGCAAATGCCAGCGGCAGGCGGAAGGTGCCGCGGAAAACCAGGTAGCCGGTGAAGGTCAGTAGCGTCTCGTCCGGCACCGGCAGGCCGACAATCCCCAGCATCAGCAGGCCGATGATGGCCGCATACCCGTACTCGGTGATCCATGCCAGGATGTGTTGTTCCATCGGGTACGCGCGGCCTGAGGCGCATGGCGCGTCAAAGCACCAGCGCGGAAATCTCCACCGGGGTGCGCTCGCCGGCTACCACCACGATGCCGCTTTCGGTGACGTGATGGAACTGGCGATCGTGTTCCAGATCGTAGCCGATGGTCGCGTCCTCCGGCACCTTGACGTTCTTGTCCAGAATCGCCCGCCGCAGCTTGGCCCGCCTGCCGATGTCGCAGTTGTCCAGAATCACGCACTCGTCCACCAGCGCCCCCGAATGCACCCGCACCCCGCGCGACAAAATGGAATTGCGCACCATGCCGCCCGACAGAATGCAGGCGCCGGAGACGATGCTGTCGATCGCCTGCCCGCGGCGATTCTCCTGATCAAAGGTGAACTTGGCGGGCGGGTCCGCATAGCTGGCGCTGCGCAACGGCCACTCCGGGTTGTACAGGTTGAGCGCCGGGGTGACGCGGCGCAGGTCCATGTTGGCCTCGTAATAGGCCTCGATGGTTCCCACGTCGCGCCAGTAGGGCTCCGCATCGAGCGGCTCGCCGGGGATGCGGTTGTCCTGGAAATCGTAGGCGTAGATCTTCCCGTTGCCCGCCAGCTTGGGCAGGATGTCGCGCCCGAAATCGTGGCTGCTCGCTTCCTCCGCCGCATCGTCGGCCAGCAGTCGCAGCAGGCTCTTGGTCGAGAAGATGTAATTGCCCATCGAGGCATACACGCGCTTGTCGTCGCCCGGCATGGTCGGCGCGGTCGGGTTCTTCTCGTGGAACGCCAGGATGTGGCCTTCGTCGTTGGCTTCGATCACGCCGAACTCGGAAGCGTGGCGCTTGTCCACAGGGATCGCCGCGACTGTGACCTCGGCCCCCTTGTCCAAGTGGAAGTCGAGCATGTTGTTCAGGTTCATCCGGTAGATGTGGTCGCCGCCGAAGATGGCTACCGCGTCAGGGTCGGCCTGCTCCACCAGATTGATGTTCTGGTAGATGGCGTCCGCCGTTCCCTGGTACCAGGTTTCGCCCGGAGATCGCATCTGCGCCGGCACGGGAATGATGAACTGCGTCTTCAGCAGGGTCCCGAACTGCCACCCTTCGCTCAGGTGCTGCAAGAGGGACTGGCTGCGGAACTGCGTCAGCACATAGATCGAGTAGATGCCCGAGTTGATGAAGTTGCTGAGCACGAAGTCGATGATGC
>CAZZHN010000273.1:0-5342 GCA_964654065.1 uncultured Solibacteraceae bacterium
GTGGTGTGGGCGCGCACGCCGGAAGGTATCGCCGGGTTTCTGGTGGAGCGCGGCACGCCGGGCTTTTCGACCAGCGACATCCATGGCAAGTGGTCGATGCGCGCGTCGGTGACATCCAGTCTCTCGATGGCGGATTGCCGCGTCGACGAAAGCGCCCGGCTGCCCGAAGCCAAGGGACTCAAGGCACCGCTGGCGTGCCTGACGCAAGCGCGCTACGGCATCGGCTGGGGCGTGATTGGAGCGGCGATGGACTGCTACGAAACCGCCCGCCAATACGCCATCGTGCGCAAGCAGTTCGACAACCGGCCGATCGCTTCCCACCAACTGGTGCAGGAAAAGCTGGCGTGGATGATCACCGAGATTACCAAGGCGCAACTGCTGGCGGTTCAGGCGGGGCGTTTAAAAGACCAGGGGAAACTGGAGCCGGCCCACGTCTCGATGCTGAAACGCAACAACACGGCCATGGCGCTGGAATGCGCGCGCTTGAGCCGCGATCTGCTGGGCGCCAACGGCATCACTGACGAGTACCCGGTGATGCGGCACTTGTGCAACCTGGAAACGGTGAAGACTTACGAAGGCACCGATCACATCCACACCCTGGTGATTGGCGAGCGCGTGACCGGCATCGCAGCCTACAAGTGATGACGTGCAGGAATGCGCCGCCGGCGCAGCCAACCGTGTTATCGTAGCGTTCGCTTCGCGGGGCTGTCCGACTGCCCTCTGCAAACGTAGCTCCCGGCCGGGCCTGGGGACGGTTTTGCGAGACCGGCTTCCGGAGTTACGCGCCTGCGGCGGTTACATCTGTCCGGCGACGAAAAAGAAGACAAGGGTGTAGATGCTGATTTTCGCATTCACGATCCTGGTGAGCGCATTTCTGCTGTTCCAGGTACAACCGGTGATCGGCAAAATCATTCTTCCCTGGTTCGGCGGCTCGGCGGCTGTGTGGACGGCCTGCCTTCTGTTCTTCCAGGTGGCGCTGCTGGCCGGCTATCTGTACGCGCACGCACTCGTCCGTTACCTCAAGCCGCGCGTGCAGGCAGTGGTGCACGTGGGGCTGCTGGCCGTGAGCGCACTGACGCTGGCGGTCTACCCAAACGCAGCTTCACAACCCTATAGTGCGGGTGATCCGACGTGGCGCATCCTGCTCCTGCTCGGTCGCACCATAGGACTGCCCTACTTCCTGCTTTCCACCACAGGGCCACTGGTGCAGGCGTGGTACGCGCGCCGGTTCGCGGGGTCGATGCCTTACTGGTTGTACGCGCTTTCTAACGCCGGTTCCATGTTTGCCCTGCTCAGCTATCCGTTTCTATTCGAGCCGGTGTTCAGCACCCATGAGCAGGCGCGTATGTGGTCGTGGGGATACCTGGCCTTCGCGGTCGTGTGTGCCGCCGCGGCGCTGGGCGCGCCGGCCCGGGCGCAGGCGCCGGAGGACGCCGAAGCGCCGAGTCCCGGCCTCCGGCAGTATATTCTGTGGCTGGCTCTGCCGGCCTGCGCCTCCGCCCTGTTGCTGGCTGTCACCAACCACATGTCGCAGAACGTGGCCGCGGTGCCGTTCCTATGGATACTGCCGCTCAGCCTCTATCTGCTGAGTTTCATTCTGTGCTTCGCGGGCGACGGATGGTACCGGCGCAATCCTTATCTGCAATTGCTGGCCGTCGCGCTGGGGTCGATGGCCTACGCCGCGGCCGGTGCAGGCAATCTGCCCATCAAGCCTGTGGTGGTGCTGTTTTCGCTCGGGCTGTTCACCTGCTCGATGGCGTGCCACGGTGAGCTCGCCATGCTGAAGCCGCAGCCCCGGTTTCTGACGCACTTTTACCTGGCGATCGCGGCGGGCGGCGCGCTGGGGGGCCTGGCGGTCGGCTTCATCGCGCCGCGCGTTTTCAACGGCTATTACGAGATGCCGCTGGCGCTGGTGGGTTGCGCAGCTCTGATCCTGGCGGTCCTGAAGACGGATCCGGCGCTGGACTGGTTCCGGCGCTGGACGCAGCCGGCGCCGATTGCCAGCCTGGCGCTGGTGCTGGCGCTGGCCGTATTTGTCGCGATCGAATTGCAGCAATCGGCGAGCGGCGTGCGCCTGCGCGTGCGCAATTTTTACGGCGAATTGACGGTGAAGGACAGCGGACCGCCGACCGCGCTCGATGCCACGCGCACGCTCACCCACGGCACCATCACGCATGGCAACCAATTCCTCAACCCCGCCAGGCGCGACCTTCCCACGACGTACTATGGCCCCGCGACCGGCGTCGGGCTCGCGATTCGCGACCGCGGCAATGCGCGAGCGGTGCGGGTCGGCGTGATTGGCCTCGGCACGGGAACGCTGGCGGCTTATGCACGGCCCGGCGACTACTACCGCTATTACGAGATCAACCCGCTAGTGGTGCAGGTGGCGCGCAGCGAATTTACATTTCTGGCGGACTGCCACGGCAAGCTGGATGTGGCGATGGGCGATGCGCGGCTGTCGCTGGAGCGGGAACAGCCGGAGAACTTCGACGTGCTGGCTGTCGACGCGTTTTCGAGTGACGCCATTCCGGTACACCTGCTGACGCGCGAGGCAATGGATCTGTACTTCCGGCATTTGCGCTCCGACGGCATCCTCGCCGTCCACATTTCCAACCGCCACCTGGACCTGCAGCCGGTGCTCACGGAGGAAGCGCGCGCCACAGGGCGGATGGCGCGCGTGGTGGACACAGAGGACGACGATGACACCGGCGTATTCGCGGCAACCTGGGTGCTGCTCACCGGTCGTGCCAGCGACTTTGATAACGAAATTCGGGCGAATTCGAACCCTGTTCCACGGGGCTGGCGCGTGGGCTTGTGGACCGACGATTACAGCAACCTTTTCCAAATCCTGAAATAGACGTACAATAATAGGTGCCGCGTCCGTCTCTCCCCCAAAGTTCTGGATAATGAGAGTTGCAAGTCGTGTGTTTGAACTCAACGCGTGCTGTATGCTTTCGATGAGGTTCGCAGGAGACATCATGGACGCTGCTTTCGCCGCATTCAAGAAGACCGCATTCCTTCTCTCGCTCGCCCTGCTGGCCGCCGCGCCGCGGCTGGCGCAGGCTACGCCGCCAGCTTTCACGAACCCGACCAACAACTCCTCGATCACGCTGTCGAACGGCTCAGGCTCAGTGAGTGTAACCGGCTCCGGGGATGCGACCAATAATTTCATCGATTTCACGGTCTCGGTTGCCTACGAGAGTGGCGACCGCGCCTGGCTCAAAGTCGGCAGCGATAACACTGCCGGCCCCGGCGGTCTCTGCAACGGTGGGAGCAATACCTATGACACGCCCATCATTCTGTCCATGGGGCTGGACTGTAACGCCGGCGCGCTCTCTTTGGGCAATCACACCGCGGCAGTGACTCTGACCGCGACGGCGCCGACGGGCGTGACCTCGGTGACGTTTTCGGTCACCTATAATACCGGCGGCAGTGGCAGCGGGGCCCTGGTGCCTACGCCGTCTAATCTAACGGGCGTCAACGCGATGGCCGCGGCGGCCGGCGCCCAGGTGTCGGACAACGTGATGCTGCAAACAACCAGCACTTCGGCGATCGGCTTCACGGCCACGACCGGGGCTAGCTGGCTCACGGTGCAGACGAGCGCGAACCAGGTGAGCAGCTCGGCATCCGCTACCCTCATCTTCACGGCCAGCGCAGCGGGCCTGTCGGCCGGCGCCTACGACACCACCGCGACCATCAGCTACGGCAGCAACCAGCAGTTGATCATCAATGTGACCTTTAACGTAGGTACGAGCGCAGTCAACCTGACGCCGAGTGCGCTGGGGTGGACGTATTCGAGCGGCGCCCTGTCTCCCCCCGGCTTTCAGACCGCCAACCTGACCACGCCGAATAGCGACAGCTATACCGCCCAGGTTTCGTATGTCAGCGGCGGGGCCTCCAACTGGCTGCTGGTGAACGGCAGCGCCAGCGTGACAGGCCTCTTCAACGGCGCCACGTTATCAATTTCCCTGGCCAACTACACCAGCCTGTCGGTCGGCACGTATACAGGCAAGGTGACCGTGGCGGACACGGAGAATTCGAACAACTTTGCGACCCTGAACGTCACGCTGACCGTATCCGGCTCAACCTCAGGCAGCCTGACGATTACCCCCAGCCCCATCAGCTTGAGTTCAACCAACAGTTACGAGCAGTTGGTGACGGTGACCAGCGCGGCGGGAGGCACTCTCACGGCCACTCCGTCCAGCGCGAACAACTGGCTGGGAGTGACCACCAGCGCCAGCAGCATCGTGCCGGGTGCCTCGGCCTTTCTTACGGTTTCCGCCAACACCAGCCTGAGCGGATCCGGAACGTTCACCGGCAGCATCTCAGTTACGGTGGGGACCGTAACGCAGGTGGTGACGGTCAACCTGACGTCAGGCAGCGGAGCCGGCGGGAGTTCCTCCGGCCACGTGGCGCCAACTACGCTAAACTTCGTCGCACAATCGGGAGGGAGCGGGGTAAGCCAGGAGATCGTGTTTGCGGGCAATGGCAGCTTCTCGATCTCGAGTTCGCCGAACTACAGTGCCAACGGCAACAGCGTGGCGTGGTTCGCCACGCAGACGATCGACGGAAATATGAGCGCGCAGGGCACGGCAGTGACTCTTTACGCCAATCCCAGAAATCTTGCGGCGGGAACTTACACCGCGACCGTTCCCATCGGGCTGGTCGTGAACGGGGAGGCTATACAGAACGTCGCCCCGTTATCGGTGAATTTCGTGGTGTCGTCAGGAGCAGTGCTGGCGGCTAACCCCGGCACCCTTTTCCTCACTGGCGGGGCGATGAACGCCACGGTTTCCGTGACAGCCACCGGCAGCACGCCGCTGCCCGTGAGCGTTTCGACCGACCAAACCTGGCTTAGCGCAACGATCGAAGGCGGCGTGACCAACACGCCCGCCACCATCTCGGTGACGGTGGACTCGGGAATCTTGACGAACGGATTGTACGCAGGCAATGTCACGGTGACCAGCAGCGGCACGCCGCCGCTCGATGTGCCAGTGATTGTGTCGATCACGGGAGCGACGAATCCGAGTGGCCTGACGCTGAGCTCGCCCTCGCTGACGTTCGCGGCGCAGGCAGGCGGCAATGTGCCGGCCAACCAGACGCTGACGGTCAGCTCCAGTCCGGCGGGAACGCCGTTTAGCGCGACGGCGTCGGTGACCTCGCCGGCCGGCGGCACGTGGCTGACGATTTCGCCCAAGGGCAGCCTGACGACCACGCAGGCACTGACGGTGTCGGTGAATCAATCGGGCCTGGCAAACGGCTCCTATGCGGGGACGATCGCGTTGACCGCTAACGGCTCGACGGTGAACGTGCCGGTCAACCTGGTGGTCAACGCCACCGGG
>CAZZHN010000274.1:0-5331 GCA_964654065.1 uncultured Solibacteraceae bacterium
TCCTGCTGAGGATTCGGCTTAGAACGCATACGTCCAGGGCCGGCTACGCAAACATGCCGCAAGCAGTTCATCAGCGAGTCATTCTGCTTCACGACTAGTCCGTGCTCATCGCGGCGGTAAAGCCGATATTGCTGGAATAGCTGCTCCAGCCCCCGAAATGCTTTGAGCCGGCCCGACGTCAAACACTGGGTGACTTCAAGCACACCACTCTGCTCGGAGTCCACAGCCGTGTTGAGATCCAACCCCAGATCTCGATAGATCTGGATCAAGCGAAGGCCGTCCTCCCGGCTGCGCCCGTTGGCAGTCGGGTCGAACAACCCAGGAATCCAGCTGCCGCGCGACCGAATTCGGGCCGCATGAATGCCCGGGTCGGAGCCCTTCTCGTAATACACGTCGCGCACGCAAAGCGTATAGCCCTTTCGATCAGAAACAAGCCATAATACCGCCGTCCCAGCGGGCCCAACGTCCATCGCAAACACATGCTCGTACGTCGAGGGGAAATCTTGCGGATCGATCGTGAAATCGCTCTCCGGAACCGTGTATACCAAGCAGCTTCCGCCACGTAGCCGATTCAACGCCTGCGTCAAGGCGTCCACCTGGTCATCATATTTCGCATTAGGAAACGAGGCGGATTCTTCAATTAGATCCTCCACCCAGGGTGCAACCGATGGATGCGGCAGGTAGACGTTTCCAGCCTCGATTTGCGGGCTCACGGCAGAGGCCCGGACCATCTTGCCGCCCTCCGGGTTCACCGCGATCAATCCCTGGAGTTCGTGCTTGAGTGATGCGATCACCGCAGGCCCGTTCGCACGATCCTCGACGAGCTTGGCAGCGGCATTCGGCCATTTCGCGGACATTGCTCGAATAGCGTCTAATGTGCGCGGCAAATCCATCCGCTCGCGTGTTTGGTCCAGCAGATAGCGATCAGCCCCTTTCGCTCCCCACACCTGCCCCACTACGTAATCGCTCGTAGCCAGATCCTTGAAGGACAGATCCCAGGACTGCACAACTTCATCGAACTCTTCGGGCAACGGCACGTTCGGGATACTCTGCAATGACCCATCCGGTATCCGCACCTGCACCACCGTGTTCGCCGGACCATAGAACCGCCACCAATGACGTTTAAAGATGCCGCCCTCGGCTGGTGCAGGTCGCTGCTGGTATTGAGCCGCGTAGCGGTACGACCCCAGAGTCTTCTTTAAGTTGTCCAGATCAAAGTTGCTTACCTTCTGCGGCCAAAGCAGTTCGCCCTGCTCTTGTCGCGGGTCGCTCCAGCCGATGGATGTAGTGCACCGCCGATCCGGGTCGAATTCCGCCGGCAGGCACAAATGCTCGTAACCGCCCTTGCTCAGCAAGTCGCCGGTGAGGTCTGATTCATGGAGCCTTTGCATGATTACGACCTTGTGCCCCGTCGAGAGGTCGTTTAGGCGAGTTGCCATCGAGCCGTTCCACCAGTCGATCGCTGCAGCGCGTTGCGTATCCGACTCCGCCTGCTCTACGGAATGCGGGTCATCGACAACCACGTAATCGCCGCGCTCACCCGTCCCTGCCGACATCGGCACCACCACGCGGTAGCCGGTCTTGGTGTTTTCGAAACGGCCCTTCTGGTTCTGGTCATCGCTCAGACGGAATCGGTTACCCCAACGGGTCTGATACCACGGCGATTCGATCAGGCGGCGACATCGGACACTGTCGCGCAGAGCCAGCTCCTCGCGGTGACTGCTGAACAACCACCGTGCTTCTGCAAGCATTATCCACACCCAAGCCGGCCAGAACACTGCCACTATGAGCGACTTGGCGTGTCCGGGCGGAATATTGATGATCAAGTTCTGGATGAGCCCTTCGGTGACGGCCTGGAGGTGATCGCAAATTGCTCGCACGTGGAAACCGTCGACGAAGGGAGTGCCGGGTTCGAGTACATGCCACGCCAGCTTAACGAATTCATAAAAAAAGCGCCGACCCACGTCCGCCTGAAATCGCGGCAAGTCATGCTGCAGCTTTATCAGGTCGTGCTGCGGCTTTATCAAGGAGGCCTTGGAGTTCTCTGACTTCCATATCGGTGAGGCGGCTGTAATCGATTGGGTTTTCATCGCGTTCCTCCGTCATGAGTTTCAATTGTGCGGGTTTGGGATCGAGCCGGTTGTAGATCATCTGGATCGCCCAGGGTTGGCCATCGCGCGCAGCTTTCCAGGCTAGTTCTGCGAGTTCATGAGGTGAGCCCTTTGCACGCAAAGCGTCTGTGAACGTGTAGTTTCGTTTGGGCCTGCCTCTCAAGTTGCCGGAGACTCCCTTGGTCCATCGGGGCATGATCGACATCCTTTCCAACGCCGGCCGTGTTGTACGAGTCCGACCCGCGGCTGGACAGATGCGGCGCGCGATACTCGGCATCGTACGGTTGGGCGAGTCCGCCTTCCGTGTCTACCGCAGCGCAGCCGTGTCACGGCCGGTTTTCGGCGTTAGGACTATGGTGCGCCTACTTGGCGAACGACTAAAATCCCATGAGATTTGGTCGTTTCAAGATATTTACGACCAAATCTCGGCTGGTTTTGGTCGAATTTGTGACGGTCGGCGCGCTGCAAACACTTCGTCGGCGGATCGATCTGGGCACCCTAGCCAGGAAATGCCTGGACCCGTAATCGGCGTTCTTCGGACTACTCAGGCGAAGCCACTGCACCGGGTTGACGGCGCTCAACCGCCCGTCGGCACCGATCCACTAGTCTCTTGCGCTGCTGAGCATCTGCGGTAGTGAACTCTTTCCCGTAAAAAGCGCGCGCAAGCGTGCTCTTATACACGGAGGGCTGGCCGATGGCCACCCAACAGGCAAATACCCGCTCCGTGTAATCGGAGCGCGGCCGGCCCGGCGCTCCGCGCGCCTGAAGTTCAATCGACATCCCCGCCGGTGGTTTGGCGCCAATCCCCTCAAGCCAGGCTTGCACAAACGAGCCATATGCTGAAGGGCAGTTGTCTTTCCCGGCAGCCTTGAGAATGCGAACCATCCATTCTGGCATCGAAGCTGGCTTTTCCGCCCTAGCTCCCATACGATACGCGGCCGAGTTCAGGGCCGGATCAGTGTCGTCCTTCGCGAATTCAACCTTGTGCTTCTCAATGAACTCGCGGAATGAAAGCGGCTGAACTTTCTTAGACATTTTCGCGCCTCGTTCCTCTCACACGTCTAGTTCAATGCGCCCCAAGGCGTCTTCCTGAGTCCGCCCTGGGATCGTCGCCCCACTTTGATTATGCTGTAAGCTCCCTGACGGGGCCTATTGCGTGCTACAGCTCTGGGAAGTCACACCTGGGCAAACTTTGTGGAAGACTGGAAACACCAGGGTTGCGTCGGGTGCATGTCGCATGCCCATCTGATGCGGTAACGGATTGTCCAGGCTTTGCGTAGATCTCATCGCCCGCAGAAGCGGACGCTGCACTCAGCAGCGCGAGTACCAAGCACGCCGAAATCGAGATCACTCGAGTCTCCATTGATCTATCCTATCGATCCGACGGTAGGAAAGCCGAGTAGCGCCTCCTCCCGCACGCCGATCCGCAGCGCCTGCCGCCAGGGCATTGCGCGACCTGCTCGATGAGTTTCCGGCTCACTGACTTTCTCCGAACCCGGCCAAGGCATGGTACGTCCCGTTTCTTCGCCCGCAGCAACATACACAGCATACCCCCGGACGAATCAAGAGAAACTGACAGCGGGGCTCTCTGTCATCTACCCCCACTCGCACAGCGAGTCGACGTACGCTGCGGAGCCGTCGCGCAGCCATCCGTCGAGTTGCGCGGGTTCTTTCAACTGCTGGCCGCGGCGGCGCGACACCACCGCGAAGCGGCAGACGATTCCCGGCAGCCCGGTCATATCGCCCCAGAGCTTCTCGAACTGCGTTACCGGGAAGACGTCTTCCTGCCCCTTGCCCCAGCGTTTCTTCACATCCTTCAAGGTGATGTAGGTGGGCATGCGGGCGGCTACGGGCCGAATGCTGGCAGCGACTTTACCTGGGTCCGATAAATCCTGGCGCGCCAGCCCGAACACTTCCAGCAGCCGGTCCAGGTGAATCCACGCGGTCGCGCTGTTGTAATACGACAGGCCGGCTTCCACCTCGTCCGAAGGTAGCGCCAGCCCTTCCACCAGGCGAGGCCTCCCATCCACCCGCGCCAAACCGCCACCACGATCCTCAAACTGCCGCGGAATTACTTCGAAGCTCAGGGCCCCGCCCTGTTCGATGTGCCAGCCGAGCACGCCGGGATCCACATTGGCACCGAGCGTGTCGATGTTGTGCATCATCAGGTACTGCAATTCCGGCCGGGCCGCGAGCAGCTGCTGCAGCACGCCATTGCGCAGCAGGTTGGGAATTTCGTACCAGTGACCGGTGGGATGCAAACATTGTAGCGGCAGATTGTCGGTGTAGTCGGAGCCCTCTCCGGCATGCTGCGCCCAGGCGATCAAGGCGTTGTGGAGGCTCTCGCGCATTTTTTCCTTCTGTTCATCGAGCAGCTGCTGCGGCGTTTCTTCCCAGACGAATTTCAGATCGCGCGCCATGGGCACCAGCCGCAGCCCGACGGACCGCCCTGGGGAGAGAAGCACAGGCTCCGCGGACCCGCGGCAGCGTTCCCGATCGAGCCACTCGGCGATGGCGTCGTGCGTCAGGTAGCTGGTCGTGATCACGTGCGGCAAAGGAGTCCCGCACTGCGAGGCGGTGCAGCGGCTCTTCGCCAAATGCACTTCGATGAAATTGCGGTATTGGCCGGCAAACCGGGCGAACGGGTTGAGCGCTTTCACGACGCCTGCGCCGTGCGTCCAGCGAGTGCCGATGCCTCCGGCTAGCGAAATCACCGCGACCCGGCCCCGGCGAAGCGCCTCCATTCCGGCGTCCCGGTACCGATCACCCGACCCATCTTCGCTGTGCCAGACGTCTCCGTCTTCCGCGTCGCGGATATCGGCGCTGGCCGGCAGCCTGTTCTGTGCCAGGCCGATGCGGCCGCGGCGCAGGTCTGCGCGGATCTGCTCGTGTTCCACGCTGTCAAACCCCAACTCCGGCAGCAACTCGCGCAGCGTGCGGCTGCCGTCGCCGGACCCGCCGGCCGGCCGCGGCAACAGCGCGTCGAATACATTCTGGACCACAGGGCGCATCTCGTCCTTCTGGCGGCACTGCGCGGCGAGACGGGCGAGTTCGGCTCTGCGCGCCTCGGGCAGCAGGCGGGTGTCGGTTTTGACCAGCGCCGGAATCAAGAGCGTGTAGTAAGCTGCCGGCATGAGGGCCGCGTCTTCGGTGAGCAGCCGTGCTTCGGTGCCGCGCTCGTTGATGGTGAAATCGTAGACCACGGGTTCCATGGCGAACG
>CAZZHN010000275.1:0-5311 GCA_964654065.1 uncultured Solibacteraceae bacterium
GGCAAATACGGCGCTCTCCCGCATTGCTGGACAATAACTCCGATCTCCAACAACAAGCAAGAATCAATTCACTTAACAAGAAACTGATATGACCACCGCGCACCAGAGCGACGAAATTCACTAGCGATATTACCCCTCATCAAGAAGAGGCGCAACTTGTAAGCGAAGCTATTCGAAGAAACGAGAGGACCCAAATGACCCAGAGATTCATCGTCGGATCGGCGATCCTGTGCGGACTAGCGCTCGTCGCGTTTCCTTTGCAAGCACAGGACTTCTCAGCGGACGTCACCGTCAAGACTGCAGACGGGAAGGTGAATAAGGGCGAGTTCTATCACACGGCCAACAAAGATCGGTATGACTCGGCGGGCACGCGCCTGATCACTGACCGGGAACAGAAGCTGATCTACCTCGTGGAACCCGCAAAGAAGCTGATACTCGTTAATCATGCCCTACGGGCGGCGGACAACGCCACCGATAATTCCTGCGCGGATCTCCTGAAAGCAGCCTTCGGCACGCAGCTTCTCTGCGAGCAGGTAATTGGCCGCGCACTGAGGCGCCAATCCTACGATCTCAATGAAGAAGGCCTTTTCAACGTGGAGTATGCGGACGTGCTGGGGATTCCGTTCGACTTCACGGCGAAGCCGGTCATCGCCCCACCGCAACCGCCCCCGGGCCACGATCCCAATTGGCGGGCGGCCCTGAGGCGCAGTTGGCCATCGACCACTTCGCCGTCGCTACGCGCGAGGACAGGAATTTTGAAACCGAACTCGCGGAGACTGGCGCACATGCTATCAACAGCGCCATCGTGTTTGCGAAGGTGGCGGGGGTAAAAGACGAACTTGTCGATCGGTCAGAACTGGATTTGGAGTTTGGGCGTCGTCTTAGTTTTAGTAGGCATACGCATAACACCCTATCGAATGGGATCTCTTCCTTGGGCGTACCGTTTATGTGCGGCACCTAGCGGGGTACTTATGCGGGCCTTGGGGGCCGTGCGCTGCCACCGCGCTGCCACGTCAGCCACCTGTGGCGCCTTTTCCCCAAGCGTGGCTGAACTACCTGAACGCAGAATGAAACACTTAGACCTAACTGAACTAGACTGAACTGGCGCCAGGCACGTTCGATTCCCGTTAGCGCCCGCTCCTCAGCGCTGCCGCCGGTACCATTCCAGCGTCTGCCGCATTCCCTGTTCGAACGAGAAGCGTGGCGCATGGCCCAGGTCTCGCACCACGGCCATGATATCGGCCTGGGAATCGCGCACATCGCCGGCTCGAGGAGGCCCGTACTCGGGCGAAATGGCTATGCCCTCCAACTCCTGGACCAGCTGCCACGCCTGATTGAGAGTGATGCGCCCGCCGTTGCCGGCGTTGTACATCCTGCCGGAAACATTCTTCGCTCGGGCCGCTTTGAGGTTCAGCTCCGCCACATCTTCCACGAAGGTGAAGTCGCGCGACTGCTCGCCGTCGCCGAAAATCACCGGCGCGCGCCGCTCGATGGCGCAGCGCAGAAAGATGGAAAGCACGCCGGAGTAGGGGCTGGAAGGATCCTGCCGCGGCCCGTACACATTGAAATAACGCAGCGCCACCGTCTCCAGGCCGTAGACCGCCGCGAACACGCCGCAGTAATACTCGCCCACCAGCTTTTGCAGCGCATACGGCGATTTCGGGCTGGGCGGCATCGACTCCACCTTCGGCAGCACCTCGGTGTCGCCATACGCCGACGATGACGCAGCGTAGACCACCCGGCCGGCGCCGCCTTCCCGCGCCGCGCGCAGCACGTTGAACGTGCCATCGATGTTGACTTCGTGCGACGGCACGGGATCGTCGATCGAACGCGGCACCGACGGAATCGCCGCTTCGTGAAATACCACCGCCGCGCCGCGGATCAGGGGCGCGATCTCCTCATAGCGGCAGATATCGGCGCGTTGGAAGTCGACCCGCGAGCGGACCTCCTCGAGGTTCGCCTCGTGTCCGGTGAGCAGGTTGTCGATGACGACGATCTTGCCGGCGCCCGCGGCGAGCAGTGAGCGGACAATTTGCGAGCCGATGAAACCGGCTCCTCCTGTGACGACGTAGTGGCTCATGAGATTTGGTCGATGATGGATTCCAGGTGGCGCAGGGATTCGGCAGCGAGTCGTTCACCCCCGTAGTCGAAGTCGAAGGCTTCGAGCGAGATCCACCCCGCATACCCGCGCCGCGCCAGCGTTTCGAGCACGGGACGAAAATCGTACGCGCCCGCGCCGCAGTGGCTTCCGTCGAGTTCGTTGACGTGGACATGGCGGATCAGGTCGAAGTAACGGTCTACCAGCACAGCGTGCGTCTCAGCTTCGTCGACGGCATTATGCACGTCGAACATGGTGCGGATCGCCGGGCTGCCGATCCGGCATACGATGCCGGCCGCCTCCGCCACCGTCTGCACCACGTCGGACTGTCCGATCGGCAGCGCCTCCACCAGTACCGTCACTCCACGGCTCTCCGCGTGCGGCGCAACCCACGCCAGGCCGTCGACAAAATGGCGCGTCGCCTGTTCCCGGCTGAGGCCGCCGGTCGAGGAGCGCTGCTTAGGCGACCCGAACACCATCACGCTATCCGGCCCCAGGTCCGCCGAGAGATCGATCAGTTGCCGGATGTTCTCCCAGCTTTCTTGACGCAGGGCGGCATCCGGCGTGGTCACGTGCAGCGCCCGCGGGCTCACCATCAGCCAGTGTAGTCCGACAAACGCCAGCCCCTCGGACGCCATCACCCCGCGATACTCCCGCCGCTGCCCCGCCGTGACATCCGCCGGCGTCTCCGCCAGCGTGAACGGAGCAATTTCGATCCCCGTATACCCCGCGCTGCGGATAGCCTTCGCCCCCTCAGCGAACGGCCGCCTCTCGAAAGCCTCGTTGCACATCGAATGACGAAACGCGTACGCCATGAAACTTTAGTATAGGCGGGAGAATGGTACGTCAATTCGCGCAGCCCGCTGGCAACGCGCCGCGGGATTCACTTGGCGATCCGTTCTGTTTGGTCCGCGTAGATTCCAGCTAGCAGCGGTGATGTAAGTGGTCTCGTTCGACCATCACCACGGCCCGGGCAACAGGAAGCGCGATCGCGCTCCGATTTCGCCTCGCGGCTTAATGCACCCGATCACGGGTTTGAGCCGGTTCGCGTTTGGTTTTACCCATGATATTCTTCGAACTGCAGTTCCGTTTTTCAGCGTTGCTCAAGAACTTGCCGGAGGTTGAAGGATGAAGTACTTCTGTTTCTTGCTGGCAGCTTATCTAGGTATCTCTTCCCAGGCAGGACTGCTAGCCGTCTCCGACCCGGATGAGGAACATGTACGCGAAGTGATTGCCGGTCTCATGCGAGCCTGGAACGTGCATGACATGCGCGCTTTCACAGAGCAATTTACTGACGATGCCAGCTTTGTGAACGTCAACGGCTCATGGTTGCGGAACGCTGCGCAGATTGAAGAGAGTCACAAAGTCGTTCACGCGACCATTTTCAAGACGAGCAAGGCCGTAATCACGCCTGCCCAGGTTCGGTTCCCGAAGCCCGACGTGGCAATCGTACACGCAAGATGGCAGATCACCGGCGATTCTCGAAAGCCGGAGGCGCGGGATTACGTCATGACATTGGTACTGCGCAAGGAAAGTGATGTGTGGAAGATTCTTGCAGCTCAGAACGGATCAGCGGAGGACCGTAGCGCCGCCGGTTTTGCTAATTTGCGCGCCGGCGATGCAGCGCCAATTCCCGCAGTACGATCTCAGAGTTCGCCGCCCACTGACGAAGACCGCATTGGCGTAGCGATTTCAGGGATCGATAGAGCTTGGAGCCATCGCGATCAATCTGGCATGTCTCAACTATTCATGAGGGACGCAGATTGGGTTGACACAGCGGCGAGATGGGTGCGGGGAAACCAAGATATCGCGACTCTCATCGTGAACGTGGAACGGCCCGGCTTCAAGGGCTCCACCTTGACTTCTGGCGTTGAGAGGCTACTGGTTCTACACTCCGATCTCGCCTTTGCGCAGGTTCGCTGGAAAGTCGAAAGACCCGATTCGCCGGGCCTCCAGACCCAGGGTATGGGCCTTCGCGTTCTACAACGGGTGGGCACGGCCTGGCGAATCCTCGCGGCACAAGACACCATCATCCGAGCACCCGCCGGGTAGGTGTCTACTGATACGGTCAAGTTGTGTTGGCCCCTGCGCGCCCGGCACCGGCCAAATCGACCACTATTTAGTGCTTTCCGATGCCTGCTGGCGGCCCCGTCCTCTGACGCCATGGCCGAAACGCCGGAACGGTCGCCACGGGACGTAACCCATAAGGATTCCTGCAGGCGGGAGGTTCCGGCGAACCGGCCCGAAGCTCCTCAAGCCATCTTCCCGCTCGTCCCCTGCACTATGGCAGCAGCTCCAGCACCGCCTCGCTGGGCTCCAGCTCTTCGGCGTGCGGCGGCATGATGGCGCCCGCCTCCAGCATCGCCCGGACCGTCCCGGCGTAATCTCCGGTGTCCCGATGCCAGCCGTTTCCGGACCCGTACACGGCCCACGACAGCGCCGTCCCCTCGTAGTCCCGCGATTTTTGTTCCAGGTTCGGATGGAACCGCAGAATCTGGCGCGCCATCTCCGCGTTGCCGTGGAAGCCCGCCCAGTGCAGCGCCGTCGCACCCGCGTCTCCCGGCGTATTCACCGGCCAGCCCGCTTCCAGCATCAGCTGCACCGCTTTCGTATTATTGGTCTGCGCCGCGTCCGGCAGTTTCCGCTGGTCCGCCTCGGAGAGCGTCTTCGACGCGTCGGGATGACGCGACAGGAACTCGTGAAACACTGCTTCGTCGCCCAGCTCGCACGCCAAAGCGAGCTTCAGGTCCTCCGGGGTGCGCTCCATCAGCAGTTGGAAGACTTCCTCGTGGCCGAAATCGCGCGCCACCGAGTGCGCGGTGCGGTGCGCCCCCAGCATCCAGATGTAAATCGTGCCTCCTCCGTGCGGCTGCCGCTTCGGAAACCACTCCTCCGACACGTTCATACGAATCGACTGCGGGTCGGCGTCCAGGTGCTTCCGCACCAGGCCCGCATCGCCCAGCGCCGCCGCCATCAGGATGTCGGTGCTGCACCCCCGCGATACCAGGTAGCGCGCTACCTCCTGCCGGTCTCGCGGGTAGTGCCGCCTGTGTTCCACGCGGAGCATGTATTGAGCCGGCGTCGAGTTGTGATCCACGTCGCGCGCGTCGATGTCGGCCCCGTGCGCCAGCAGGAACTCCGCCACTTCCACTGTGGACGCGAAGTGCAGCGGCGTCTGCCCGTCTCCACCGCGCGCGTGGACCACCCCCGGGT
>CAZZHN010000276.1:0-5276 GCA_964654065.1 uncultured Solibacteraceae bacterium
TTTCTTCCGTTCCAGCTTGTCGGTTACCTTCGTGGTATTCATCCGTTCCTTTTCAGTCCCGCGTATTTTTCCACCAGCTTTTTCAAGCCGTAGCGAGGGAAATTAACTGTGATCTTAGCATTATCGCCATCGCCTTCGCGGCGCACCACGGTGCCGGTGCCGTACTTGGGGTGCTCGACGATCATGCCGGCGCGAGCCCCTCTGCGAATCGGAGGCGGGGGCGGCAGTTGCCGCGTCGGCAGCGGAGGGCCGCCGGCCAGCGGGACCACCGGCGCCTTCTGACCGCCGAAAGCGATCCCTCGCTGCTCGAAGAATTGCGAGATGTTGGCCACCGAGTTGTAAGTGGTTCCCGTGAACGTGTTGCGCCGCGCGTTCTGGCGCGCCGCGGACCGCTCGGCCGTCAGGTCCACTTCACCAGGCTCGTCCTGCGGCCCCAGATTCACCTGCAGTGCTTCGGGAATCTCGCTCAGGAACCAGGACGCGGTGGAGCGCTCCTGTTCTCCTCCGCCGTACCGCCGGCGGAACTTGGCCCAGGTCAGGATCAGCCGGCGCCGCGCCCGCGTCATCCCCACGTAGCAAAGCCGCCGCTCCTCTTCCAGTGCCTGTTCCGAGTTCATCGAGCGGCTGTGCGGAAACAGGCCCAGTTCCATGCCCGTGAGGAACACGACCGGGAACTCCAGCCCCTTGGCGTTGTGCAGCGTCATCAGCGTGACCGGGGCGCGTTCATCGTAGGTATCGGCTTCCGCCACCAGGGCTGCGTGATCCAGAAAATCGGACAGGGACTCGCCGCGCGATTCGGCCTCGGCCGCGGCGCTGATGAGTTCGTCCAGGTTCTCCAGGCGCGCCTCGGCATCCGGCGTCCGCTCCTGCTCCATCATTTTGCGGTAGCCCGTGCGCTCCAGCACGAATCGAATCACCTCCGGCAGCGGGGACGAACTGGCCACCAGCGAGATGTCCTGAATCAGATTGCGGAACAGCACCAGCGAGGATTGGGAGCGGGTGGAGAGCCCGCGGTCGTCCACGACGCGCTGGATGGCGTCCCACAGGCTCAGCCCGTGCTCGCGCGCGTGCCGCTCAATCTGCTCCACCGTCGTCCGGCCGATGCCCCGCGCCGGAGTGTTGATGATGCGCAGCAGGCTCGTCGAATCGCTCGAGGAAACCGCCAGCCGCAGGTACGCCACCGTGTCCCGGATTTCCGCGCGCTGGTAAAAACTGAAACCGCCGACCACTTTGTAAGCGCGCCCATAGCGCCGCAGCGCTTCCTCAATCTGCCGCGACTGGGAATTGGTGCGGTACAGCACCGCGACATGGTCTTCGGGATTGGCAACCAGGTGCTTTTCGATGGTGTCGGCGACGAACAAAGCCTCGTTCTCCGCGTCGAAACCAGCGTACAGGCCCAACAGGTCTCCCGCCGCCGCATCTGTCCACAGCTTCTTGCCCTTCCGCTCCTTGTTGTTCTCCACCACCGCGGAAGCCGCCGCCAGGATGTTCTTGGTCGAGCGGTAGTTCTGCTCCAGCCGGATCACCTTCGCGTTGGGAAAGTCGCGCTCGAAATCGAGAATGTTGCGGATGTCCGCCCCGCGCCAGCTGTAGATGGACTGATCTTCGTCGCCCACTACGCACACGTTGCGGTGCTCCTCGGTCAGCAGGCGCATCAGTTCGTACTGGCTGCGGTTCGTATCCTGGTATTCGTCCACCATCATGTGGCTCAGGCGCCGGTTCCAGGTTTGCCGCGTCGCGTCGTCGTGCCGCAGCAGGCGCACCGCCTCCAGCAGCAGATCGTCGAAATCCAGCGCGTTGGCGCTTCGCAGCGCCTTCTCGTAGTCCTCGAACACCGCCGCCAGGGCCTCGCCCTGCTTGTTCACCGCCTGCTTATAGAGATCCGCCGGGCTCTGGTTGGTGTTTTTCGCGTGGCTGATGCCCGCCAGCGCGGAGCGGTGCTGCATGAACTCCTTCTCGTCCAGCCCGAGCGAGCGGAAAGCCGACTTGACGAGCGCGATCTGGTCGTCGTCGTCATAGATGCTGAACCGGCGTGTGAAGCCGGGGCGGACGCGCGCCAGGGGCTCACCGTCGCTGCGCAGCAGCCGCACGCAGAAGGAATGGAAGGTGGAAACCCGCGGCTCGGAATCGAGGTGGGTGTCGGCCAGCAGCGCCGCCACCCGCTCGCGCATCTCGCCAGCCGCCTTGTTGGTGAATGTCACCGCCAGGATGGCAGACGGCGGCACATGCCGGGAAGCAATGATATGCGCGATGCGGTGCGTGATAACCCGTGTCTTACCGCTTCCCGCCCCCGCGAGGATTAGTAGCGGTCCTTCCGTGCAACTCACCGCTTCACGCTGCTGCGGATTGAGCCCTTTGAGAAAATCCATTCGGTGGGACCCCTTATTTTATCATGCTGCCCTCATCCGGACCGGACATGCCGGTACCGCGCCCAACTAATAACCCAATTTCTTGTCCACCAAATTCTGCAGCGGCTGGCCCTGGTGAAAGCGCGCGAAATTATCCAGGAAGAATTGCATGGCGCGGTCCAGCCAGTCCGCGGTATGATCCGCCGTGTGCGGCGAGAGCAGCACGTTGTCCAGCCCGTAGAGCGGGTGGCCCTCTGGTAGCGGCTCGGTCTCGAACACATCCAGCGCCGCGCCCCGGATGCGGCGTTCGGAAAGCGCGCGCACCATAGCTCTTTCATCAATTACCGGTCCGCGCCCGAGGTTGATAACCACGGCCGTTGCCTTCATCGCGGCGAACTCCCGCTCGCCGATCAGGCCGCGCGTTTCCACCGTAAGCGGCGCGGCCGCCACAATGTAATCCGAGAGCGCAATCATTTCGAGCGCCCGCTCCGGGGTATAAATCTGATCGGCGTAAGCGTCCCCGCCGGCGGGAGGCACACGCCGCTTCACCGCGACCACCCGCATTCCCATCGCCCGCGCGCGGGCAGCGACCGCGTGGCCGATGTCCCCGTAGCCGATGATGCCCACCGTCTGCCCGGCGATCTCAGCCACATCAAACGGTTCCCACCTCCCCGCCTCCTGGTTGCGGATCATGCGCCGCAGATCCTTGGCGAAAAACAAAATGCCGGCCAGCGCGAACTCGCCCAGCGATTCGCTGAACACCCCGGTGCCGTTGGTCAGAGGCACCGCGCTTTCCGCCAGCTCGGGAAACAGCACCCCGTCCAGGCCCGCCGACCGCGTGTGCACCCAGCGCACGCGCGGGCACTGCAGAAAGACTTCGCGCAGCAATTCCCCGCTGCCCGACCAGTTGAAGATGACGTCCGCTTCAGGCGCGGTCCGTGCAAATGCCTCCGCCCGCTCGCCCACCGCGATGCTGGTTTCCGCCGGCAGTTGTTCCAGCATGGCGAGCTGAGGCTCTGTAGGGGTCGCCAGCACGAGCACCGTGATATCGCCCATGTGAGCAAACTATCACAGGTAGGGCATGATTTCGCTTGTCCAAGAAACAACAAAAGAAGATGAGGGCCACAGATGAACACAGATAAACCCAAATGAAAACGCCGAACAGATTCTTGCTTATCTGCGTTCATCTGTATTCATCTGCGGCTCGTTATGTTTTTGGTATTCTTCAGCAAGCTAAAGCGTGCCCCACCGGCCCTGGCGCCGCGCCATGCTAGCATGGTTTTTCCGACTACCTTGATCAAAGCCGTCAAAGGAACCAGGGACCTACTGCCCCCATTCACGGAAAACTGGAATGCTGTGGAGCGCGAGGCCCGTGCTGTGTTCCGTACTTACAACTACGGCGAGATCCGCACGCCCATCCTCGAAGAGACGCAGTTGTTCGCGCGCGGCGTCGGCGCCGACACCGACATCGTCAATAAGGAGATGTACACCTTCGACGACCGCGACGGATCTTCGCTGACGCTGCGCCCGGAAAACACCGCCTCGGTGATTCGCGCTTACATCGAGCATCGCCTCGATCAGCGGCCTGGTGTGCAGAAGTTCTATTACATCGGCCCCATGTTCCGGCGCGAGCGTCCGCAAGCCGGCCGCTACCGGCAGTTCTATCAGATCGGCGCGGAAGCCATCGGCTCGGAATCGCCGTCAGTGGATGCGGAAGTCATCGAGATGGTTATCGAAATCCTCACCCGGTCCGGGCTCGCCGGTTTCCAGCTCCTCATCAACTCGGTGGGCGATCAGAACTGCCGGCCGCAATTCGTGGAGAAGCTGCGGCAGGCGCTGCAACCGGTCGCCGCGAGCCTGTGCGGCGACTGCCAGCGCCGCGCGGTGACCAACCCGCTGCGCGTGCTGGACTGCAAAGTGGAAGCCGATCAGCCGATCATCGACCAGCTGCCCAGCATTCTCGACCACCTGTGCGACCCCTGCCGCGGCCACTTCGGCGCGGTCAAGCAATTTCTGGACGTCTGCGGCCTGGAATATACGGTCCGGCCGCGCATGGTGCGTGGCCTCGATTACTACATGCGCACCACCTTTGAGGTGGTGCACGGCGCGCTGGGAGCGCAGAATTCCGTGCTCGGCGGCGGGCGCTACGACGGCCTGGCCGAATTGCTCGGCTCGAAAGTGCATGCACCGGGCATTGGTTTCTCCATCGGGGAGGACCGGCTGGTGATGAGCGTGGCGGGCCGTGAGGCCGCTCCCTTGGATCTCTGCATCGCCCCGCTCGGCGAGCCGGCGCTGCACCACGCTGCGCTTCTGGCGCGCGATTTGCGACGCGGGGGGGCGGCCGTCGAGGTTGTCGAGGGCAAGCTCAAGCGGATTCTCGAGCTGGCCAACAAACTCGGCGCGCGCTTCACCCTGATTCTGGGCGACAACGAAATCAGTGCCGGGCGCTACGCCTTGAAGGAAATGGCAACCGGCCAGCAGGAAGAAGTCACGCGCGACGAAATCGCCCCCAGGCTCGCCGCCGCGCGGAATTGAGCATCGATATGGAAACCTCCGTAACACTGGATTTTCTAGGCGAATTGCGCCGCACGCACTCTTGCGGGGCGCTGCGTGCCGCTGACGAAGGCAAGACCGTGGTCTTGATGGGTTGGGTGCATCGTCGCCGCGATCACGGCGGCGTCATCTTCGTCGATCTGCGCGACCGCGACGGCATTACCCAGGTGGTCTTTCATGAGGACGTTGGGCCGGCCATCCACAGCCGCGCCGAGCAGGTGCGCCCGGAGTACGTGATCGCCGTCGAAGGCAAGGTGAAGCCGCGCGGCCCGGGCGCGGTCAACCCGAACCTGCCCACAGGTGAAATCGAGATCGTGGCCTCCAGCATCTGGCTGCTGAACGAATCCCGCACGCCGCCCTTCCCCATGGAAGAGC
>CAZZHN010000277.1:0-5257 GCA_964654065.1 uncultured Solibacteraceae bacterium
GCTTTAGACAGACGCCGGTATAAGAACGGTGGAAAAGTGGGCTATTTTCGTGCCCTTTTCTGCCCTATGCCGAATCATCATCCCACACCCACCGCTCCAACCTGGAGCCTCTAAGGGCACAAGAAAAGGACACCAACCCATCAGCCAGTGCCCTTCCGAAATATTCATAGCGTCTCGGGAAGAATTAGCCAGGTCAGCCCTTCCAAATCTCGTCTGCCTTGCTTGAGACCAACGCCTTCAGATCGCTGGTGAAGCTCTCTTTCCGGTCGCTGCACAGCTTCTCCGCATTCGTCAGCACTTCAGCCAATGCCGCTTTCTTGGCCTTGCCGTCCTTGTGGAGCGAGCGGAGCAACCGAGTTGAACTGGTGCTGATGATCGCAGAGATTGACCGTGGGCCACGCTTGCTGCCTTTCCCACCTCGTGTTTTCTTCGCTGGTGCCTCCACTCCAGAGAGGTCTTGAAAATCTCGCATCAGAGAATTCACTTTCTCCGTTGCGAGTTTGTCTGCTTCTTGGAGCGGAGCAAGTTTGGCCGTCGCCACGTCAAGGTCGTGATTCTGTCTTGACACGAGGGAAACCCTCGTTTTCGCTCGAAGCCCAAGACACCTCGAAGCTGGCGTGCTCGCCACAGGACGAACGCAGCCGTTTCGGTTCCTCCGTTGACGTTGCGTCGAGATGCATTGGAGCAATAACCTTAAGAAGTGGCAAGGATGACGGACGTTGCGGAGTTGCGAAACCGGCTGCTTGGGGCCTTTCCACCGCAGCCCTTTTTTGGGCTTATTTCGACGCACGACGAATGTGATGAGGGCATTGCTCTGCGGCGGGAACTACCGAACAGGAGTTGGGAAGACGTTTCGTCTGTGTTCGTGAAGGACAACTCATCGTCCCTTGGGTTGCTGGAACCGGACGCATTGAAAGCGTTTCTTCCGGCTTGGCTGTTAAGTTCGATGAAGACCTTCGACCGCAATAATCTGGTTCTGGAGTTTACGGTGTACTTCCTGTGCCCTGGTGATGAGGATGAAGGATGGGATGAAGATCGAATCGCCAGGAGAGTCGGTCGGTTCAACGCCGTTCAGAGGAACGTCGTTGCGGATTTCTTTCGTGCGATTTTAGAGAACGACGAATTGTACCTGTACCACCCCTACGCAAAGCAAGGGCTGACACGGTGGAGCGTCTGAGTAGTTTGGGCGTCGGACTCAGCAGGACCACCACAGAACGCAGTAGGAAGCCGCTGATGCGATTCTCCTGGCGATGGGACGCCTCGTATTGAGTCGAACAATTCACGGATTCAGTTGCGATCTCCAAACTCACGCTTGCGGGATTCGTACCAGTCAAGCCAGCGCCTCTCATCGCCACCGAAGTCGATTCCGGTCATCTCTACAAGGAATTGCCGTGCGGCTTCCTGCATGAAACCGGAGTTCACAAACCGGGCCATCAGTGGAATGGTCTCTGGAAACCGATGAGTACTCAGCGTCCGAATGATGTCAGAGTGGTGTAGCTCGTTGCCAACGAATGGCTTCGAAGAGTAGCCGTGCCAAATGGCTGCGATTATGCCGAGGTTTTCCTTATCAGGCATCTCTGCGAACGCTTCAATGGCAGCATCGTCCAATTGTTTGAATCGGTATTTGAGGCCCCAAAGAGCCGCCTCACGAATGAAGGGCATGTCGCTGCGATCACGAAAACCGGCCAGTCCCTTGAAGCCTTGGTAGAGGACGCCATCGATGTCCGATGCCTCATCACGAAACCCGGGACAGTAACCAATAGCACAATTCTGTGAGAACTCGGGAACCCTTCGTGGTGGCTCCGGAGCGTAAGCGGCGCCTGGCGCGGGCCTCGGGCGCAAGCACACCCACGCCCACCCCGCTTCCTACGTGAGTTTTTGAATAAGCCCAATGTACCGATTCTTTACCGGGTCCGGCACTGGTCCACCGCGCGCAGTAACTTCCCGGACGGGCGGCTTGCAATCAGATTGGTTGGCTACCGAGCATGTTTTGCAGACGTACCGCGGTTTGCAGCACTCGGGCTTCGTCGCCGCGCTCTGCCGTCAATTGCAGGCCTAGCGGCAAGGCAGTTCCCACGGGCATTGGAATAGAGATAGCCGGCGTGCCGAGCGCGGTCCACGGTGCATTCATTCTCGGATCTCCAGTGGACGCCAGGCCGGCCGGCGCTGGGCCCACGGCGGCCGGCGTCAGGATCACCGGCGTGCGTTTGAACCGTTCCGCGAATTCCGCCCGGCACGAGTCGATGTACCGTAGGCTCTCATCATAGCGGTCCACCGGGATCCGCAGCCCCTGCCGGACCAGGTCCGCGAGGTCCGCCAGCCGGTTGCCGTATTCGGCGTAGCGTTGCTTGTGAAATCGCGCGCCCTCATAGAGCATCACCGTCAGGTTTGCCTCGGCAAGCTTAGCCAGAGTTCCGGAGATATCAATCGGGCGGATGGCTGCGCCGGCGCTGCGCAAACGGGAAAGAGCATTCTTATACGCCGCCGCCATCGCTGGCTCGACATCGGGAATGGGCTCCGGTGCGCCGAAGTCGAAATCCTCGGAGCGGCCCACGGAATGACCCAATGCATCCCAAAGGGCCGACATGTCGGCGGGCGTGTGAGTGAAAAACCCGAGCGTGTCCAAGCTCTTCGATAGCGGTAACACGCCCTCCATGGAGAGAAGACCATAGGTGGGTTTGAACCCGGTAACGCCGCAAAAAGAGGCGGGCCGCAACACGGACCCCCGGGTTTGCTCTCCGATCGTGAATGGAACCATACCCGCAGCCACTGCGGCCGCCGAACCGCTGGAACTTCCGCCAGGCGTGTGCTCCAAGTTGCGTGGATTGCGTGTGGGCGCGGGCGTCAAATATGCGAACGCCGTCGTTTGCGTCTTCCCTAACAAAATCGCTCCGTGCTCCCGCATCTCTCGAATGATTGCGGCATCGGCTGTTCCGATTCGCCCTTTGTAAATCGGCGAACCGTATTCGGTGGCCAGGCCTTTCGTCTCGACGATGTCTTTCACGCCGTACGGTATCCCGGACAGGCGTCCGCGGCCGGCGTTCCTCTGCGGCGAGAGCTGGACCCAGGCATGGATCGACGGCTCCATGGTTTGAATGCGTTCTAGGCAGCGCTCTAACGCAAGCTTGCGCGCTCTTGGCGGCGCAGCCAGCCACTGAGTCAGTGTTTCAGGGATCGGCGCTTGCTGCTGGGCGTAAGTTGTAGCGCGACCCACGGCTGCCACGAAACCTGCAAAAAGAAGCCTGCGGCGACTCGACCGGCTAACATTTTGATATTTCACCGAATCCCTCCATCGGGACTCGACAGAACCAAGTCTATCGCTGAAATGGTCAAGGTCACTGGACGCGTTACGCTACCCGGAAGTTTATCTTCGGCTCTCTTGGCTGGTGTCAACCGACGCCGGATATGGGAAATAGAGCTCGTTGCCGTCCGGGTCCGCGATGACCATGAGCCGGTAGCCCCATTGCCCGTCCTTCACATCCACGCCGCGCCCTTCCAAATCTGCGCGCAAGGCGTCCAGCACGCTGAGATCGAGCGAGATGAACATCAGGCCCTTGCCCACCTTATCGGGCCATTGGCAGGAGAGAATGAGTTCACAACCCCGCCGGTCGACTTGCGCGACCCAAGCTTTTCCCTCGTCCTCATATCGCCACGCTTGCGTGAACCCAAGCTGGTTCACGTAAAAATCGACGGACCTGCCGATGTCCGCCACGAACAGCACCGGCCGCGCGTACCATTTGTCGCTCATGACCTTCTGCCTCCCGCAACTGCGTGATCGACTTCGTCGTTCCGCGAACGGCGAGTCGTAAGAATAACCCAGCGAAATTGGTCCGCGCAACGAGGTCGAATCAAGGGGACAGGCTGCTAGGCGGCGCGAAGAAGCCTCAGGGCGCTACGGGCGGCGTTACGCTTCCGGCACGTTGCGCAGCGCTCGATCCAGGTCGGCCCAAAGATCCTCGACGTCCTCGACACCCACGCTCAGCCGCAGCAGCGTCGGAGGCAGGTGCTCCTGCCCAGGAATCTGGCCCGCCGCTCGATGGTGGACTCGACTGCCCCCAGGCTGGTGGCGTGTTGGATGAGCTGCACTCGGGCGCACACTGAGTCGGCGGCGGGGACATCGCCACGCACGTCGAACGAGATAATCGTGCCGAAGCCTTTTAGCTGGCGGCGCGCGGCAGCGTGAGTGGGGTGGCTCGCCAGGCCGGGATAGCGCGTCACAGCGATCTTGGGATGGCGCGCGAGGCGCTCGGCCAGTGTCATCGCGTTGCGTTGCGCCCGCTCCAGGCGCAGTGCCAGCGTCCTGGCCCCACGGACCGCGAGAAACGCTTCGAGGGTGCCTGGCGTTGCACCCCTAAGTTCCCGGGCGTGCCGCAGCGCGGCGAGCAGGTTCGCATCGCGCACGGTGACGACACCGCCCAGCAGGTCCGAGTGTCCCCCGATGAACTTCGTCACCGATTGCACGGCCACATCGGCCCCGAGCGCCAGTGGACGCTGATTGAGCGGCGTAGCGAAGGTGTTGTCCACGCCCAGAATCGCGCCACGCTTCCGCGGCGCGGCGCAGATGGCGTCCAGGTCAGCCACCGTCAGCAGCGGGTTCGAAGGCGACTCCAGCCAAATCAAGTCGGCCGCGCCGCATATCTCGATCCAGCCTGCGGTGTCGGCCACGGCGAGGCGATGCACCGTCCACCGGCCACGGTTTTGGCCAGCTTTGGCGAGTCCGACGACACCCTGGTAACAGTCGTCGGGGAGGGCCACAACTGAGCCAGTGGGGAGTTGATCGAAAATGGCCGCAATTCCCGCCATGCCGGAGGCGAAGGAGACCGAAGAGCCGCCTTCGAGACCGCCGACGATTTCTTCCAGCGCCTCCCAGCCCGGCGTACCGTCGTCACGAGAGTACGCGCGGCTCTCGCCCAGCACGAAGTTCGACGCTGGGCACGGCGGCACGTTGAGCGGCGAGCCCGCGCGACGGTCCCGTCCCGCCGAGATCAGCCACGATTCCACCGAACCGGGATGACCCGCGTTGTGCCCTGTCGTATCCATTGATGTCATTGCTCGATTTTAGCGAAAGGCCTCTTCGCGCTTGGCTCGGCCTTCTTGGGAAACACGACCAATGTTTTCCTGCTCCGGTCCATATCTTTTTTGCATCTGCTTTAATATTCCTTGACAAGTATATACTCAGTAGAGTATATACAAAGAGTGGAGTCTGTGTTCGAAATCATTGCGGAGCCGAACCGCCGGGCGATATTGAGCCTGCTGG
>CAZZHN010000278.1:0-5020 GCA_964654065.1 uncultured Solibacteraceae bacterium
GCGAAGTGCAGCGGCGTCTGCCCGTCTCCACCGCGCGCGTGGACCACCCCCGGGTCGGCCGCCACCAGTTCCCGCAGCCTGTCCATCATTCCCAGCCGTGACGCCGCGTGGGCGTCCACTACCGCGCCCCGTTCCGTCAGGAACGCCACCATGCTGGGATCGCAGTCGTCCAGCAGGCCGAATCCACCCGCCCACCACTCGGTGCGCTTCCGGATGTTCGCACCCGCGCCCAGCAGGACGTCAATGGTCGCCCGGTCGCTCCGCTGCACGGCCGCGAATAATGCGTGCTGGCCGAAGCCATAGCCGGGCAGCGGATCGTCGATTTTCGCCCGCAGCTCCAGATGGCGGTCCAGAACCTCGCGCACCCGCGCCGCGTCGCTGTCGCACACCGCCGCCTTCAGCGCTTCGGCCGGGCTCTGCCCCAGCGCCTCCACGTACGCCTTCAGCTTCGCCCAGGTGGCGAAACCGTACTCGGCAGCCAGCGCATGTTGCGCATCGGCCAGTTTGCCCTGCCGCAGCGTGCGCAGCAGTTCTTTCGCCTGCTTCTTTAGATATTGGAGATTCGGCTTTTCAGGTAGCTCGCGAGACATCACTCCTCCTTGGGCCCGGTGTCCGCAGACGGGCAAGAGAAGTCTATGCTCGGTGCTCGGAGATTCACTCAGGTGGGATCATCCCTTTCCGCGGACGGGTTGCAACCTGAATTGCGTTTTCTACTATACCAAAAGACGAGCTGAAGGGAATACCGGGACGACGACACGGAGGAATCAGACCCGGAGCCCGTCGTACCTAAAGACTTCCCTTCGGCATTACTTAAGTATTCACTTGACAATTGCACCGGTCTGCTGAATACTCAAGTGAATACTTAAGCAATCAGTTTTCAGAGGAACAACCGCCATGCAGCAACGATCCGTCGCCCACAACACGTTTGTGATCGAACGCACGTACCCGGCGGCCCCGGAACGCGTATTCGCCGCCTTCGCCGACCCGGCCAGGAAACGCCGCTGGTTCCTCGAAGGCGATAAGCACGTCGTTGAACATTTCGAGATGGACTTTTGCGTCGGCGGCCAGGAGCACGCCCGCATTCGCTTCAAGGAAGGCACACCGCTGGCCGGCATGACGTGCACCAGTCGCACCATCTATCAGGACATCGTGGCGGGGCGCCGCGTGGTCACCGCCTCCACCATGTCGATCGGTGAGAAGTGCATTTCGGCGTCCCTGGTAACGGCTGAGCTGCTGCCGTCGGGAACCGGTACCGAACTGATCCTCACGCATCAGGGAGCATTCTTCGAGGGCGCCGATGGCCCCGAGATGCGAGAGGCGGGCTGGCACAAGCTGCTCGCACAATTGGGCCTCGAGTTTCCGCGCTAGCCAGAGGGAGCCGCCGGCGCGAACCATGCATCGCAAGAAGCCCAATGTCGATCGCGTTCTCCACGCTCTGGGCGATCCCACCCGACGGGCGATCCTGGAGAAGCTCAGCCACGGGCCCATATCGGTTTCGCGCCTGGCGGAGCCTCTCGTCATCACCCTGGCCGCCGTCGTCCAACATCTGCAGGTGCTGGAGGAAAGCGGCCTCGTCCAAACCGAGAAGATCGGCAGAGTGCGCACCTGCCGCATGGAACCCGGAGGCCTTTCGGTGGTGGAGAACTGGATTCGCGAGCGCCGATTGTTCTGGGAACGTGCGCTGGACCGGCTGGGCGATTTACTCGCGGAGCCGGATGAAAAGTAACTGGAAGGAGAAAACAATGCGAAAACTAATTGTCTTCAATCATGTCACGCTGGATGGCTATTTCGCCGGCGCCAATGGGGATTTCAGTTGGGCCCGGCCCGGCAGCGACGACGCGGAATACGCGGCGTTCGTCGCCGAGAATGCGCGCGGCGGGGGCGAGTTGTTGTTTGGCCGAGTCACCTATGAGCTCATGGCGAGCTACTGGCCCACGCCCATGGCCGACCAACATAATCCTGTCGTGGCCGCAGCCATGAATCGCACTCCCAAGGTCGTGTTTTCGAGGACATTGCAGCACGCTTCGTGGAATAATACAAGGCTAATTAGCGGCGATATTCTGGCGATCATTCGAAGGATGAAGCAGGAGTCAGGCCCGGGCATGGTGATTCTGGGGAGCGGCAGCATTGTCGCGCAGCTGGCCCTGGAGCATCTGATCGACGAGTACCAGATGGTGGTCAATCCCGTCGCGCTCGGCGCCGGGCGGACCATGTTCGAGGGCAGCCGGGAGAAGCTGACGTTGAAGCTGGCGAGAACCAGAACATTCCAGAACGGGAAGGTCTTCCTCTGCTTCGAGCCTGCGGAGTAAGTGGCCGGGCGCATGCGTGCCCGGCAGCTGGTTCGGCAGTACGCAATCGCACCACCGGGCCGCCGCGTCAAAGTCCGGAGAGGGTACAATCGTGTCGATCGGAGAAAACCGTTCCATGACCAGGCAACGTCCGTCTGTCTTCTGCTTTGCTATCGCCGTCGCGGCGCTGCCGGCCGTTTCGCTGGCAGATACCATTTACTCAGACGGCACCTTCAATCTTAGCAACTATACCAATCCGTTCACTTACCAAAACGGCCCAATCTCCGGTGTATATTTTCAGTGCTCCTCCTGCGGCGACCCGGGCCAGGCTCTCTCAACGACTGTGACGCTGACTACCGCGACCAGCGCGAGCAGCAACCTGGATATAGGGCTGCTCAACTCCAACTTCATTTACAATCCGGCGGTTCAAGGGACAGTTCTGTCGGTCAACGCTTCGGTCGATAGCTCGACCAGTATCAGCCTGGATGTCTCCGAGTACAATTCATTTGATCCACTGATCGAACAGGACGGAAGCTTCTATTACGCGCAGCTTCTCTCCGGGCCCGGAAACTCCGGCTTTGTCAACCTCGCCTCCACGTTTTCGGCGTCGAGTTTCGTGCAGTTCGACCCGATCACGGGCTTGACCAACTCCGGCTCCCACCCCAATTTCGCCGGCGATCCGATGGATTTCGGCATCATGATTTCCTCAGGGTCGATCGCCCTCCCGTCCTTCACGCAAACTCTGGTTTACGACAATCTTTCATTTGACATAACCGCCATTCCGGAGCCCGCCAGTTTGCTGCTGGTGGGCGCCGTCCTGGCCGGGCTGGCGGTGTTGCGGCGTCGCGAGCGCGAATGGCCTGGCGCCTGCCGCGAGTACCGGCGTTCCCACTGGAAAACCTTTACTGGCTGAGTTTCGCCAGCACTAGGGCCAGCGGCTGGTCCGCATCCGGCGGCGGCCCGCTGTCCAGGTGGGGCAGGCGCTTCCACCTGCCAACCGGGATCCCGGCAGTTTTCCGCACAGCCCTTACCCGATTGCCGATGCCCTACCGCGCCTGCACAGTCGGAACAGTGACATGGTAAATCGTGTTCTTGGGCTTCTCGAAGACGCGCTGCAACGCGGGCTGGAAGGCCTCCAGGGAGAAGCACTCCGCCTTGGCGTCGAAGGCTTTGCCATCGTACTTCTCGCAGAACTCGGCGGTGCGCAAGAAGTGCGGATGCCCGCGGAACTGCTCCCGCATATGGCGGTCCATGCCGATGTGGTGGAAGAAATAGTAGCCCTGGAAAATGCCGTGCTTCTCCACCATCCAGTGATTCTCTTCTGAGACGAACGGCTTGAGAATCGCGGCGGCGATATCGGGGTGATTGTAGGAGCCCAGCGTGTCTCCGATGTCGTGCAGCAGCGCGCAGGTCACGTACTCGTCGTCGCGGCCGTCCTTCATGGCCAGCGTCGCCGTCAGCAGCGAATGATGCAGCCGGTCCACCGGGAAACCGCCGAAGTCTCCATCCAACAGCTTCAAATGGGAAACGATGCGCCTCGGAAGCTGCTGCGCATACTTCATGAAGTCCGCGGCGATCACCGCCCAGTCCTCGGCGCTGGACTGTTCCATGCTGGCGAAGGTTGCAATCCGATGTTCCATGACGATCTTCAGTCTATGACAAAACAGCCGGCCTACTCTTTCGGCCCGATTCCCAGCGTCTTCATCTTGCGGTACAGGTTGCTCCGCTCCAGGCCCAGCAGCTCGGCGGTGCGCGTCACGTTGCCGCTGGTTTCTTCCAGTTTCCTCAGGATGTACTCGCGCTCGGCGGCCTCGCGCACTTCCTGCAGGCTGCCAAACCGGTCCAGCGGCCGCTCCTGCGGCTTGCGTGTGCCGGCGACCGGAATGTGTCGCGCGTCGACCCGCACTTGCGGGTTCAAAATGACGATGCGCTCGATCAGGTTCTTGAGCTCGCGCACGTTGCCCGGCCACTGGTACTCGCCCAGCACGCGGTAAGCTTCCGGCGTCAACTCCTTGGGCTTGCGGCCGTAGGCGGTGGTGAACTCGCGCAGGAAATGGTCGGCCAGCAGCGGGATGTCCTCGCGCCGGTCGCGCAGCGGCGGCACCGAGAAGGGAATCACGTTGAGCCGGTAGAAGAGGTCTTCGCGAAAATTGCCGCGTTCGATTTCTTCTTCCAGGTTCTTGTTGGTGGCGGCCACCACCCGCACATCCACCTGCACGCTGCCCGGCCCGCCGACCGGCTCAAAGCGCTGCTCTTCCAGCGCGCGCAGCACCTTGGCCTGCGTGCGCAGGCTCATGTCGCCAATTTCGTCGAGGAACAGCGTACCGCCGTCCGCTTTCTGAAATTTGCCGATCTTGTCTTCGTGCGCGCTGGTGAAGCTGCCCTTGGTGTGACCGAATAACTCGCTTTCGATCAGCTCTTCCGGAATCGCCGCGCAGTTGACTTCCACGAACGGCTCTGCCACGCGCGGGCTCAGGGCGTGGATGGCGTGCGCCACCAGTTCTTTGCCGGTGCCGCTTTCGCCGTAGATCAGCACGCGCCCATTGGTCGCTGCCATCAAGGAAAGCTGCTGGCGGAGCGCTTTCATGGGTACACTCTCGCCGATGATGCGGTGGTTCGCGCTCGTGTCCTGTTTGAGGTTGATGTTTTCGATCGATAGGGCGCGGTGCGCGAGCGCGTTCTTCACCACCACCGAGATCTTGTCGATGGAGAGCGGCTTTTCGAGAAAATCG
>CAZZHN010000279.1:0-4999 GCA_964654065.1 uncultured Solibacteraceae bacterium
GGCACCAACTTCGCCCGCTTGTAGTCGCGCTTGAAAGCGGACGACCGCTCAATCGTCCTCTTTCAAGTCGGCCATCAGGGCTTTGGTGCTTGTGAAGCGCTTGCCCTTCCCTGCCTCAAGTTGGGCAATCGCCCTGCGCGTCGTCGCGTTCGGCGCCCTGATCTCGAAGGGCAAGCGGCGTTCCGCCACGATGCTGAGCATCAGCAGGCGGATCGCGTCCGAAATGGACAATCCCATCGCTGCCAGAGTGTCGGCGGCTCGTTCCTTGGTGGTGCTGTCGATGCGAGCGCGAACGTAGGTGTCTGCGGTGCTCATGGTGGTCCGTTTCTCAAGAAGGCAACCTTCTACATTGTGGTCCCATTGTGACTACATCTCAAGCGGCTGGCTGCCTCACCATCGCCAGGTTTCCGTCCGGGCGGAGAACCCGGTGGGGCGCATCACATCCACCTGGATGCGGGAGATTCCCGGCTGGGTGAAGCGCAACTCCGCCTGGGCCGACCCGCCCGGGGCGATCGTGTCCAACCGCGCGGCGATTCGCTCCACCGGGATCTCTCCGGCGCCGTAAGCCACGGCGCGAATCTGGTAGCCGCGCAGCGCGTAGAAGGGCACCGAGCGGCGCGCCGCCACTGCAACCCGCAGCGCGTCCGGATTCCCTGTGACGCGCAGCGACTCCAGCGGCGAAGCTTCCCGCCGCAGCACCTCCCACGAGGCCTTGCGCGCGCCGTAAACATCCACCACGCCGTGAACGCGCTGGCGCATCACGCCGGTTCCGCGGTCGCCGACGTGGGTGCGGTAGTCGTTGTAGTCGAAGAAAATCAGGCCCGCCACGTAGTCGCGGTCGCGGAAGACGCGGTCGTGTTCGCGCAGGATGCCGATGCGCTTTGCGTCGCCTTCCGGCCTGTCCGGCGTGCAGGCGCAGTACCCGTACTCGGAAATCACGATAGCCTTGCCGGGAAACGCGCGATGGACTGCATCCAGGTGAACGGCCAGATCGGCCGCCGTGCCGCCGTACCAGGTTTCGTAGTATTCGTTCCACATGACGTAGTCCATGAGGCCCGCCACGTCCTTCTCCGGAGCCTGCTGCAGCGAATTCGAAGCGTAAGAAACCAGGCGCCGGGGATCGAGCCGCTTGGCCTCCTGGTACATGCGCTGGGCAAATTCATAGGCCGGCGGATTCTGCCCGCCGATCTCGTTGCAAAGACCCCAGGAAAAAACGCAGGGGTGATTTCGATCGCGTTCGATCATCTCGCGCAGCTGCTCGAGGCCGTTCTCCATCAGTTCGGGCAATGGATGCGCGCCCATCTTGTCGAAGGTGGCTCCGCCCCAGGTGGGCACTTCGGTCTGGATCAGGATTCCGTGCCGGTCGCACCAGTCGAGGACCCGCCGGTCCTGCTGCCAGTGCACGCGCGTGTACACGCAGTTCAGTTCCTTCATGTCTGCATGGTCGTGCGCGATCCATTCCGCCGGTTCAGCCATGCCGAATTCGGGATTGCTGCCGGCCATGCGTTCTACGCCCATCAACCGCACGCGCTCCCCGTTCAGGAAGAAGCCGCTATCGCGCGCCTCGATTTTGCGAATGCCGAACGCCGTCTGACAGGAGTCGCCGCTCGATAGTTCGACGGTCGCCCGGTAAAGGTGTGGATCATCGAAGTGCCAGAGCTTCGCGCTGGCGATCACGGAAGAGTGTGTGACGGTGCGGCGTTCGCCCGTGGCGAGTTTGCAGGGCAAGGCGGGACCGGTGAGGACAGTCTCCCCGGTCGCATCGTCTGCCGCGCGGAACGCGATGCTCCCGTCCCATGCGATGCTGGCGGCGTTGCGCACGGCGGCGGAGACTTCGATGGTTGCCTTCCCGGAGGCCAGATCAGGTTCGGCGTCCACCCAAATGCGCTCGATCAGCACTTGGGGTGTGACCAGCAGGTGAACCGGCCGGTAGATGCCGCCGTCATGCGCCCAATCGCTGGACCGGCCGCGCGGCAGCATCGATTCGTCGAACGCGTTGTCCACCCGCACCGCCAGCACGTTCGCCTCGCCGAGACGCAGGTGCGGCCCGGCGTCGATCTGGAACGCCGTGTAGCCCTTGCCGACGTGCCGCCCCGCCTGGATTCCATTCACCCACACGGTGGCAGTGTGGAAGACGGCTTCGAATTCGATGCGGACGGCGCGGTCCGCCCACGCGGGCGGCGCCTCCAGAGTCCGGCGGTACCAGGCTACGCCCCTGTACTCGGCGTTTTCAGGTTCGATCTGCCAGGTGTGCGGCACGGTCACCTGGCGCCATCCTCCCGCCGCGTGCTCCGGCCGGTGCCACGCATTGGCCTCGCCCTGGCCCAGCGGATCGAGCCGGAAGAGCCAAGGCCCGTCGAGCGAAATGCATTCATTCGCGGGCCGCGGCGGTACCTTGTCCGCGAACGCCACTGCGGCGCCGGCGAGGGGCGCCAGGGCGCCCAGTTTCAGCACGCTTCGGCGGGTCTGCATCGGGTTACGCTGCCAGCCATCTTAGCGCCGATCGGCGGTGGGGCCGACAAGTCCGGTGCGGTGCGAACGCCTAGGAGGGCGGCGGGCACAAGGGGGAACCGGGTACTAAGGGGCAAACCAAAAGGGCAAACCGGGGACAGGCACGAAGTTTCGCAAAAGGCGGCGAAATTCGAGCCAGTCCCCAATTTGCGGCGCACGAGATTACGCAACGCTGTCAGGCGGGTGGAGATGTGCGAAAGCCCGGTAGAGCAGCACGTCGTAAACGATCTTCAACACGCCGGCGATGAAGAACGGCAGGCCGATCAGCGCTGGACGCGCGAATAGCAGCCCGGCAAGCACCGGAGCGAGGGCGGCTCCCGTGGTGCGCGCCACGCCGGTGACGCCGGCGGCGGCCGATCGTTCATCGGGCCGCACCATCGCCATGGTGTATGCCTGACGGGTCGGCACGTCCATCTGGCTGATGCTGAAGCGCAGCAGCAGCACCAATATCGCGAGCTGCAGATTCGGCATCAGCGGCACCAGGATGAGCAGGATGTTGGACGGCAGGTGAGTGAACACCATCGTTCTGACAAGACCAAACCGCGCTGCGATGCGCGCCGCGGCCAGCCCGGAGATTCCGGCAAACACGTTGGCGCCGAAGAAAATGCCGCCCAGCGTCGCGGGAGCAACGCCGAAGCGGAGATAGAACCAGTAGGCCGCAAAGCTCTGCACCACGAAGCCGCCGCCGAAGGCATCCAGCGCGAAAAGGCCGGAGAGCCGCGCGACTACGCCGCGAGAGGCGTGGATTCCGAGCAACCGTCTCGATTCGCCGCCGCCGGCCGCGCTGCCGCGCACTTCAACGCCGGCCGACAGACGCAGGAACAGCGCCATCAACAGCAGTCCGAGCGCGGCGTATGCCAGGATGATCACCCGATCGCTCGCGACCGGCGACATGGTTGACCGTTGCAGCCTCCCGCTCAACAACCCTGCGAACAGCCCCCCCGCCGCGGTGGCAAACGCACCCGCCAGCGTATACCAGGCAAATGCTTCGGTGCGGTCCGCCGCCGGAATCACCTCGCTCAGCGCCGCCTGCTCAATCGGCAGAAACGGGCCCACCTCGTTCCCACTGGGACTGATGACGCCGACGGTTCCAGCCACCACCAGAAACAGAAAGTTGCTGGTACAGGCGAAGGCCACGCCCGCACCCGCCATCAGCAATGCGCCGGCGATCAGCATCCTCCGCCGGCCGATCCGGTCCGCCTGAGTGGTCAGGCCGAGCGAGATCACGGTGTCGCCGAGCAGCGTCAGGGTCAGCAGCAGGCCCACCTGCGACTCGCTCAGCCCGAGGCCCGTGAGGTAGAACACCAGAACCACCGAGAGCGCGCCGTAGGAGAAGAGACGGACGAAACGGGTGGCGAAGAGCAACGCCCCATCGCGCGTGAGGTGCCGCAGCGCCCCGCCTGTCCAGTTGCCCGCCGGCATTGTGAATGAGGGTATCACGGGCCTTGGGGCAGATTGGCAGAGGTGGGACAGACGATCGGCTTCTGTCATCTGTCGACGGTCGCGCTTTGCCCAAAAGCGACAGACCACGAAAGGCGATGGTCTGTCCTACCGGCCCGCGGTCACCAGAAATACCGCCACTTCGGCCAGCAGGTTCGGCATCAGGGTAACTTTGCGGTGGCCGGCGAGGAAGTAACGGCGCTCGACGGTGAGGCTTTCCAGTGCAGCGAGGGCCTCGAAATCCTCGACGGTAAGGAAGTGGATGTTGGGCGAATTGTACCAATCGTACGGAAACAGCTTGGTGCGCGGCGCGCGGCCGCTGGCGAGCATGGAAAGGCGCACGCGCCAATGGCCGAAGTTGGGAAAAGCCACGATCCCGCGGCGGCCAACGCGCAGCATTTCGCGCAGCACGCGCTGGGGGTTGCGGGTTTCCTGCAACGTCTGGCTGAGGATCACATAATCGAACGCGCCGTCCGGATAATCGGCCAGTCCCTCATCAATGTCGCCTTGAAACACCGAGACGCCGCGGGCAATGGCGCGGCGCACCTTTTCGCCGGCGATCTCGACGCCGCGCGCGTCGACGCCTTTGTTCGAGGCCAGCCATTGCAGCAGCTCGCCCTCGCCGCAGCCCAGGTCCAGGACACGCGCGCCCGGCGAGACGATTTCGCCGATGATGGCGTAATCGCTACGCCCCAGCAATTCGCGGACGAATGCCTGCCTGGCTACCTCGGTGGTCATGCCGCTTTCTCCAGCGTGCTCGCCAGAAAGCCGCGGATCAATTCCGTCTGCTCGGCCACGTCCACCAGGAAAGAATCGTGCCCGTAGTTGGAAGGCAGTTCGGCGTAGGCGACGTCGCAGTTGCGCGCCCGCAGCGCGCGGACGATTTCCTGCGACTGGTAACTGGGGTATAGCCAGTCCGAGCTGAAACTGATCACCAGGAAGCGCGCCTGGGCGGCTGCCAGCACCGCTGTGAGCGAACCCTTCCCGTTGGTGAGGTCGAAATAATCCATCGCCTTGGTGATGTACAGATACGAATTGGCGTCGAAGC
>CAZZHN010000280.1:0-4990 GCA_964654065.1 uncultured Solibacteraceae bacterium
TCGAGGGCGAGATGGGCGACAGCCACATGGGCGTGCAGGCGCGGCTGATGTCGCAAGCCCTGCGCAAGTTGACGGGCGCGGTCAGCAAGTCGCGCACCTGCCTGATCTTCATTAACCAGATCCGCGAAAAGATCGGCGTGATGTTCGGGAATCCGGAAACCACGACGGGCGGCAGGGCGCTGAAGTTCTACGCATCGATCCGCCTGGATATACGCCGCATCGCAGCCATCAAAGATGGAGACGTCGTGGTCGGCAACCGCACCAAGGTGAAGGTGGTGAAGAATAAGGTTGCCTCGCCATTCCGCGAGGCCGAATTCGACATCATTTACGGCGAAGGCATCTCGAAGGAAGGCGATCTGCTCGACCTGGGCGTGGCCAACAACGTGGTGGAGAAAAGCGGCTCCTGGTTCAGCTATAAAGGGGAACGAATCGGTCAGGGCCGGGAGACCGCACGCCAGTTCTTGAAGGACAACGCCGACATTCGGCTGGCGGTTGACGGCGAATTACGCAAGCTGCTGGGGCTGGTGAAGTCGGAGCCGGCCGGCGAGGCCGCGCCCTCGCCGGCGCCTCAAGCGGCAGGACCGAAGCCGGTGCCTGCACGGAAGTAACGCTGGCGTCGAAACGGTTCGCTCTCCGGATGCGGTGCGACAGTGCACGGCGGCTCGGCAGGAATGAGCGCCGGGCCGGGCATGCCAGGCCCTTACAGGTGGCGCAGGAATGACGGAGCAGGAGCGGCGGCGCGCGATTCGGCTCAAGCTGGTGCGCATGGCGGGCGGCGTGCAGCGCCGTTTCGCAGCCGTCCTCCCCACCGGCCTGGACCCTCTGGACGCGGCGCTTGGCGCGGGCGGCCTGCCGGCTGGGGCCATCGTCGAACTCTTTGGCCCGAGCGCATCCGGCAAGACCACGCTGGCGCTGCAAATGGTGCGCCGTACACAGTCGGACGGCGCCGGCACGGCCTGGATCGACGTCGACCGGACCTTTGATCCGGCTTATGCGGCGGGATTGGGTGTGGCCGTGGACCGCCTTCCGGTGGTGAGACCGGAGTCGGCCGAACAGGCGTTCGAAATGGCCGCCAGGCTGGCTGGATCGCAAGCCGTCAGCCTGCTGGTGGTGGACCCGGCAGCCGCGCTGGTGCCGGCGATCGAACTGGACGCCGCCGTCGGGACGAGCAGTCCTGGCCTGCACGGCCGGGTGCTCGCCTCCAGGCTGCGACGGCTGGCCGCGGCTCTCGCCCGGACCGAGGCCGCGGTCGTTTTCCTGAACCCGACGCGATCCCGCATGATCGAATCGGGTGCGGAAGCAGACACCAGCGCCGGCGGCCCTTCGCTGAAGCTCTACGCCGCGGTACGTATCGCGCTGGAGCCAGCACCGCCCGGCCGGGTGCGCTTTCACGTACTGAAGAACAAGGCAGGCGAGGTGTATGGGAAAGGCGAGCTGCGGTGGTTACCCGGTGGCGGCTTCGCCGCAACCCCGTAATACGGGCCTTTGAGCACGCGCCTATGAAAAAAACCGCGAAAAATCGGCCTTTTTCGCGCAATCGCCCTTTACATCCCTGGGGCCTTCCCTTATGATTGTTATCGATTGAGGCCCGCGTTCCGCAGGAGCGTTGGGCCTTCAATCTTGTTCGATGGCATGATGTGGCGTTTCTCCGGGCGCGAGGGCCCGGTCTGCGGCACATCGGAAGAAATAGAGACGGGAGAATCAAAGGAGAGATATGGCGACTACTAGAATGACCCAGACCCAACTGGTGAAGGCGCTCGCCGCGCACGGTCAGGTCAGCAACAAGGTGGCGAAGGAGATCCTGGAAGGATTGGCCACCACTGCAATCAGCGAAGTGAAAAAGAACGGCGTGTTCGTGCTGCCCGGCATCGGCCGGTTAGTGCGCCAGGACCGCAAGGCCCGCATGGGCCGTAACCCGGCAACCGGGGAAGCCATCAAGATTCCGGCCAAGAAGGTCGTGAAGTTCCGCGTGGCCAAGGCTGCCAAGGACGCAATCGTTCCGCCGAAGAAGAAATAACCGGCGCGTCCCGCCTGGAAATTGAGAACCCCGCTGAGCTCGGCCGAGCCAGCGGGGTTTTTTATTGCGTGATCGAAAGCCGGCGGAACGCCGCCCAATCTTGCGAGCGGCTCCAGGAAGCCAAATTACTTCTTCGCTTCGACTCCTTCTTGGTTCTTGGTTTCTTCGTCGCCCTTGAGGGCGGTTTTAAAGTTGCGAATGCCTTCGCCCAAGCCCTTTCCAAGCTCCCCGACCTTTTTGCCGCCGAACAGCAGAACGGCAACCAGGGCAATCACCATAATCTCGGGGAATCCAAGATTGAGCGGGCCGGCAGTCAGAATTGGCTGCATTATTGGCCTCCTTCGTTCCTCTCAATTGTACCGGATTCGGGCGCGCGCGACGCAAGCCTGCCCCGGGTGACGGGAGAGCGAGTCTTCCCTTCCCCGGAACACGGCATTGGGCGGCCGGTGCGGACGCGGCCGGCGCTGCGTGCCTGCGAGTGATACCGCCGGTTAGTGCGCCGATGCTATCCGCCGGCCGAGGGGGCGCTGGGGGATAATACACGCAAGGCGCCATGGAATTCGTCGATCAGCTCAAGTCGCAGGTGCGCATCGAAGACGTGGTCGGGGAGTATGTGAAGCTCCGGAAATCCGGGCCCAGCCGGTATATGGGGCTGTGTCCCTTCCATAGCGAAAAGACGCCGTCATTCACCGTTCACGTGGTTCACCAGTTTTACAAATGCTTTTCCTGCGGCGTCTCCGGGGACGTAGTCAAGTTCGTCATGGAGAAGGATGGCCTGAGCTTCTGGGAGGCCCTCAACCATCTGGCCGAGCGATATGGCATTCCGATGCCCAAGCGCTCGCAGTACTCCGACGAGGAATCGCGGCAGCGCGGCGCGGCGATCGAGATGCACGAAATCGCGCAGGAGGCGTTCCGCGCCAACCTGGAGAGCCCGGCGGGTGAGCCGGCGCGAGCGTATCTGGCACGGCGCGGAGTGGCGCCGGAGACGATTGCGCAGTTCGGCCTCGGCTACGCGGAGCGTTCCGGCCAGGTGCTCGCCCGCCTGTTCGGCAAGCGCAATTTCTCGAGTGTGCCGATGGAGCAGTCCGGCCTAGTGGTCAGGCGGCAGGACGGCAGTTTCTATGACCGCTTCCGCAACCGGCTGATGTTTCCCATCCACAGCGAATCGGGGAAAGTCATCGGTTTCGGCGGGCGCGCGCTGGCGGCCGACGACGAGCCGAAGTATCTGAATTCGCCCGAGACCGCGCTCTATAAGAAGAGTCACGTACTGTATAATTTGCACCGCGCCAAAGAGGCCATCCGCAAGCAGGACCGCGTCATCCTGGTGGAAGGCTACATGGATGCGATCGGAGTCACGGCTGCCGGCATCGCCAACGTGGTGGCAAGCTGCGGCACGTCGCTCACCGCACAGCAGGTGCAGGCGATGAAGCGGCACTCGGCGCGAATCGCAGTGAACTTCGATCCCGACGCGCCCGGCGCCAATGCCGCCGAGCGGCACATCAAGCCGCTGCTGGAAGAGGGCATGCAGGTGAGGATCGTGGAACTGGATGGCGGCCTGGATCCGGACGAGTATTGCCGGGAGCGCGGCGCGACCGCCTATCAGGAGCGGCTGGATACAGCCAAGGGCTACTTCTACTGGCTGGCCGACCGCGCGCGCGCCAAACACGACGTGCATTCGAGCGAAGGCGTGGTGGCGGTTCTGAACGCGCTGCTGCCGGCGGTGGACAAGGTCACCGACCCACTGGAGCGCAGCGCCATCGCCAACGACCTGGCGGCGTATATCGGCGTCCAGCCGGGAATGGTGCTGGACAGTTTCCGAAAAGCCACCGCCGCTCGCCAGGACAAGCCGATGGAGCGGGCTAGAATCACCCTGCGCCACGATGAGCGGTTACTGCTCAACGCGATTCTGGCCGATGAGGAAGCTGGCAGGGAGATCATCGCGCAGTTACAGCAGTCCGATGCTACCGCGGGCTTCGTGTCCCGCCGCGTCTTCGAGGCTGCGTACGCGCTGGTGTCCGCCGGCGGGCGTTTGAATTTCGAGAATCTCCACGCGCGCCTGGAAGAGGCGGATCAGAGCCTGCTGGCGGAGGCGGTGCTCGAAGGCGAGCCCGAGGCGGGACCGGGCGCGGTAGCGGCAGCGCTGGAGAGCGTCCGGCGCAGCCTGGACCGCGGCCGGCGCGACCAGATGAAGGCGCGGATTCGGGAGGCGGAACGCGGGGGCAATTGGGAAGAGGCATTGCGTTTGACGGCGGAACTGGAAGGCAGCGATCGGGCGGCGCGCAGCCGCTGACGGGTAGCGGCGTGGCGCCTATTGGCGTCCGTGCCGTGGGGTACAATGTGGTGGACTCGCTAGGAACGCTGGGAGTGACGGGGCTCAGTGGCGCTCGAAGATAAGTTCGAAGGATTACAGCGGCTCGTACAGATGGGCAAAGAGAAGGGCTACGTCTTGTACGACGAGGTCAGCGAAGTCCTGCCCGGAGATCTGGCCGGAGGCGCCGAACTCGAAGACGTGCTGGCCGGCCTGGACACCGCCGGCATCGAAATCCTGGAAGATCCCAAGGACTTCGAGAAAAAGCTCGAGGACGGGGAGGATCTCCTCGATCTGGACCTGCCCGCCGGTGTGGGCGAGAAGATCAACGACCCCGTGCGCATGTATCTGCGGGAGATGGGCACGGTCCCGCTGCTCACGCGCGAGGGCGAGGTCGAAATCGCGCGCCGCATCGAGCGCGGCCAGAACGCGGCGCTTAAGTCGCTCTCCCGCGCCCCGCTGGTGATTCAGGAGATCGTCCTCAAGGGCGACGAGGTGGCCCGCAACGCCCTTTCGGCGCGCGACATCGTCCAGATTCCCGATCCCATCCTGACCGACGAGCTGGTGGAGGAGAAGAGCAAGGAGTTCTGCAAGTGCGTGGATGACATCGCCCGCCATTACCGGAAGATCCTCCAGTGCCGGCAGAAACTCCAGGCCATTCCACG
>CAZZHN010000281.1:0-4990 GCA_964654065.1 uncultured Solibacteraceae bacterium
CGGCGGGCGCGGAACCAAACTGCAGCGCGATCGAGCGACATCCAATAAACGGCCGCGGCCAGGGCTGCGGCGGCCAGCGTCACCCGCCAGTAACCGGACCAGAACACGTCCGGCCAGCGGTGTGCCGCCACGCGCGGCAGAAAGATCAAGCCGAGCAGCGCACCGATCAGGATGATGTTGCCGGCAAACGAAAGGTCGTTGCCGAAGCTGCTGTCATAATTGCCGCGCCGCGCGGCCAGCAGGCTGGCCCAGAGGCCGACGGCCAGATAGAGAAACATGCCCGTCAGGCTGCAACCGGCGAGCAGCAGCATCATCAGCGGATCGAACGGCCCGCGGCTGAGGAACGGCCAGACCAGCAGGCCGACGACGATCAGCACCGAGTCGAGCAGGGCAAAGGTGTAACTGCAGGAACGCAGCGCCGCGGCCGGATCGACGGGCAGCAGCAGATAGCGACGCAGCCCATTGCCCAAGTAGCCGAACTGATTGACCGCAAATTGACCGGTGCCGATGAAACCGACGATCGCAAAGGCGCCCATGGCAGAAGCGAACTCGCCCTTCGATCCGAGCGGCATGCCCGGCTGCCTGGTGAACGCGAAGATCATGAACCCCACCAGCGGCAGCGAGAGCGGGTACATCATGCGGAAGCGGTTGTTGCGCGAAAAGAACCGCAGCCATTGGCCAATCAGGATGGCATTCTGCGGGCCCAGGAAAGCACCGATGCGATCGTAGCGGCTGCCCCACTGCAACCGGGCGGATGACGCTACGCGCATCCGCGCCGGACGCCGCTCGAGGGCCACCATCACCGCGCCCAGCGCCAGCGTCCAAAGGACAATCAGCGCCAGGCCGCCCGCTGCCGAGACATCGGGGTGCGTCATCGCCAGCGCCGCGCCATAGGGCGGCGTCCACTTGCCCCAATCCAGGTAAGGGCCCGCCACGTGCGGGTGCTGCTGCAGATACGGCATCAGGAAGCTGGGTCCCAGGCTGAGGGCCATGATGGCCACCATCAGTACCGTGGCGCCGCCACGCCGCGCCACCAGCCGCTCCACGATGGTGCTCACCACGCGCGCCGCCACGTAATTGCACACATACAACAGCAGGACAGCGATCACACCAGGCAGGAAAAACCCAACTCCATACATGTACAAGCCGAGCACCAGGCCGAGTTCGAGCCCTACGACGAGATACCAGTACGGATCGAGCATGGCGACCAGGTGCCGCGCCAACTCGCGCTCGCGCGCCCGCAGGGGGTAGCGCCGCATCTCGGTTTCCGCGAAAATGGCGTTCATACCGAAGCCCAGAATCACGGTCCCGATGGTGGCGCAGAGAAAGACACCGAAAAGCACGGCGGCCGCGATCTGAGTCGCTTTCCCGGCGCGCACGGCCACCATTCCGGCGCCGAGCCCACCGGCGGCCAATAGTCCGATCACCAGCACCAGCAGCAGGTAGCCGGACATGAGCAGGGCAATCTTGCCGTTCCGGGAGCGCGTCTTGGCCCAGATCAGCCGGTAGCGAAGCCGGATCAGGTTGCCCAGCAATTGCAGGTTCATGGGTTATTTCCGCGGCCGGATGACTTCCTCATTGAGATACGGCCGGAGGGGCGCCGGTATCACCACGGTTCCGTCCCGCTGCTGGAAGTTCTCGATGATCGCCACCCAGGTGCGGCCCACGGCAAGGCCGCTGCCGTTGAGCGTATGCAAGTACTCTGCTTTCTTGCCGCCGCGATAGCGAATGCCGGCGCGCCGCGCCTGAAAGGCTTCGTAGTTGGAGCAGGAAGAAATCTCCTTATACCCGCTCTGCCCCGGCAGCCAGACTTCGATGTCGTAGGTTTTGGCCGACGCGAACCCCATGTCGCCGGTCGAAAGCACAATCGTGCGGAACGGCAGTCCGAGGCGCCGCAGGATGTCCTCCGCGTCGGCGGTCAACCTCTCCAGCTCGTCGTAGCTCGTCTCCGGGCGGGTGAATTTGACCAGCTCCACTTTCTGGAACTGGTGCACGCGAATGATGCCGCGCACGTCGCGTCCGTAGGAGCCGGCCTCGCTTCGGAAACACGGCGTGTAAGCGCACAGCTTGACGGGCAGTGCGTCGGCGTCGAGTGTTTCATCGGCGTAAATATTGGTGACCGGCACCTCCGCGGTAGGAACGAGCCAGAAATCGTGCCCCTCGCACTTGAAGAGGTCTTCCTGGAACTTGGGCAGCTGGCCGGTGCCGAACAGGCTGCGCGAGTTCACCAGGAAGGGCGGCAACACCTCGGTGTATCCGTGTTCGCGGGTATGGACGTCGAGCATGAAATTGATCAGCGCGCGCTCCAGCTTGGCGCCCATGTCCCAGTAAAGGGCAAAGCGAGCGCCGGTGATTTTGGCGGCGCGCTCCAGGTCGAGAATTCCCAGTTCGAGTCCCAGGTCCCAATGCGGCTTGGGGGTGAAATCGAACTGCCGGGGCTCGCCCACGCGCCGCACTTCGACGTTGTCGTCGGCACTTTTGCCCACCGGCACGGACTCATGAGGCAGATTGGGGATGCCGGCCAGCAGTTCGCGAAAGCCGTCGTCGAAGGCTTTCTGCTCGTCGTCGAGCGCGGCCACGCGCGCCTTGGAGGCCCGCACACCCTCCTGTTCGACGGTGGTATCAGCGCCCTCCCGGCGCATTTGCCCGATCCTGACGCTTTGCGCGTTGATCTGCGCCTTGAGCTGCTCGGCTTCCGTAATCGCCGCGCGCCGCTTCTGGTCGAGTTCCCGGAATTGCTCCAGGCCGGCGCTGCCGCCGCGCTTTGCCAGGCGGGCCGCAACCGTATCGAGGTTATTCCGGACGTATGCGAGGTCGAGCATTTCCCTCCATGCTAGCGCAGGGAAGGACGGCTATTCTTCCTCTTCCTCGGTCTTGACGGGCTCCAGGTCTTCGGCCTCGAAGATCTGGCGGCAATCCAGGCATTCCACGTAGTCCACCCCGTTTCTTCGGGCCAGGACCTGTGTGCGGGTGTGCTCGCAGGCGGGTTGCATAGGCAGGCGGTAGATGAGAAATATTCTAACCGTCTGCAATCCCTTGTCAAGCCCCCCCAAGGGTTAAAGGGGCTAGGGTAGGACAGAAGATCGGTTTGGGTCGTCTGTCAGGGGCCGCGCCATCGCGAGGCACACAGACGAAGAAAGACGACAGACCACAAAGGGCGATGGTCTGTCCTACCCGCGGGGTGGTGTACCCACCGCGCGGTACAATCCTGGTTAAGATGCCGTTCCCGATTCACCGCCTCCGGCGTTTGCGGGCCACCGAATCCTTGCGCGGGCTAGTCCGGGAAACCCATCTGGATCCCGCGCAATTCATCCTTCCGTTATTTGTTTGTCCGGGTGAGGGAGTGCGCCGCGAAATCGGCTCCATGCCGGGGAACTACCAGCTTTCGATCGACGAACTGGTGAAGGAATGCGCCGAGGTGCAATCACTTGGCGTAGGTGGTGTGATCCTGTTCGGCCTGCCGGAAACTAAGGACGAGATGGCTTCCGGGGCGTATGACGACCAGGGAATCGTGCAGTGCGCCATCCGTGCCATCCGCCGCGAAATGCCGCACCTGCTGGTGGTTACTGACGTTTGCAACTGCGAGTACACCAGCCACGGCCATTGCGGCTACGTCAAGGAAGGCGAAGTTGACAATGACGTTACTCTGGACTGGCTAGCCAGGTCGGCGGTGTCGCATGCGGCCGCGGGCGCGGATATGGTGGCGCCGTCCGACATGATGGACGGACGCGTGGCGGCCATCCGCCGCGCTCTGGACGCTGCCGGCTTCCAGCAGACTCCCATCCTTGCCTACGCCGCCAAGTTCGCTTCGGTCTTTTACGGCCCGTTCCGGGAGGCAGCCGATTCGACTCCGCAGTTCGGCGACCGCCGCAGCTATCAGATGGATCCGGCCAACGGCCGCGAGGCCATGCACGAAATCGCGCTCGATCTGGAAGAGGGCGCCGATATCATCATGGTGAAGCCTGCCATGCCGTATCTCGACCTGATTGCGAAGGCCCGTGAGCGCTTCGACGTGCCGATCGCAGCCTATCAGGTTAGCGGAGAGTATTCCATGATCATGGCGGCGGTGCAGAATGGCTGGCTGGATCACGATCGCGCCATGATGGAATCTCTCACCTCGATTACCCGCGCAGGCGCCAGCATCATTCTGACCTACTTCGCCAAACCCGCCGCCCGTCTGCTGGGCTGAGAGATCTGGCATGAGATCCCTGAGCCGGTTCTTCACGCGCCTGCTCCACTTCACGGCGAGACGCCGCGGCGACCAGCGGTTCAGAGAAGAGATGGAATTGCACATTGCGGCCCAAGTGGAAGAGAACGTCCGCGCCGGCATGACTCCTGCGGAAGCCCGCCGCGACGCGCGGATGAAGTTCGGGCCCGTGCAGGCAATCCGAGCGGACGACCACGCGGAAGAGGGTCGGCCATTGGTGGAGAGCCTGCTGCTGGATGTTCTGTATGCACTGCGCGTGCTTCGAAAGTTTCCCGCATTTACGGCCGTAGCCCTGATCACTCTGGCGCTGGGGATCGGGGCCAACGTCGTCGTTTTCGGAGTGCTGAATGCGGTGCTGCTGCACCCGCTGGATGTGCGCGACCCGGTGAGCCTGTATCAGATTCGCCATAAGCAGTGGACGATGGGACGGCTGCTGACCACGTCGTATCCAGCGTTCGAGGATTTCCGGCAGCGCAACACCACCTTCAGCGGAATGGCGGGGATTTATGGGTATTCTCATGCGGGACTGAGATGGCAGAACGCGGTGACGAGCATTTCCGGCGACGCGGTCACCGGCAACTATTTCGATCTGCTGGGCGTGCAGCCGGAGGTTGGGCGGTTCTTCCACGCGGCGGACGAGCACGGCCCGGATTCAGCGCCCTACGTGGTGCTGAGCGATGCTCTGTGGAGAAGCGTGTTTAATGCCGATCCGGGCGCGGTCGGGACAACCGTGGAACTCGACAAGCATCCGTTTACGGTGGTTGGCGTGGCGCCGGCGCGGTT
>CAZZHN010000282.1:0-4922 GCA_964654065.1 uncultured Solibacteraceae bacterium
CCCTCTCGTTCACCGCCCTTTCATCTGGCCAAGTCTATACTACGGAGGACACCCTTACGAGTCGCGCCTCTAGGCCGCGACGCACTGTTAGAATGCTCTCCATGCCGCATTCGCCGCTACGGCTGGCGCTCGGACTGGCGCTGGCTTCCGCCGTTCTCGCGCAGCCGGCCGCCGCCCCGCTCAAGCTGTCTCTGCAACAGGCCATCGACCGAGCCAGGCAGTATGGCCCGGCTTTTCTGGCCGCCAACCTCGCCGCCGCCAGCGCCCACGAAGATGCCGTGCAAGCCCGGGCGGCGCTGCTGCCCGGCGTCAGCGCGCTCAGCCAGTTCATCTACACCCAGCCCAACGGCACGCCCAGCGGCATCTTTGTCTCGAACGACGGGCCGCATGTCTACAACCAGCAGGCGCTGGTGCACGGCGACCTCTTCGCGCCCTCCAAACGCGCCGATTATCACCGCGCCCTGGCAGCCGAAGCCGTGGCGCACGCCAAGGCCGATGTTGCCGCCCGCGGATTGGTGGCGGTGGTGGTCCAGGACTATTACGCGATGGCCGTGGCCGAGCGCAAGCTGGCCAATGCCCGCCAGGCGCTGCGCGAGGCGCAGCAGTTTCTCAGCGTCACCCAACAGCAGGAGAGCGGCGGCGAGGCGGCTCACTCCGACGTCATTAAAGCGCAGATTCAAGTGGAGCAGCGCCAGCGCGACGCCGAAGACGCCCAGCTCGCGCTCGACAAAGCCCGCCTGGCCTTTGCGGTTCTCCTGTTTCCGGATTTCCGCCAGGACTTCAGCGTGGAGGACGACCTGGACACCGCCAGCGCCCTGCGGCCGTTCCCCGAAGTGCAGGAGATGGCCGGGCGCAACAATCCCGACATGCGCGCCGCCCAGGCTACCGTGGCACAGCAGACGCACGCGGTCGAATCCGCCCGCGCCGCGCTGCTGCCCGCCCTTTCCTTCGATTATTTCTTCGGCATCAACGCCAACCAGTTCGCCGTGCATGACGCGGAGCAGCGGAACAACCTCGGCTCCGTGGCGCAGGCGCAATTGACGGTGCCGCTCTGGAACTGGGGCGCCGCGCGCAGCAAGATTCGCCAGGCGCAGATCGGGCTCGAACAGGCCCGGAACGATTTGAGTTTCGCCCAGCGCGAGCTGCTTTCCACGCTGCAGGCCTTCTACCAGGAGGCGCAGGTCGCCGCCTCGCAGGTGGATTCGCTGAAACATTCGGCCGACCTTTCGGCCGAAAGCCTGCGCCTCACGCTGCTGCGTTACCAGGCGGGTGAGGTCACCGTGCTCGAGGTGGTGGATGCGCAAACCACGCTCACACAGGCGCGCAACGCGCGCGACGATGGCCTGGTGCGCTACCGCCTGGCCCTTGCCAACCTGCAAACTCTGACGGGAGCATTTTAGATATGAATCACCAGGGTTTGCTCCCGGCCGCGTCCAGCCATCGTGGGGCGGACGCCCCCGTCCGCAGCCGGCCCCCCGGCCGGCTCTTCGGTGGGGCACGCTTGAGCTTGCCAACGCCCGCTTGCGGGAGCGTGCTTTCGCGGCACGCTGCGGTCGCCTCTCTCCATGGCAAGGCCGCAGTTACATTCCTGCTGCTCGCCCTCTGCCTGTTCCTCATTGCCTGCGCCAAAAAGGAAGCCGCCGAAGCGGAATCCGTGGCGCCGGTCGAGGTGGCCGTCGTGGCGCAGGACTCCATTCGCCGCGTGGTGGAAGCCGACGCCGTGCTGTTCGCCATCGACCAGGCGTCGGTGATGCCGAAAATCAGCGCGCCGGTGCAGAAATTCCTCGTCAACCGGGGCGACCATGTGCGAGCCGGCCAGCTGCTCGCCGTGCTCGAGAATCGCGACCTGGTTGCCGCTGAAAACGCCGCCAAGAGCCAGGTGGACCAGGCGGAAGCTAATCTGCGCAGCACCGAATCGGCCGCCGTGCCCGAAGCTGTCATGAAGGCGCAGACCGATGTTGCCTCCGACCAGGAACAGATGGACGCCGCCCGCCGCGCCTTCGAGAGCCGGCAGAAGCTGTTCCAGGACGGCGCCCTGGCGCGCAAATCGGTGGACGATGCGGCGGTGGTCTACGCGCAGGCCAAGGCGCAGTTTGAAACCGCGCGCGAGCACCTGCGCGCTTTTGAAAGCGTGGGCAAGCAGGAACAGATCAAGACCGCGCAGGCGCAGGTGGCCGCCGCCCAGGCGCAGTACCGCTCCGCGGCCGCGCAGGTGAGCTATTCCGAAATCACCAGCCCCATTACCGGCGTGATTGCCGACCGCCCGCTCTACGCCGGCGAGATGGCGGTCCCCGGCAGCCCGCTGCTGACCGTGATGGATACCTCCCGCGTAGTGGCGCGCGCCAACATCCCGCAGGCGCAAACCGCCAGCATCAGAATCGGCAACACCGCCGCGATCCGTCTCGCCGGCGGCCAGCCGGAGGTGCCGGCGCGCGTGACGGTGGTGAGTCCTGCCACCGATCCCGCCAGCACAACCGTCCAGGTTTGGGCGGAAACCGCCAACCCGGGTGAACGGCTCAAGCCCGGAGCCAGCGTGCGCTTGAGCATCGTCACTGAAATCATTTCGCACGCGTCGGTGATTCCCGCCGCTGCCATTTTGCCCGGTGAAGAGGGCGGAGCCGCCGTGATGGCGGTGACTGCCGATTCTACGGTTCACCGCAAGGCGATCGAGACCGGCGCCCGCGATGGCGGCAAGGTGCAGGTTCTCAGCGGTGTTTCCCCCGGCGAACAGGTCGTGGTGGCCGGCGGCGTCGGCCTGGACGACAATTCCAAGGTGCGCATCGTCAAGCCGGGCGCAAAGGATGAGCCCGGCGAAGCCGGCGCCGAGGGCGAAAAGAAAGAATGAGCAGCAGCTTCACGCCACCGCCCGGCGCGGAAGCCGCCGGCGCCAGCCACTGGACCGCGCGCCACGGCCGCCCCATCATCTTCTTCATCCTGACGCTGGTGGCCGTCGGCATCTACCTGGCGCTGGCCATTCCGGTTGCCGTCTTCCCGGAAACCAACTTTCCCCGCATCGTCGTCGGCGTGGATAACGGCGTCTTCCCCATCGACCAGATGCTGGTCACCGTCACCCGTCCCATCGAGGACGCCGTCAACACGGTCCCCGGCCTGGATCACATCTGGTCCGTCACCAGCCGCGGCACCGCCGAAGTCGACCTGTTCTTCAACTGGAAAATCGACATGCACCGCACCCTGGAGCTGGTCAATGCCGCCCTGGCCCGCATCCAGCCCACTCTTCCGCCCACCGCCAAGATCACCACCAACCGTCTGACATTTGCGGCGTTTCCCATCATGGGTTACAGCCTGACGTCCGGCTCGGTGCCGCAAACGCGCGTCTGGGAGATGGCCACCTATGATTTGAAACCGCGCCTGAACCGCACCATCGGCGTTTCCAGCGTGGTGGTGCAAGGCGGCCAGGTTCCGGAGTTTCAAATCGAGGCCGATCCCGCCAAGATGGTCGAAACCGGCTCCACGGTGCCCAACATCCTGGACGCGATCTCGCGCAGCAACATGGTCGACTCTCCGGGGCTGATCGAAACCAACCATCAGCTCGTGCTCAGCCTGGTGAGCGGGCAGGCCAGAACGTCCTCCGAGATCGCCAATATCGTGGTCAAGACCACGCCCGCCGGCGCGCCCATTCACATCGGCGACCTGGGCAGCGTCTCACCCTCCGTGATGCCCGTCTACACCATCGTTACTGCCAACGCCCTGCCTGCCGTCCTGCTGAACATCTACCGGCAGCCCGACAGCAACACCGTGACGGTGGCCAACGCGGTCCATAGCGAAATCGAAAACATCCGCCGCACACTGCCGAAGGGCGTCGCGCTGCAGCCGTTCTATGATCAATCCGAGCTGGTCAATGATTCCATCCGCAGTGTCCGCGATGCCATCCTGCTCGGCCTGGTTCTGGCGTCGTTGATCATGGTGCTGTTCCTGCGCGATTGGGGCACGTCGCTGGTGGCAGGTTTGGTGATTCCGGCCACCATCGCGATTACCTTCATCGCGCTGCGCGTCCTGAATCAGAGCTTCAACCTGATGACGCTGGGCGGCCTGGCGGCCGCCGTGGGCCTGGTCATTGACGATGCCATCGTCGTGGTCGAGAACATCGTCATGCACCGCGACCAGGGCCAGACGCGCGCCGAGGCCATCCGCAACGCCATCCGCGAGATCCGCGTTCCGCTGGTCGGCTCTACCGTCACTCCCATCGTGGTGTTCCTGCCGCTGATCTCGATCACCGGAGTCGAGGGCGTCTTCTTCCGCTCCCTGGCCGTCACCGTCGCCATCGCGCTCGCAACCTCACTCGCCCTGGCGCTCACCTGGACGCCCACCCTCAGCCATTACCTCATCCGCAGCCGCGGCCGCCGCCGCCCCGAGGAATCTGAGACTGAGTCTGAAGAATCCCCCCGCCGCGGCATGCGTTTTTACGGCAGCGTCCTGCGCTTCACCCTCGAGCACCGGCTGGCGTTGGGCCTCTTCACCGTGGTGCTCGTCGGAGCATCGTATTTCTGCTACACCCGCCTGGGTTCGGACCTTCTGCCGGAAATGGACGAGGGTGCCTTCGTGCTGGACTCCATCATGCCCGCCGGCTCGTCTCTCGAAGCCACCAACCGCGTGATTACCCACGTGGAACAACTGCTCCGCGCCACGCCGGAAGTAGAGAGCACCTCGCGCCGCACCGGGCTGCAGCTGGGCCTGGCCGCCGTGACCGAAGCCAACTACGGCGACATCCTGGTGAAGCTGAAGAGGCAGCGCGAGCGCGGCGTGGAGGAAGTGATGGCGGACGTTCGCGCGCGAGTGCGCCGTGCCGAACCGGTGCTCGATATTGAGTTCACACAGGTCTTGCAGGACACCATCGGCGACCTGACCAGCGCTCCCGAACCCTGCATCATCAAACTATTTTCGAATGACCCCGACGCGCTGCG
>CAZZHN010000283.1:0-4909 GCA_964654065.1 uncultured Solibacteraceae bacterium
GCGACGACTTGAACTGGTCAACAAGCGTCGCAAAAAGCAGTAGCTCTCTGGGTGCATCGTAGCAGTGGTGTCGCAGAAACCTCAAGTTTCTTGCACACACCCCTGTGCAGCAAACCAGAGTTTTCTGCACACTGGATCTTCGCTGATTTTGGCCGCTTTGCCTGATCCACGCCTGTTAGCAGGCCCTTTTCCCCCGCGGGGCTGCTACCGGCTCCAGGTTCCTTGTGGATGAAAGCGCTTGTCAATCTCGATGTTGCCGACTTCGCCTCCAGCGCTTTGAGTCGCCTCGAACCACTCCAAAGAAAGCAAAAGGCCGGCGCACCCTTTTCGGATGCACCGGCCTTTTGAAATTCAGTTGTGCGACGGGCTTACTTGCGACGCTTGCGCGCCAGGGCAGCGAGTCCAATAAGTGCCAGGCCCGACATCGCAAGGGTTGCCGGCTCGGGAACGAGAGTGGAAGTCAGAACTCCCTGAATCGATGTATCTCCCTGAGGCGTGCCGGAATTGGGGGCGACGATCAACGTCAGGTTGGGCACCTCGAATTCGGTTGGGCCGAAATTGCCACTGCTTGCATTGCTTGTGCCCGGTCCGAGCTGAAGCGGCAACCAACTGATCGAAATCGTGCTGGACGTCGCAGTCACCGTACCGCCGGTCGATGTGCCAACGAACGTCCCAAAGGCTCCGTCAGTGGTGTCGTCAATGACCAGGTCAAATGTGAAAGCGCCGAAGGTCGCAGTTCCGCAACTGTTGCATGTGAGCAGGAAGTCTCCAAAATCGACGTTGGACGGCGGCGCATTGGTGCTGGCGACGTTCGGTGTGAACGTGATCTCCGAGGACGTTCCTCCATTGCTCTCCAGTACCAGGCCGCCACCGGTGATCGTGCCGCCAGACGTGGAGACGTATGCCGAACCGGTATTTGAATTCCAAGTGATGGTGCTGGCGCTCGCAGCCGTTACAAAGAGAGCCATCGCCGTAATTGCTGCAACGTGGATAAGACGTCTAATCGTCATTTTCAACTTTCCTCCGGTACCCCCAGAATTTATTATCTTGCCATTCTGGCCGGCCCGCACCTAAGGCCTACAATTTTCCCGTGCTTCATAATGTTAACGGGGGTGGCTTGGGAATTCAACTCAGTTCTTTCATTTTCGCCGCAAATGGTACCACGACAGGGCCGTGGTACTGGTACTATAACGGACTACTCCCGGGCCAGCAGCAATTAGCGTAAGCCATAAATAATTGTGTGACTTAAGATCTGCCGGCAGAAGTGAGCCAGGCACGATTCCGCTCCCTTGCCAGGAATGCTCCCGCGGGTGTCACCGACCGGGCGGCGGGATGTACACCCTTGGCAGGGGTATTCACTCCGGATTCTTTGGTGCGCTAAGGCCGGCCGGGGCCGTGCGCTGCCTCGCGCTTCCGGCGCACCAGGTCGCGATAGCTGTCCACCAGGTTATGGGTGAGGACGGCCATCGCCCACCGGGCTTCCACCTCGGCGCGGGCACGCGCAGCCATTGCCGCCGCGGCCGCCGCATCATCGAACAGGGAGGTGACGCGCGCGGCAAAGTCACCTGACGAATCGGCCAGCGCGCAGAATTGGCCCTCCTCCTCCGCCAGCCCTTCGGCGCCGATCCGCGTGGAGACCACCGGAATGCCGGCTGCGAAAGCCTCCAGCAGCTTGACGCGCACCCCCGAGCCGCTCAGCACCGGGCAGACGAAGACGGCGTAGCGCTGCAGGGGTTCGCGAATGTCCGGGACAGCGCCCAGCATTTCCAGGTTGGCGGCGTAGTCAGCATAGGTGTGGGCCGGAAGCGGATCGGACCCGACAATGGCCAGGCGGGCGCGCGGCTCGCGGGCAACAATCAGCGGCAGCACTTCGTGTACGAACCAGTCGAGCGCGGCGCGGTTGGGATCGTGGCGAAAACTGCCGACGAAGAGCATGGTGAACGGCTCGCGGCCCCCGGAGCGAAACCGGTAGCGCGAAACGTCAATGCCGGCACGCAGGCCGGTGGCGATGCGCGGGGCCAGCCGCGGCAGGAAGCCGAGCAGGTACTCGCGATTGGCGGCCGTGCACACCTGCACCTGGTCGAAAAGGGGCAGCGTGCGCAGTTCATAGCGGATGGCGCGCAGGTATTCGCCGCGCGCCTTGAATTCGGCACTGAGGCCGATCATCCGGCCCAGGCCGCGGCCGATCGATTGGAAGTAAATATCGTGCTCGAACAGCGCCACCGCGATGCGGCGGAAGTCGCAGTGATACTGCGCCAGCACGGTGTATTCGAGCTGCACAACGTCGATGCGATGCAGGTAGATCTGGCGGTGAATCAGCCACTCCAGGTCCGGGTTCTGAAACTCGCGAACGGCGTACGGCTCCAGGGGGCCTCCGTTTTTGGGATGGCCGCTGGGCCGCACCAGCCATTCGGCTGAGGCGCAGAAATGGCGGAGTTCGAGATTGTCCTTTTCCTGCCACGCGAAGTCGAGCAGGCCGGCCACGTGCACTTCGGCGAGTTCCGCCAGCTCGCGCAGCGTCTGGTACATGAAGACGCCGCCGCCGTGCATAGGTGGGCAAATCGGGTAGGGGGAAACGAAGAGCACGCGCAGCGGTTCGGGCGCGACCGGCAGGGTGGCGAAACGGTCGCGGCAATAGCCGCCCAGGGGACGGCGAAAGGCCTCCGTGTCGCTCACCGCGGCGAGCGCCCGTGCCCGCCAGCGCGAGCGCGCCGCACGGGGGAGCCGGAGAAATGCGCCTCCCAGCGCGGCGAAATTGGGCCGGCCCGTCACTTCGCCAAAGATCACGCTCAATACCGCGCCCGCCCAGGTGAACGCAAAATGGCCGCAGATCCGCCGCCACTCGTGGATGTTTTTCCAGGCGAACAGCAGCGCATTTCTCTTAACGACGCCTTGAATGAAATCCGCGCTGAACGTCTTGCCGATGGTGCCGCGATGCTCATGGTGAACCACGCTGCGCGGCTGGTAGAGCACCTTCCAGCCGTGCTTCCACGCCAGGTAGCCGAGATCGGTATCTTCGAAGTAGAAGGGCGCGAACAACTCGTCGAAGCCTCCCAACTGCTGGAACTTGCGCCGGTCGAAAGCACAAGAACCGCCGCCGCCGTAGAAGCACGGGAACAGGTCCGTCACGGCCGCGTCGGTGCGGTGGCGCACCCGCAGCGCGCCGTCCTGCCACCAGCCCTGGGTGAGGCCGGTTTCCTCGCGGACCTTGTTGGGGTCCTTGAAGAAGATCTGGCAGGAGACGGCGAACACCTGCGGGTCGGCGAAGCCTTCGAGCAGAGGCGCGAGAAAATCGGGCTCCACGCGCATGTCGTTATTGAGCAGGACGACAATGTCGTTCTTAGCCTCGCGGAAACCTGCGTTCGAGCCGCCGCCGAAACCGAGGTTGCGGTCGAGAGCCAGCAGTTTCACCTGCGGAAAATGAGACCGCACGTATGCCACGCTGTCATCCGCGGATCCGTTGTCGACAACCAGGATCTCGTTGGCGGGGTTGCCCGCCAGCGCCGTCATCACCGAAGGCAGGTAGCGGGCCAGCAGATCGCGGCCGTTCCAGTTGGGAATCACGACGCTGGCCGCGGCCGGCGGAGGCACAGGCCCGGCCTGGACGCCGGGCGCCCGCCGCGCCGCACGCACCAGCCGCGAAAGAGCGTCAGTGAGCCAAAGAACGAGCAGGCTGCCGGCCACCAGTATCGGAGAAAGGATCAGCAGCGGCAGTGCGCGCAAGAGGCGTTTGAGGAAGAGCATCTCAGGTGGCGGGGAATTCGGGGCCGAGGCCGACCTTCTTCCCCAGCTTCACCCAGCGCGACGTCTGGTACAAGGCCAACTGCCCGGAAATACGGGCCAGCTCTGCCTCCAGCCGCTGCGCCCAGGCGGTGCGCTCCGCCAGCTCGGATTCGGCCTGGTGCAGCAGGTCGACCGCCTCCTTCTTTTCTGCGACCTCCTCCTTGAGGGTGGCGTCGATCTGGCGCGCCCATTCGATCTTGCGGGCGAGATCCTGCTCCAGCTCGAGAATCTGCCGCTGCGCGTTTTCCTGCTCGCGCGCCAGCTCCTGCTGCAGCTCATCCACCCGCGCGCGCCGCTCCTGAAGTTCGCGGTGGAGCGCATCGGCCCACTGATTGCTTTGTTCCAGCTCGCCCAGCAGTTTCTGCTGCTGCCGCTCGAATTCCGCGAGATCCTGCTGCAGCTTCTCGAGCCACTGGTTTTTCTGCGCGACCTCCGCATCCAGCAGGGCGATGTGGCGTTCGCGCTCGCGCAGCACGTTGGCTGCGCGCGGCACGTATACGAAAGTCGGGTTGCCGAGCTGCGGGCGGTGAGCGCAAACGGCCACGAAGAAATGCGACTCGGCGGGTAGCGGATCGCCGGCATCGACGCGCGTCTCGACCGTGTGCCCTGCCTGGTGCGGCTGGAAGGTGACGCCCTCCACGTGGTTCTCCAGGAACAGCGTTACGTGGGGGAATACCGCTTCGAGCGCGCCGCGGAACTCGTCGAAATCGAATTCGTGCACGTGAAACGGGTTGGCGCCCTGGACGCCGCGCGATTCGGTGTAGTAGAGCCTGTTGGGCGTGGAGACGATGAACTGGCCGCCGGGGGCGAGCACGCGGCGCGCTTCCAGCAGGAATTCGCGCCAGCCGTGGAGGTGTTCGATGACCTCAAAGGCCACCACCAGGTCGAAGCAGGCGTCGGGATGCGGCAGGCTCTCGCAGGACGCCTGCTCGAAGGCGAGGTTCGGCAGGCGATAGTGGGCGCGGGCGAAGTCCACGGCGTCCGCGGCCACGTCGGCGCCGGCCACCGAATTGGCCTGCGAGGCGAGCTCGGCTGAGCCGTAGCCCGCGCCGCAGCCCGCGTCCAGACACCGCTTGCCGTGCGCCAGCCGCGCCGCGAAGGCATAGCGCGCCAGGTGCTCGTTCAG
>CAZZHN010000284.1:0-4846 GCA_964654065.1 uncultured Solibacteraceae bacterium
CGGACTATATACGTCCGCTCCGCAATACGCCCAGCGGCGGACCATCCCATTAGCCGTGCGCTGCCAACCCAAGCACATCCGCGAGTCGGGCGTTAAACAGTCAACTGGAGTCAAACCGCGACAGGCTTCTGTAGGCAAACCTCGCCGAGCCCCCCTTGCCGGGTTCAATGCTTGCGTAGCTCACGGTGCGCTGCTCGGCGGGCGGACTCCAATCGAGGTCGCGGCTTTCCAACCGATACTGATAGTGCGGCGTCTCATTCCCGCGGAGCCATTAGGAGCTACGGCGTCGCCTCCCATTCCCGCCGCAAGTTCACTAGGAACTCGTGACCCTGCGACGTCGCGCGCCAGCGTGCCAAGCTGGGCTCGACCTCAAACAACGTGAAACAGGGGAACCCGTTCGCGGCGGTCTTCTCCATCCACTCCTGCGCGTGAGCCGTATCTCCCAGCACCGAATAGGCGCAGGCGATCATGAACGTGGCGTGGTGAAACTGGCCGAGGCCCTGGGGCTCCGCGAGCGCGGCCCGGATCTCGGACTCCGCGGCCCGGCGATTTCCCTGGCGAGCCGCGAGCAGCGCACTTACGGCGTGTTTGAGTTCAGCCGCACCCGCCTTCGAGTCCTTAAAACCCGCCTCGATAAACCGTGCCGCCTCCTCGAAGCGCCCCAGGTCGATCAGCGCCCACGCGTGATCGAACTCCATGATCGGTATGCTCACGATGTACGGTGTCCGGCTCAGCTCGTCGAGCGACAATTGAGCCTTGCCCTGAAACAGGTACACCTCCGAGGCGCGCCCGGACGAGATTGCTTCGGTTGGATTGAGCGCCTCGGCTTTGCGCAAGTCCACCAGCGCTTCGTCCAGATGGCCGACGTGAATCAGGACCCCGGCGATCTGGCTCCAGGCAGCCCCCAGGTTCGGCCGCGCCGCTGCCGCCAGGCGGAATTCGGCAAGTGCGGCGCGGTGGGGAAACCCGTGCGACGGCCGCCACAGAAGTTCGCCTCGCGCCAGGTGTGCTTCGGCCGAATCGGGGTCGAGGGCAAACGCCTTCTCGATGGCGGCGAACGCGAGCTCTTCGCACTGCCGGTCGTCCGGCGCGAAGAAGAAGGACTTGGCGCCGTACGCGCTCGCCAGGTTTGCCTGAAGCGGCGCGAAATCCGGCGCGATGGCGATAGCCTGTTCAAACAGCCCGATGGCTTGGTCCGTGTCTTGCGCGGTGAGGCGGCCCATGTGGTAGCTTGCGCGCAGATACAGATCGTAAGCGCGCGGATCGAGTTTTCGCGTGTCGATCAACCGGGCACGATCAGGCGCCGATGCATGCACTTGCGCGGCAATATCGCGCTCCATCTGATTCTGTGAACCCGGCAGGTCTGCCGCCGCGCTGTCGTAAGTGTGGCTCCACAGTTCGCGCCCGCCGCGTGCGCTCACCAGCCGCGTCCTGATCTCCAGGCGATTGCCCGCTCGCAAAACCGTGCCGTCCAACAACACGTCGGCGTTCAGCTCCTTTCCTATTTCCGCCAGCGGCTTCTTCATCCCGCGATAGGTCAGTGTCGCGGCCGGCGGAATCACGCGCAATCCGTTCAAACGCGCGAGACCGGCCGCGAGCGAGTTGGTGAGCCCACCCGCGAAGTAATCCTGGCTTGCATCGCCGGACCGATTCTCCAGACCGAGGATCGCGAGCGAATGGATCGCGACGGACGCCGCGCGGTGCTGCCAGGCGAAGATCGCAACGCTGGTCAGAGCGGCCACGGCGCACAGGGACAGAACGGCTGGGACAGCCGGAACCAATCTCCAGAGGTTTGTGGCAGTGACTCTTGTCAGCTCCTGCTCCAGTTCGGCAGCGGATTGCCATCGCCGTCCAGGATTTGCCTCTAAGCACCGGCTCACGATGTTTTCGAGCCTTCGGGAAGGCATGCGCTTCCGCTGGGACGAGGGCCGTACCCCAATCAGCATCTCGTGCAACACGCAACCGAACGAATAGATATCGGAGCGGGCGTCGGCCGGTTTGCCCTCCCTTAGCTCCGGCGCCATGTAGGCTGGCGTTCCCATCACCATGCGGCTGGCGGTGAGCGTCTCATCCTCGCCAGATTTCGCCAGTCCGAAATCCAGAACTTTAACGCCGGATTTCGCGATCATGATGTTGGCCGGCTTCAAGTCGCGATGAACGATGCCCTTGCCGTGCGCCTCCACGAGCGCAGCCAGAATCTGCGAAGCGTATGAGAGCGCTATCTTCACGGGAAAAGGTCCGCTCTTGAGCCCGGCCGCGATCGTCTCTCCCTCCACCAGTTCCATGACGAGGTAATTCGGCCCAACATCATAGAGCGCGCAGATGTTGGGATGATTCAGCGACGAAATCGCCCGTCCCTCACGTTCGAAACGCTCGCCAAACTGCTCGTGCGTGGTTTTGATGGCAACGGCGCGGCCTAATCGCGTGTCTACCGCCCGGAACACCTCACCCATGCCGCCTTCGCCGAGCTTGCTTTCAACACGGTACGGCCCGAGGAAGACTCCCGGAGCCAATACCGTAACGGTCGAATCTGCCAGCATTTCCGGCGCGTTCTGAATGGCGGGCCGGTCCAGGAATTCGCCGCCGGCGCGCTCAGAAAGCAGCAGCTCTACTTCACGGCGCAGTTCCGGATCGATCGGCGCCAGCAGCGCGACGCGCTCCTCGGGGGTTCCCTCTCGGGCAGCGTGGAATAACTCTTCAATGCGCCGGAAGCGTTCCGGAGTCATGCCAGGAAACCAGCCCCCCGATCATACCGATTCTACCTGTTTAACTCCTGCAATAACCAAGCCCTGGCAAGATCCCAGTCCCGTCTGACCGTGCGCGGAGAGATGTCGAGAGCCGCTACGATCTCCTCCTCCGTCAGGCCGCCAAAGTAGCGCAACTCGACAACCTTGGCCTGCCGTGGGGCCACCCGCGAGAATGCGGTCAGGGCCTCGTCCACAGCCAAGATGGACCGGTCCGGCCCCGGGGACAAAACGGCTGTCTCGTCGATGTTCACGTTTGGCCTGCCGCCGCCGCGCTTTTGAGAACCACGTGCGCGCGCCGCGCTGACCAGAATGCGCCGCATCATCTCCGCGGCCATAGCAAAGAACTGCGCCCGCTCCTGCCATTCAACCGTGGTCACATCTACCAGACGGAGGTAGACCTCATGGACCAGTGCAGTGGCCTGGAGGGTATGACCCGCGCGTTCGTTCTTCATATACCGGCGAGCCATCAGGCGCAATTCAGGATAGACCTGCTCCGCCAGCCGCTGCAGTGCAGCCGGCTCACCACTGCTCCACGCTTTCAACAGATTTGTGATTTCTCCAGAGGCCACCGGCGCCATTCGCCCCATGTGAAAAATTATAAAACGTGGCCGCTTTTGCCGTCCGATTTCGCCTGTACCAGCGAAAGGTGAGGTAATCTCATGAAAAGAATCGCAATCTCGATAGCCGCTGGCAGCCTGCTGGCTGCCGTAGCGATGGCACAATCACCCAGTTATACGATCACCGATCTGGGCAATGTCGGCCCGAATGGGCAGCCGTTCGTCATCTCCAACAACGGCCTGGTTGTCGGTGCGTTGCAAACGGGAGCCACAATACAGGCGGTGCTTTGGTACAAGGGCCGCATGGTGGATCTGAGCACGCCGGGGCTAGGAGGACAGAACGGCATGGCGTTTGGCGTGAACCACTTGGGCCAGGTAGTCGGTGAAGCGCAAACCACAAATCCGGACCCGAACGGCGAAGACTTTTGCGGCTTGGCGGCGCTGGGTCTCACGTCGTCTGGCACTACCTGTGTTGCCTTCTTGTGGCAAAGCGGAGTCATGAAAGCCCTTCCGGCGCTGGGAGGCAACAACGGCCTGGCCAATCAGATCAACAAGCAGGGCGCAGCGGCCGGGATGGCGGAGACGGACACGCCGGACGCGACGTGTCCATCAGGGGGCGCACAAAAACTCAACTTCAAGCCGGTGCTCTGGCAAAGCGGATACCCCGAGGAACTTCCCACGTATTCCGGCGACCCGGATGGAGAGGCCCACGCGATCAACGATCGCGGCCAAGTGGCCGGTGGATCTGGCGAATGCGTCGCCTTTAACCCCATTTTTCTCACCAATCTCCAGCCTCTGCACGCCCTGCTATGGGAAAACGGCAAAGCCACCGACCTCGGCAGTCTGGGAGGGACGGGACACGGAAATGGAATTGTGGCGGAGAACCTCAACAATTACGGCCAGGTAATCGGGTTCTCAGACCTGCAGGGAGACACCGACTTTCACGCCTTCCGGTGGACGCGGGAGACGGGCATGCAGGATCTCGGGACGGTTCCGGGGGACGTGAGCAGTGTCGCCGTCGGCATCAACGATAGCGGCCAGATAGTCGGTTCCTCGATAAACGCTAGTTTCTCACCGCGAGCGTTCCTGTGGCAGAACGGCAATATGATCGACCTCAACACACTCGTCCCCGCGGACTCTCCCTTGTATCTGTTCACCGCATGTATCATCAATGCCGTCGGTGAGATCACCGGTATAGCCATCGACCAGTCGAGCGGTGATTTTCACGGGTACGTGGCGGTCCCGAAAAAGTAGCCAGGATGCCGACGAGGGGCGCCGGCCGGGCCAGGGCGGGCACGGCCGACGCCAGCATTTGAAAAGCAGCCGCAAGCTATCGTTTTTTCGGAATTGGCATGTGGCGAACGATCGGAGGAGACAGCCCTCGCGCGGCGCGTTTGCTGGCGTGGCGTCGGGAAGAACCACCTGGACCGGAGCCCTTGGGTGATCGAGAAAGTGCCGAGCCGACCTGAGACTGGGCTCCGCTCTAGTCCCCATCCGGATTGGGTCTTGTCCGGAAGTGATACCAATGGCCTGGTTCCCGCC
>CAZZHN010000285.1:0-4816 GCA_964654065.1 uncultured Solibacteraceae bacterium
CGACGCGCCGATGTTACGCTTACTGGTGCCTTATCTTTTGCCACGCTCCAACGATGTGCCGGTTAAGATGGGACCGCTGCCGATGGGCACGCTCGAAGAGATCTCCCAAACAACCGCGGTCACACTCGATAGGGTCGCATCAGGAAAAATCACGCCTGGCCAGGCGCAACAAGTTTTCACGTGGGCGGAGGAGCGCCGGAAGCTGATCGAAGGCCAAGAGATGCAAAACCGTGTCAGCGCTCTGGAAGGATTCAAGCGCAGGGCATAATCAAAGAAAAACGCAATCCAACATGCAGAATAACGCGAGTAACGAAGCAAGAGAGCGGGCGACGGAAACCAAACCGCGGCACGATTCGCGCCGCTCGCGGCTCGCTTCAATCTCGTTAAACCATTGCTCCCTAGACAGTTGCCGCTCGATTTCAAGAACCGATTACAAACCATTTTCGCTTGTTGCCTCAGTGATCCTGCACTCCCGAGCGCGTTATTTTTGCGTTATTATAACGCGAGCCTCGAAGAGTCCGTTCTTGGCCTCGGGCTGATTTCCGCTTGCATCGGTGACGACGAACTCGAGCCCCCGTGGTGCTACTCTCCCGCCAGCGCCGTCTCCGTAACAGCCGCTCGGTGCAGTTGCACGCTCCAGCGCTTCATCCACAGAAACAGCGTCAGCAAGCCCCAGAGATGGTATCCGGCGTTGATGCGCCTTTCCATGTGGTCGCGAATCAACGTCTCAATTGCTTGCTCTTGGAAGATGCCGCTTGCCTTCACCGCTTCCGGCGTCAGCGTGTCCATCAGCAGGCGCTGCAAGGGCCCTCGGAACCAATCGTGCGTCGGTATGTCGAACCCGGTCTTCTTTCGGTTGAGTATCCGCTCCGGCACCTTGCCGCGCATCAACTCCCTGAGCACGTACTTTTGCCGCCAGTCGCGTATCTTCAGCCGCTGCGGCAGGCGGGCTGCGAACTCCACGATCCGGTGGTCCAGCATCGGCGGCCGCACTTCCAGCGAGTGCGCCATGCTCATGCGGTCCGTCTTGTACAGGATGTCGTCTGGCAGGTAGTAGGACTGGTCCACACGGAGATATCGCTCCACTACGCCGCTTTTGCCCGTTGAGACCTGCCGCACCAGTTCCCTCAGTCCGTTGTCGCCGCCGCTTCGCCGGATTGCTCTGAGCTGCTCGCTGGAAAACGTGCCGTTCCAGAAAAAGTGCGCTTCGTCGGCGTCCAGCCAGGTCCCCTCAAGCCCGCGCTTGAGCTTGTATTCCAATCCGATCTTCTCGTCCGATACCGGCACGTATCTCTCCAGCGCCCCGTGCACCCAGCGGCGCAGCCAGCGTGGAGTCAGCCGCAGCGGCTTTGCCAGGCGGTCCGCCTGATAGGTTTCGTAACCCCCAAACAACTCGTCCGCGCCTTCGCCCGAGAGCGCGACCGTCACGTGCTGCCGGCTCATCCGCGACAGAAACCAGATCGGGAGCGCCCCGGCGTCCGCGCTCGGCTCGTCGGAGTAATACGCGAAATCCTCAATCGCGCTCTCCAGCTCTGACTCCGGATTCAAGTCGAATTCGTGGTGATCGGTCGCGTAAACTTCCGCCACCTCGCGGAAATACTGGCTCTCGTCGAAGCTCCGCCCTCGAAAAGAAATCGAGAACGTCTTCAGCCGTCTCCCGCTCTGTTCCGCCGCGTAATGAAGAATCGTTGACGAATCCAAACCGCCCGAGGCCCATACTCCCAGCGGTACGTCCGAGACCAGGTGCTCTCGGACCGATTCGCGCAGCAGCCCGTCCAGCTCTTCCTTCGCGGCCTCCAGCGCATACGGGCGAGTCCCGTCCCGCGGCAGCTCCCACCAACGCTCCATCCGGCACCTGCCCCGGCGCCATTCGAGCAGGTGCCCCGGCGGCACCTTACGGATCCCGTCAATCAGCGTCCGGTCGCCCGGCACGTAATTCACCGAGAGAAACCGGTCCAGCGCTCGCTCGTCCAGCCGGCGCGGAATATGGGCGTGCTCCAGGATCGCCTTGAGTTCGCTCCCGAAGCACAAATCATCGCCGTAGCGGCAGTAATACAGCGGCTTGATCCCCATGCGGTCGCGCGCCAGCACCAGCCGCCTGTTTGCCTCTGACCACAGCGCCACCCCAAACATCCCGCGCATCCTCGCGAAGCACGCGGTGTCCCATTCGCGGAATGCCTCCAGCACCGTCTCGGTGTCGCACTGCGACCGGAAACGGTGCCCCAGCCGCTCCAGCTCGCGCCGGATTTCGATGTGGTTGTATATTTCGCCGTTGAAGACAATCGCGGTGCCGCCATCCTCGCTGATGATCGGCTGATCGCCGCCGGATAGGTCGATAATCTTCAGCCGCACCGCGCACAGCGTGACTTCGCTACCCTCGTATATCCCCTGCTGGTCCGGCCCCCGGTGATGTAAGGCATGCGTGATCCGCTTGGCCGCGTCCCGGTCCCAGACACCACTCAGCCGCGTGAATCCCGCAATCCCGCACATTCTCTTTTCGCAATCCCCGGAATCTCCAGTGTATCCGACGGTCGAGGCACAGGTGCTTTCTGCTGCATTCGCCAAAGCGTTCCGCTGCTAGCCCGCTGCCGGCTGCACCAGGCGGATTCTAGCCCCGGAAATCCAGCACCACGAGCGTGATGTCATCGGACTGCGGCGCGCCCTCGGTGAATTCCCGCACCGCGCCCTGTATCGCGTCGTGCAGGGCGGCGGACGACGCGGTGGCGTGGGCGTGCACCAGGTCGAAGAGGCGCTTCTTCCCGAAAAATCCGCCGTGCGCGTCCTGGGCCTCTGTGACGCCGTCCGTGTAGATCACAAGCTTGTCGCCTGGCGAAAGCTGCCGCCCGGCAGGCTGGTACGTCGTGCCGTCGATGAGTCCTACGGGAAGGCCGGTTGCTTCCAATTCGGCGGTCTCGCCATTGGGCCGGACAACGATCGGCGGGCACTGGGCGGCGTTCACATAGTCCAGCCGTCCGCCCTGGTCGAGCAAAGAATAAAAAACCGTAGCGTATTTCTCGCCGCCCGTTCGTTCCAGAAGAAACGTGTTGAGCCGGTCCATGCGGCGCGCCAGCACCTCGGGATGATTCGTCGCGGGGATCAACGCGCCCTGCAGTAGCGCAGCCAGCAGCGCAGAGCTGACTCCCTTGCCCGAAACATCGGCCACCACCGCGCTCCAGCACCGATCGTCGACCGGAATCACGTCATAGTAGTCGCCGCCCACTTGGGCGGAAGCCACGCTGCTGCCCACCGCCTGCAGCCAGCCGCTGGAAGGCAGCGCGCGCGGCAGCAGGCTCTGTTGAATGTCGCGAGCCACCTTCAGTTCCTCTTCCATGCGCTGCTTGGCCCGCTCCTCCTCCAGCAAGCGCGCATTTTCGAGCACGGTGGACGCTTCCATCGCCAGCGTCTGCAGCAGCTCGCGGTTGCCGCCCGCCATGTCCGCCGCCACCAGGCGCGAATCCAGATAGAGCACCCCCACGGTTTCGCTGCCCGTCGTGAGCAAGCTCGTCGTGTCGCCCTGCCCCGCCCGGATGCGCACCAGCGGTACGCACACCACGCTGCGCAGGTCCAGGTCAGCCACACTGTGCTCTGGCTTGTGCCCTTCCGCCGTACTGGCATCGAAATTCATGGAGAGCAGTTCCCGCCGGTGCTGCAAGGCCCGGTGGATCACCGCCCTCGGCACGCGAAGGTCGTCGAGCGGCAGCTTGTGGCCGTGCCGGTGGCGGGCCACCCTGGTTTCCAAGCCGTCACCCGACTTGAGTAGCAGAAAACCCCGTTCGAATCCGGTGATGGCCAGGGCGGTATCCACCACCTGGATCAGCACGTCCTCGAGCGAAAAAGAACTCTGCAGCGTGCGCGCCAGGTCCAATACGGCGCGCAGCCGGGCCAAACCGCCCCCGAGGCCCGGCGCTCCCGGGGCCCCTTCCGGCGCGGCCACCTGTTCCATCAGGCGCTTCAATTCGGCGCCGTCCATGATGAACAAGAGTTGGTAGGAGTCCTGCGCGCCGAAGTCTATTCGATCGGAGTTGGCGAGCGGCTGCCGGTCAACGCGCTGCCCGTTGACGAACGTGCCGTGGCGGCTGCCGGCATCTTCCAGAACGTAACGGCCGTGCTCGAATACGATCCGGGCGTGCGCCCGCGACACCCGGCTGTCGCGCAGAATCAGCTGGCTCTGCGGCTGCCTGCCGATCAGGAACGGCACCGGCTGGATGGAGACGCGGGTCCGGTGGCCGGCCGGATCGGTAACGATCAGGGACGAAGGCTCGGCAGCGGACGCTGCGGCAGGGGCCGGTTCCATCTACTCCTGCCGGGCATGGGCGCGTCGCTCGCGCGCACCGCTGGCGGGCGACTTCGTGGCCGGTTTCGCCTCTGGGCGCATCGCGTCTATGTCGCGCGCCCGCAGCGTCTGGCAATGCGCACAGTACCCCCCTACCTCGGTCCGCGCCAGCAGGACCTGAAACCCGAAGTGGCTCTCAATCTGCTTCCGCAGGCGCTGCAGCGGCTCACCGAAAAACTCCTCCACGCGCCCGCAGCGCAGGCAGATCACGTGAGCGTGCTCCTGCTTGAGGCGGGTTTCGTAATAGTGCTGATCGCCGCCGAAATGCATCAGGTCAAGTTCGTCGACCAGCCCGCCGGCCTTCAGCATCTTCAGCGTGCGGTACACAGTAACGCGGTTGATCTTCGGATCGCGTTCCTTGGCCATCCGGTAGAGTTGATCGACATCCAGGTGCGCTCCCGTGCTGTCAATCAATTCGAGCAGAATCTGCCGCTGGCGGGTGAGGCGAACCCCCCGCTGCTTCAGCGACCCTTCCGTCGAATC
>CAZZHN010000286.1:0-4766 GCA_964654065.1 uncultured Solibacteraceae bacterium
GTGGCCGATACGCACGGCGATAAGTCCGCGAAGCCCGGCCACCCGCAACGTCTCACTCATTTCTCCTCATCCCTTTCGGCCTTAGTGTCTCCAGGTCTTACGCCCACCCCGATCTGCCATAATCGATCTCGTGAGAAGGTGCACGGGTCGCGATGGGACTCGCCGGTAGGCGCCGCGAATCCGGCTGGCGCCAGCGCGCCGCGAATTCTCCGCCCGCCGCGCTGAAGCGAGCCGCGCAAAGTATCTACCATTCGTTGTTCCGCATTCAACTGCGGGCCCGCTGCTGGTACGCCGACCGCTCCACGACTCCCGATGCATCGGGTTTGCCTCTGCCTCCTGCCTTGCTTCGCTATCGCGTCAGTGAACTCCTCGGGCGGAACGACTTTCTCACCATCGGCGAAGGCTGCGCGGGGTTGATGGAGCGGCAATCGCGCGCGATGGGGGTCGATTTGGCCCGGACGCGCCGCGTGCTCGATTTCGGCTGCGGGTGCGGGCGCACCCTCCGCTGGTTTCTGCGCGATTTTCCCGGCACAGAGTTTCATGGCGCCGACGTCGACGAGCAAGCCATCGCCTGGTGCCGCAAGAATTTGCCCGCTGCCATTTTCGTTCAAAACCAACCCCAACCGCCCCTGCCCTACCCCGGCCGGCACTTCGATGTGATCTATTGCCTCTCCGTGTTTACGCATCTCGATGAAGCGATGCAGGACCTTTGGCTGGCCGAGCTGAGCCGCCTGCTGGCGCCGGGCGGAGTGGTGCTGCTGACCGTTCATAGCGATCTGGCAGCGCGGGTGCTCGACGATCCGGGGAGGGCTGCGCTGCAAGCGGGTGGGTTTCTGCACCGCCGCTCCCGCAAGCTGCGCGGCATCGTCCCCGACTGGTATCACACCACCTTCCACTCCGGCGACTACATCGTGCAAAGGCTGACGCCGTGGTTCGAGGACATTCGCTACGAGACCGTGCCCGACGGTATCCAGGCCATCGTGATGGCGCGGGCACCCAAACGCACGTGAGGTTCTGCCATCGGCGCCCGTCCCCTCCCGGACCGTGACGCCTCTGCGCGCGCCCCAGAGCCGCGACCGTTAGGGAGCGGTCATCACGGCCTCCGGAACACCGTGACCGTCGTGCCTCCAGCCACCCGCTGCTCCCCGGGTTTATATCCGGCCGCCGCGAGGGCCGCCATGGCGCCGTGTCGATCTTCCTCCACGCTGTGGATATTCGAGGCGAAGGCTACCGCCGGTTCGGTGGGCGGCCACACGCAGCGGTGTTGTTCCACCGCCGGTTCAAACAGTGCGTACAGCCGGGGGTCGTCAGTCGGAACGAAAGCGAGGCACGGCCCTTCGTTGGCCGTCTCTCGCAGCAGCCGCGCGCCGGCGGCAACGTCCTCGTAGGGCCGGCTGAAATAGGTGAAATCCTTGGCCAGCGCGCCGCCGAGAAACAAGAGCACGGCCGCGGCCCAGACAACTGTGCGGCGGCTCTCGATCAGCGCGTATTCAGCCAGGAGCACCAGCGCCGGGACAACGAAAATGAACTGGCGGGCGGCGAAGAAGTAGTGGTACCGGTAGTCGACGGCAAGGCCGAGCACGACACCCGAGAGAATTCCGCCGGCCAGCAACAGGCCGATGCGGTGCTCCATGCGGAGGGCTCCGTAAACCGCGGCCGCGACCAGCGGCAGCGATGCCGCCCATCCGTCGCCCGATATTTCGCGCGATAGAACGAGGATAACGTGAGGCGACGCTTCGAAACGGAGCGAAAGCGCCGTGATCGTCTGCTGCCATCCGGGTCTGGTCCAAAGGTACCAAGGTAGAAAGCTGAGCAACGCCAGACCAAGCGCCGCGCACGCCACCGCGAAGGAGCGCCAGCGCCGCATCAGAGCCAGCGACAGCACCTGCCCCGGTTGAATGAACGCGGCGAAGCCTTGCGAGTAGAAGCTGGCCGCCACCGCCAGCGCGTAAAGCAAACCGCGGCCGATTCCCGGCTTGCGGTCGAGCCGCACCAGGCACAGCGTCGCCGCGATGGCAAACAGCAGCCCATGCGAATAGTTGCGCCCTTCCACCGCGTAGCGCAGTTGAATCGGCAGAATCATGAACACAGCCAGAAGCACCGTCCGGTTACGGATGCCGGCCTCGCGGCCGAGCGCCGCCAGCGCCAGGCACGCCAGCAGGCTGGCAATTGCCGATGGCAAGCGTGCTGTCACAAAACCGAGTCCAAAGGTGCCAATCAGCCAGAATTGGAGCAAGTAACCGAGCGGCACGCCGCCGGCGTTGTAGCGGTGATACGCGAGGAACGCGCGGAAGGTGGGCTGCGTGGTCCCGACGAGCTGCGTCACCTCGTCCAGCCAGAACGGCAGCAGCCGCATCAGCCACAGCAAAAGCGCGGCGTAGACGACGCACAGCGATGCCGCCCACAGCCGTTCGCGGCGCATGAGAGACCTAGTGCCGTCCGCCGTGCTCATCCTGACAGGTTAGCGAACGCAGGGCATTTGGTGGGGCACGCTTCAGCTTGCCGGTTCTGTTCTGTCGAGGCACCACTAAGAGCGGCGAGTGGTCCCCTCGTTCTTCGGCGCGACTCGGGAAACGCGTTCGCCCCAATCCGGTATCCTGATGGGGTATGCTCAGCGATCAGTTGCGCGAAGCGGGAGTGGTTGGCGCCGGCGGCGCGGGCTTCCCCACCTACGTAAAAGCGCAATCGCAGGTGGAGTATATGATCGCCAACGGCGCCGAATGCGAGCCGCTCATCCATAAGGACGCCGAGCTGATGAAGCACTTCCCCGCGCAGATTCTGGCCGGCATGGAGGCCATGATCGACGCCACCGGCGCCAAGGCCGGCAAGTTCGGCGTGAAAACCAAGAACCAGGAATCGATCGAAGCGCTCCAACGCAGCCAGCCCTCCGGCCGCATCGAGTTCGTGCTGCTGGGCGATTTTTATCCGTCGGGCGATGAATACGAGCTGGTGTACAGCGCCACCGGCCGGCTGATTCCGCCCGGCGGCATTCCGCTGCAGGTCGGGTCAGTCGTCAACAACGTGGAGACGCTGTACAACGTGACGCTGGCACTGGAAGGCCGGCCGGTGACGGAAAAGTTCCTCTCGGTGTGCGGCGCCGTCGCGCAGCCGAAATCCGTTTGGGCTCCCGTCGGAACGCCGTTTCGGGATCTGCTGGCAATGGCCGGCGGCGCCACCGTGCAGGATTACGGCATCTTCGTCAGCGGCATTATGATGGGCACGCTCACCTTCGACGCCGATGAGGTGGTCACCAAGACCACCGGCGGCCTGATCGTGCTGCCGCGCGACCACTACCTGATGACGCGGCGCACGCGCTCGCAGCAGGAGATGAATCACATCGGCAAGTCGGCCTGCGATCAGTGCAGCTACTGCACCGAGTTCTGCCCGCGCTACCTGCTGGGCTACGAAGTGCAGCCGCACAAGGTGATGCGCAGCCTCGGTTTCACCGCTACCGGCGCCGACATCTGGAACCAATGGTCGGAACTGTGCTGCGCCTGCGGCCTATGCACGCTCTACGCCTGCCCCGAGGACCTCTACCCCAAAGAGGCCTGCGACCAAGGCAAGCAGAACCGACGCATCGCCGGCTTGCAGTTCATTCAACAGAAGCCGGTCACGGTGCACCCGATGAAAGAATACCGGCGCGTGCCTCTGGCGCAGCTGCGCAAGCGATTACAGATCGAAGAGTATGAGCGGGAGACGCCTTTCGATCCCGTGGAGTGCAAACCCGCGATGGTCCGCATTCGCATGCGGCAGCACGCCGGCGAGGCCGCCGTCCCGGCCGTGCGCGAGGGGCAGAAAATCAAGAAGGGGCAGGTGGCTGGACGCGTCGAAGACTCGAAGCTCGGTGCACCCGTGCACGCCAGTATCAACGGCAAAGTGCGCACCGTCACCCCCGAGTACGTGGAGATCGTGGCATAAACCATGACGGCGAATTCCATTGGATTGATCGAACTCACCAGCATCGCGGCGGGCTTCCAGGTCACCGACGCCATGCTCAAGGCGGCAGCCGTCGAAGTCATGCTGTCGCGCTCCATCTGCTCAGGCAAGTACATGGTGATGGTGAAGGGCGAAGTGGGAGCCGTCGAGGCCAGTGTGGCGGCCGGCGTGAGCGCGGGCCATTTTTCGGTGATCGATTCCTTCGTCATTCCCAACCTGCACGAATCCGTTTTCCCGGCCATCGCGGGCGCTGCCAAGGTGGAGGTGCTGGAGGCTCTGGGTATCCTGGAATCGTTCTCGGTGGCTTCGCTGATCGAGGGCGCGGATGCGGCGGCCAAGACGGCCGACATCCAGTTGATCGAGATCCGCCTGGCCATGGCGCTCGGCGGCAAAGCCTTCGTAACGCTAACCGGCGACGTGGCGGCGGTGCAGAGCGCGATCGACGCCGGCGCGGCGGTGGTGGGCCAGAAGGGGATGCTGGTGAATAAGGTCGTCATCCCGCGCCCCAGGCCGGAATTGCTGACCGAGTTGATTTGAACTAGGGCGGCGCTTGCTACCGAGGCTCGGCTGCGGCCTTTGCCCGCCTGAGCCGGGCGAGGACCTCCTGCTTCTCTGAGGCTAGAATGTCCGCACCAGATCCCAAATCGTATCGGCGAGCGGTCATGTACCGGTCATCGAGAATGTAGAGAACGTCGTCAAACATCAAGGGAGGCCTCCAGATATAGGATGACACCATGTACCGGTGTTCGCCGTAGTGACTTAGTTCCGGCACGTAATCAGCGGTGACGAATATTTGTGCGTCGGAAATCGCGAGGTCACTCCAAAACGCA
>CAZZHN010000287.1:0-4711 GCA_964654065.1 uncultured Solibacteraceae bacterium
CGCGGCCGGCGAAATCCTAGCGGAAGATCTCCACCAGGAGGCGTTCATCGCGTTTCTGCACCCGCTGGCGGATCCACGCGCCGAGCGCCTCGCTGCTCCAGATGCGCTTCTCGAGTTTGAGCTTACGGAAGTGTTCCGAATTGGTGTACCATACCCACTCGACGATGTCGGAGAGCCAGGCTTCGGCGCCGTACTGCTCAAGCGACCCGATCAGGTTCTCATTGGAAAACGTATTGAGGCGGCAAAAAATCTCGCCGACGATGCCGATCAGGGGTTGCTCGCGTTCGCGGCGAACCTCGATCGTGCGAAACCGGTTGCGCGCCCGGATCATCGCCTGCTCCAGCGCGGCTAACTGCTCGCCGGGCTCGACGGTCGTTGTTTCGATGGTGTGGCACAGGTCGGCCAGGCACTCCTCGTATGCGGCTTCCGAATCACCGCGGACCCGTTCGTAGGGCCGGCGCATCAGCAGCAGCTTCTCCAGCAGGTCGGCGCAAAGCAGCGCGCGCCACCCGCTACGCACGAACGGTTTGGCCAGGCCGCCCAGCCCCTCGTAGGAGTTTCCACTACTGGGCGAGAGAATCTGGACCGCCTGGTAGCCGTTGGTATCCAGCACGTGCCGCAGGTACGGCGCATACTGGCCGAAACGGCACGGGCCCTCGGCGGTGGGCATAAAGAACGCGATTCGCGAGGGGTCCGGCTTCGTGTCTTCGAGCAGCTTCATGAAATCGCCCACCGTCACCTTAGCGGGATAGCACTCATCGCCGGAAGTGTGGCGTGCGCCCAGCTCACGGGTCCTGTTATCGGAGGGCGGCGTAGGTTCGGCGTCCAGACCGATCGCGTGGAAAGCAGCGGCGAAGGCCCGCGCGCTGCCGGTGGCCATGGGCGGGATGTAGATACGCTTGCCGCTTACTGAATCAACGGCAGGGCCGCTTCGGCTGCCGGCGGCGCGGGCATCGTCGAGGACTGGTAGCATCGCAGAATTCCTTTGCTATCGAGGTAAGCTTCGCAGCGTGTCATGTAGCCCGCATCGTTGCCATGGCCGTCGAACTGGAGGATCAGCAACGGGGCGCAGGCTGCCTGGCGGGCGAAGTGCTTGATGTAGGAATCGGGCCCGCACTTGAAGTTGGTGATGTAGATCAGGTGTAGATTGGGGCGCGCGGCGGCCTGGTGCGCGGCTTCCAGAATCTTGCGTCCGGAGATCCAGAACATATTGGACCCCAGGCCCGCCATCGATTCGCGCCCGGTCACCAGGAAATCGAGCGGAATCACGTTGGCGCCGTAACGATGGCGCAGTTTGCGCGGGATGTCGCAGTTGACTCCGCGGTCATAGATGTTATAGCCGCGTCCCGCCAGCACCAGGCCCGGCTCGCCGGTCGCGTCCAGCGTAGCGACGGCGCGGCGTCCCGCTTCGAGCAGCTTGTCCTGGAAGCTGCGCTGTTCGGCGAAGGCGGCATCCACGGCCCGGTCGCTCCAGCGCCGCTTAACCCCGAGGCGCTTCATGGTTTCCGCCAGCGCCGTCTTGATCTGCACCGGGCCCAGCTGGAAATGCAGGGTGGGAATCAGGAAGCGACTCTGATACGGCTCAAGCGCGGGGGCAGCGCGCAGCACCCAGGGCAGCGTTTGGTTCCAGGGGCAGTAGTGGGCTGCGCCCGGGTTGTCGCCGGCATCGGCGTCCACCAGGTTGGGAAGCAGGATGTAGTCGACGCCGTGATGGATCAGCGCCTGCACGTGGCCGTGCGCCACCTGCACCGGGTAACAAGGATCGGCCACGGCCATTTCGATTCCGGCGGCGGAGATGCGCGGGTCGGTGGCGGGTGAGAGCACGGTAGGGATGCCCAGCTCGGCAAAGTAGCGGCGCCAGAATGGAAGCAGGTCCAGCATCGCCATGGCCCGCGGCAGGCCAACCTGAAACGGGCCTGCAGCCGCGTTGGGGAGGGCCTCGATCAGCTGCTCGCGGTAAACGAACAGGTCTTCGATCACCGGTTTGCGGCCGGTGGAGGATGGCTTGCGGAATTTATCGGAACACTTGTCGCCCCAGTAGCTCTTCTGCCCTTCGATCACGAATTCCTTCATCTCGCACAGGTTCGAGCAGGCCTTGCAGATGAAGTCGCGGCTCGACAGCTCAAGCTTGTCGAGATCATAGCCACGGAAGCGGGTGCGTGCTCCGGTGGCTTGGTGCCATTGGCGCGCGATCAGCGCCATGCCGATGGCGCCCATCACGCCGTTGTAGGGCGGCACGGTGATCTTCTTTTCCAGCACGCTGGCAAACGCGGCTGTGACGGCATCGTTGTAGGCCGTGCCGCCCTGGAAGTAGATCACTTTCCCGATCTTGCGCCCGCGTACCACCCGGTTCAGATAGTTGAGCGCGATCGAATAGGCCAGGCCGGCCACCAGGTTGGGCACGGTTTCGCCCTTGTACAGCCAGCCGGTCACGTCGCGTTCCATGAAAACGGTGCAGCGCTCGCCCAGGCGGGTGGGGCTGGCCGAAGCCAGCGCCAGCCTCGCGAACTCGCCCTTGATGTTGATGCCCAGCTTCTCGGCCTGCTCCTCCAGGAAGGAGCCCGTGCCCGCGGCGCAGGCTTCATTCATGGCGAAATCGACGACGACACCGTGTTCGATGGAGATGAACTTGGAATCCTGGCCGCCGATTTCGAAGATTGTGTCCACCGGTTCGCCGCCCAGCGTGCTGGAGATGTGGATGGCGCCGGTTTTGTGCGCGGTGATCTCGTCGTTCACCGAATCGGCGCCGACGAATTCAGCGATCAGCTCGCGCCCCGACCCGGTGGTGCCCACGCCACGAATCTCCAGCCGGTTGCCCCACAAGCGTTCCACTTCCCGCAGTCCCTGCTGCACGGCCTCGATGGGCCGGCCGGCGGTACGCAGATACACATCGTGGATCACGGCGCCGGATTGGTCGATCGCCACCACGTTGGTGGAAACCGATCCGATATCCAGGCCGAGATACGCCGGAATGGGCCGTCCATCGGGCGGCGGAGCGTAGGCGCCCACACGGTCGCGCAGTTGGACGACGTTGGCGGTGGAGAGCGGCCGGGAGTCCTGCACCGGGATTTCGGAATCGTGCTGGCGCAGGCGGTGAATTTCCAGGATGGACCGCTTGCGGGTTTCCTCGGCTTCCAGAATGGCGGTGCCAATGGCGCTGCACCAGGCGTACTGTTCGGGAATCAGGAGCTGGCCGGGGAGCAGGTTAAATGCCTCCGCCAGCGCCCTGGTGACGCCGGCGTTTTGAGAAACCGCGCCAATCAACGCCACCGGCGCTTCCACTTTGCGCCCCTTGACGATGGAACTTTTGAAATTGCGCGCTACGGCGTCACACAGGCCGCGCAGGATTTCAGCCGGCAGGTAACCCTTCTGCTGCGCGTGGATCATGTCGCTCTTGGCGAACACCGAGCAGCGGCCGGCGATGCGCGCCGCGGAGCCGGCGCCGCAGACCAGGCCCCCAACTTCCTCCACCGAGTACTGCATGCGCAGCGCCTGCTGATCGAAGAAGGATCCGGTGCCGGCCGCGCACTCGCCGGAGCGGTCGTAGTCCTCAATTCCCGATGCGCCCAGGCGGATGTACTTCGAGCTCTCGCCGCCGATCTCAAACACCGTGCGGACCTGCGGGAAGAAAGCCGCCATCATGCGCGCGATGGCTTTGAACTCGTTTTCGAAGAACAGCCCCAGCACTTTGGCGATGGTGCGGCTGCCGGAGCCGGTGAGGCGGATGCCTTCCACGCGCACTTCGGGAACCGTGGCGTAGAATTCGTCGAGCAGGTCGTACGTGGATTGTATGGGACTGCCGGAAATGCGCCGGTAATCCGACAGCACCAGCGGCCGCCCGGCGAACTCCGTCATTCGGAACTCGGGGCGGGCGACGCAAAGGCTTTCCAGGATTCCGCGGTCGGCCGTTTTACCCAGGGCGGCGAGCTTGAGGCTGATGGCCCCTATGTCCAGCCCGAGATTGATCCCCATTCCATCCAGTGTGCCGTGGAAGCTCGTTAGTTTCAATGAATAAGACCTGAATTGCTGAAATTGAAGGGTGAATGGAATGAAGTGGCGGGTTGAGAGGGAGTCCGGTTAGGGGATGGTTCTCTCTGCCGCGGGTGCTGCCGGGAAGACCCGGACACTCTCTCCGCGCCGGAAACCCTCTGGTCCGCGCCGCTGTCAAGCTATGCTGGAGCTTCGATTCATGCGGCGGTACATCATTCTCAGCAATCGCAAGCGGGTCATCATTGCGCTGGTGCACACGGTGGCATTTCTGCTGCTGGCCGCGTATACGGGGCTTCTCCTGGTGAGACCGTTGCACAGTGGCTCGCCCGCGTCGGGGTGGATCATCGCCAGGGCCTACGTCGTCATCACCGCGGTTCTGCTGGTTCTGGCCGCGATCAGCGGCAACGCCATCGAGCGGATCTATTTTGGGCTCTGCACCACCAGCGCGGGGTTCGGGCTGGCCCGGCAGATTCTGGGCGACGCGGGCATCCCGGCCGCGGTCTATGTGCGGGTGGTTATGCTGGCCTGCGCGGTGATGATGGGCGTTGTGATTCTGAGGGAATACCGCGGCGGCCAGTAAATCAGGGTCGTGAGTCAGAGCAGACCGACGAATTGGTCCACCGACATCCCTGACGCGCGGATCAGAGCTCGCAGCGTGCCTGGAGCTGACCCGCCCCCATGCTTTCTGCCAAACGTAATTGAGAAGCTTCCGTTCAAAATA
>CAZZHN010000288.1:0-4691 GCA_964654065.1 uncultured Solibacteraceae bacterium
AAAAGACCGCAATGCAGAAGCCAGGGCTGTGTACGCCCTAGGCAACGCCTACATGCTCCTGAGTCAGAACGAGGAGGCGATCGGCTATGACGAGCAAGCGTTGGCGATTTTCCGTGAGACCAAGGATCGCCTGTCCCAAGGCCATACTCTTAGCGCCCTGGGATGGGCCCACACGCGTTTAGGCAAGTATGAGAAAGCGATCGGCTACTATGAACAGGCGCTGGCGATCGAACGTGAAGTGATGGACCGACTACCGGAAGTCTGGACCCTGATTGACATGGGAACCACATACGCGGACCTCGGCGAATACCAAACGGGGATCGACTATTACGAGCAGGCAATGGCGATCGCCCGAGAGATTAAGGAGCGACGTGCTGAAGGCAGTGCCCTCGATAGTTTGGGTTGGTCCTATTCGAACCTGAAACAATACGAGAAGGCGATTAATTACTCCGAGCAGGCGCTGGTGATCGAACGAGAGATCAAGGACCGCGCGGGCGAAGGCCAAGCATTGAACAACCTCGGCGCCGCTTACCGCAGCCTTAACCAATATGAAAAGGCGATCGGCTATGACGAGCAGGCGCTAGCCGTTGCGAGCGCAATCAAGGATCGAGTCGTCGAAGGCCGAGCTTTGAATGACCTCGGCGCCGTCTACCACAGCCTCAACCAATATGAGAAGGCGATCGGCTATTACGAACGGGCGTTGGCGATTTCCCGCGAGGTGAAAGATCGATCCACGGAAGCCGAGGGACTCGCCGGGTTGATGGACACTTGGCAAGTTTCCGGTAGACCGCGATTGGCGATCTTCTTCGGTAAACAAGCCGTGAACGCATTGCAGTCGATGCGCTCCGACATTCGTGGCCTCAGCCAGGATCTCCAGCGGAGCTTTCTGAAGGATAAGGAGAAACCCTACCACACGCTGGCTGAGATCTTGATAGCGCAGGGCAGGCTCGCCGAGGCGGAGGAGGTTCTCGCTCTGTTGAAGCAGGAAGAATACTTCCAATACATCCGCCGTGACGCGGGAGAAGCCTCCTCGCTCAACCGGCGCGCAGATCTGACTCCTGACGAGGCCGAATACGAGAGGCGCTACCGCGAGATTGGCGACCAGTTGATGGCCATCGGCGTTGAACGTGGTGAATTGCTCGGTAAGAAAACGCCACTGACCCCGGAACAGTCGCAACGCCTCGCCAAGCTTGAACAGGATCTGACCGTCGGCAATCAGGTTTTCGAGCATTTCCTCGGTGACCTGACGCAGCACTTCAGCGCCAAGGCCGAGATGACCGGCCAGATCGAGACCCTGCGCGAGACGCAAGGCATCATGGAGGACCTGCGGGATCTTCCGGCCGGCATAGTCGCGATCTACACGCTGATCGGCGATCACAAATTCCACGCCATCCTCCGGACGCCCGACGCATCAAAGGCGTACGAATACCCGATCAAGGCCGCAGACTTGAATCGCAAGATCCTCGAATTCCGCGAGGTGATACAGGACCCGAAGCTCGATCCGCGCCCGCTCGCACAGGAGCTGTACAAGATCCTGATCGCCGGCATGGCCGACGATCTGCGACAGGCCAAAGCGCAAACGCTTATGTGGTCGCTCGACGGTGCGTTGCGATATGTTCCACTAGCGGCTCTTTACGACGGCAAACAGTACGTGATCGAGCAGTACGGCGTTTCGGTAATGACGCTAGCCAGCAACGCTCGTCTCAAGGACCGTCCCGACCAAGAGTGGCGAGTGGCGGGTTTCGGCGTGACGAAGGGATTTGAAGGCGCCTCAGCGCTCCCGTCCGTATCCGCAGAACTGGCCGGCATCATCACTACAACGCCCGGCGACGGCGGCGTCCTCACGGGCGAGATTGAACTTGACGATCAGTTCACGCGACCAAATATGCGGCAAATGTTGCTGAAGCGCTATCCGGTGGTCCACATCGCCAGCCATTTCAGCTTCCAGCCGGGCAACGATACGAAGTCGTACCTGCTGCTGGGCGATGGCGGACATCTTAGTCTCGCTGAGCTGAAGACGTCAGCGAACTGGTTCGGTGGCGTGCAACTGCTGACGCTATCGGCATGCAACACCGGCATGGGCGACGGCGCGGAGGTGGAGGGCTTCGGAACGTTGGCGCAACTCCAAGGTGCAAAAGCCGTGATTGCCAGTCTGTGGCCCGTAGCCGACGAAAGCACCAGCCGCCTAATGCAGTCGTTCTATCGCATCCGCAAAGGATCGGCGGGGATGACGAAGCTGGAGGCGCTGCGAGAAGCGCAACTGGAGATGTTGCGGGGGGAAGTGCACATCAATGCCGATGCGGAGCGCGATCGCGGAGTCATTCCGAACCGAGCATCGTCGGGCACGGCAGATTTCCCGATCGACAAAAATGCGCCGTACGCGCATCCCTATTATTGGGCTCCGTTCTTCTTGATGGGGAACTGGCTCTAAGGATCACATAGACACCGGACACCGGTGTCGCCGCCGAACGCGCCATCTTAGCAACGGTCGGCGTTGAGTTGGCCACGGGGTTGTAGCAATCCTGCCAGCGTAGGTCACGTCTTGATGGCAACCTAACAGGTCCCGGATGCGCTGCTTTTGGTGCAATGACGATGTCGACCGGCTGACCGACGACCACATCGTACCCCAATCTCTTGGTGGAACCTTAGATTTCAAAGTTCTAGCGTGTGGCGCGTGCCAGTCGAAGCGCTCAAGAGCCGAGCATGAGACTGCGCGGAGGTCGATCCTAGCCATCGGTGCGCTCGCCTCCCCGGTGAAGGCGCGTCATCCGGAACGGCCCACCAGCGGCCACTTTCGGCCGAGTTATTTGCTTTGTAGACATCCCCTTGGCGGGTATGGTGAGTCCCTGCTTTCGGCCGGCGAAAACATTCGCTCGTTGGCCTATTTCGAAGTCAAAGTTGTACCGGAAGAGCCGATTGAGGCGCGTGTACGAGGCGCAACGGCCGCCGAGGCCCAACTGCTGCTTGATCTCTATCGCAACGCCGTTCAGAGGAAAGTATGTCCAGGTGAGATGGTATGCGAATTTACCGCAAACCTAGGAGTCGCTCCGGAAATAGCGTCGGACCCAGAGTTCTGGCCACGGATTGTCCTTCTGCCTGGTCACCGTCTCATGTTCCGGGCTAGGGACCCTGAGGAATTGATCAGGTTCGCTCAGGCATTCACTGCCATTGCCCTGAGCAAGTACCGGGTCGACGCGGCGAGATGGAGGAATGACGTTCAGATCACAGGGGGAACCCCACACAGGTGCGCTATTCACTACGATCCTCAGTGCGTGCGACGAGTAGCTGCAAAGGTCGGGTATGCGCTCTTCTGCACAGTGGCGAGAAAACGAATGGAGGCCGGCGAAGACGAGCGCATGCGCCGCTATATCCTCGGGCTCGTAACTTCTCCAGATGAACCAGTTTCGATTGCTGCCGACCTGACCACATTAACTACTTCCAACGATCCGCATTACATTGTGCTCTCGCCAGCGTATGATAGGTCCGCAGCTTTTGTCAGCTTATATGGCTGGGATTTCCGCGTTGAGCTGGGCTCTGCAGGCGTTTTGGCTAAGCCCACCGTGGTAATGTGTCAGGTCGACGGCTCAGGTATGAGGATTGGCTCCGAGAAAGATCTTCTGGGCGTCACGGCGCACATGGAAACAAGAGTATTCTCTCGACCGTGGCTCCGGCGGAAATGAAGCGATTAGGCCCGGCAAGTCCATAAACGGCAGGGACCGCGCCCTACCTGGTCCGCATCGTCGTGCGCGACGCCGAAGGCCAACAGAAGGCCACGGCCAATGGCACGCTGGAGATCCCATAAACACTCTGCCGCTCGGCTGCGGGCAGGCAGATTTCCTGTATGCGGAGGGATCGGCGTGATGCTGCCAGAACAGATTAAACAGTCTATATCGGTTTGTCGCCCCATCCTTCACCGAGCGCAGCTTCTGCTTGGGCATCCTTCACGGTGACAAACCGCCCGCTGGAGTGATATTTCATCTTGGGGAATTCCTGCCATAGCTCACTAGGTTCAGAGCGTTGCAGAGGCGCAGCAGCCGGGAGCGGCTCCGCTTGGACCTTGCGTCCGACACAGTGTGCTGCAGCCTGAGTGGTGCTCGCGCAGGGAGTGTCACATCGCGGGCAGGCACGACGCTGGAGCGGTCGGCCGCCGCGGAACCGCTTGCGCTGGGCGGCCATCCGGCTGGCCTCCTTCCGACTCAGTTTGCGCGCCAAGTGACCTTCCTTTTTCGATCATAGCAGTTCCGATCAACAACTTATTAGTAGTTTCCCTGAACTGCTAGTGACGCCAAAAGGACCGTGTCGCCAGCCATCCCGGGGGGATGTGTTGCTGTGCTCAGAGGGGCAGACCAACGAACCACTGCGCTCTTTGTCTGATTTACCTTGAGAGTTTGCGTGATGCTCGCTTTTTCTTCAGCCTGACGGAAGGACGGCCAGTGCTGCGCGCAAGCGAAGACGACGACAGAGCCAACACTCGCCTTTGCCGAGAGCCACCCGAAAGCAGTAGACTTTGTCGCTATGGTTGGCAAATCTGAGGATTTCGCTCCCTTCATCGGGGCCTGGACACTGACCTCCTATGAGCTGTTGCTGGCTTCGGGAGTAGTAGAGAAGCCTATGGGTGATCATCCCCTCGGCCGCATTCTGTATCTGGATAACGGGCAGATGTCGGCGCAAGTGGCGGCGTCAGGGCTCGA
>CAZZHN010000289.1:0-4657 GCA_964654065.1 uncultured Solibacteraceae bacterium
ATTTCCGCCGCACCGAGCAGTGCATCATCCCCTACGCCACGCAGGAAGGCGAGATTTCCTTCTGCGCTTACAACACCGGCGTCGGCTGGCGCAACATCATCGAAAAGATGCACATGACGGCCACGCTCACCAAGTGGTACGAGGAGCATGGCAAGCACGAGATCTTCGCCGGCGGGAAGCAGGTGCCGCTCAAGAACGCGGATCACTCTCTGGTGCTGCGCGAGGACATCATCACCAACGAAGTTCAGCATGACCTGGACCGCCTGGGCATCGCCAAGACCGCGGGTGAAGAAAAGATCCGCGCCCGCGATGCCAAGCTGCGCGAGCAGCAGGAAAACGCCCGCATGGCCAAACTGTATCGTGAGCACGTACTGAAAGAGCAGCCCGGCCCCGAGCTGGTGCAGCTTGGCGGCATCCAGCCCGCCCCGGCCGCAAAACCGGTCGAAGAGCGCGAAGAAGTCGGCAGCTTCGGCGACTAACCCAGCATCGATTAGCCAGTTTCAAGGGCCGCCAGAATTTCGCTGGCGGCCTTTATTGTTTTGCTTCGCCTCCCTCCCGTAGGGGATCCCCCAACAAAGGCGGCGTCGGTAAGTAGCGAAATTTGGTCCAGGGTTTCCTTAGCCCTTGATCGCGAGCGCCGACGTCCACAGCGCATCGACGTTCATGCGCAGCGGATGCACCTTCAACATCTGGTCGTAAAGCTCACGCGCCGTTGTGGTCGTTTCGACGAGCCTATCGAAGTCTCGGATGTACTGCCGGGTCTCCTCAATGATTCTCGGACTGTCTTCGTTCCCGGGTCGCTTGTGTCCCGCGATCACGGCGCGCGGCTTCAACGACTCGACTTTATCGAGAGCGTCGATCCACTCGCGTCGCTTCTGTGTGTCGGTTTCGGACAGCAATTGATGAACACCGTTGTACGCTGCGTCTCCGGCGACAACCAATCCGATGGCCGCACATGCAGGACGGTCGTGTCGTGCGTGTCGGTGTGCCCGACCTCGACGGCCACCAGATCCTGCCCCTCGAGCTTGATGACACAGCCGTCCAACTCCAGGGCAATCACCACTCGCTCAGGAATCTGGCCCGGTAGCCGCTGTTGCCACCACGACTTCAATTCCTCGGGCGACTGCTCCTTCATCATGTCGACGACAGCCCGTGAAGCGACTGCTCGGGCCCCCGGGGAACTGATCGAGCAGCGCTCCAATCCCGAACCAGTGATCGCCGTGGCCGTGCGTAATGTAAACTGTCGTCAGGTTCTTTCCACTGGCCTTGACCCAATCGGCCAGTACTTCGTTTTGGTCGACAGTCATAAAGGTGTCGACGAGAACCGCATCCCGCTCGCCGTAAATGAGCGTAGAGGAAATCGGCGAAAAGAAACGGCGCTTTTCGCCGGGAGGCGGGTTGCCGGTAACAGTGGGAATTCCGGACGTAACGAACAAGTCCCATTTCAAGGGTGCACGGCTACTCAAATCGGTCACAATGATTTCCCTTCAACCAAACAAGATCTGTGGTTGCGATCGGTGAAGCAAATCCCTCGTCGAAAGCCTCCCATGTGCATCGAAGGCCAGACTCAAACAGTCGCTAATCGAATCGCTCCCTAGCTCACGTAGTCGCTGGGAACAGAGAAGATTTCGGCGGGTGGCGGCGGAAGGCCTGTAGCCCCTTTCGGGTTCAGCGCCTGCACCGCGGCGAGGACGTTCATCGATTCCCGCAGCAGCTTGATTTGTCCCCCTTTCGCAACCAGTCGTCCCGCGAACAGATGATGGATGCGACGTCCGGTACCGGCAGCCGCTGCGTGCGTCACGTATTCGGCGAAGACCTGATCGGGCGTCTCGATCAGAACTTTCGTGTCCTTCGTGCTGGGAGATTGGTGGACGCTTTTGGTGGTGCGCGAGGCGTTCGTTGGGATGCGCCGCTTCGCTGATTTCGAGGCTAATTTGGACATCTCGAAGAACATCTTGAGCGCGCGGCTCGATCATTTGGTGGCGAACGGGGCGCTCGCCCGGGTTGACGCCGGAGTCCATGGCATGCGCTACGAGTACGAGTTGACCCCGATGGGGAAGGACTTGGCGACGCTGATGACGGCCCTACAGCAGTGGGGCGACCGCTGGATCTACGGCGAAGGACACGAGCCGCTGCTAATCCTCGACCGGCGTTCCGGGCGGCGCATCCCGAGGGTGCGCATCCTCGACAACGAAGGCCGTCCGCTCGCCGGGCGCGATATGGCGCTTATGCCGGGGCCAGGGGCCAGCAAACGGACGCGCGCCAAATATAATGCAATCTGAACCGGGGGATATATGGGGACAGGGCTTCGAAACTGCGAAACAGGAGCCAAGGTTCAGGGAGTTCGCTTTCGCCTGCCAACTTCCCTCCGTTCCTACAACACGGGCGAATCGTCGCCCAACAACGCCTTCCGCACGATCTTGATCGGCGGCGTGCCCTGCTTGATAAACGAATCGTGGAATTCCTGTAGCGAGAACTGTGCGCCCTTCATCTTCTTGTAATCCTCGCGCAGCTTCAGGATCTGCAGCTTTCCCAGCGTGTAAACCAGGTAGGTGGGATCGGAGGTGCCGCGCTTGGCCTCCTTCTCCGCCACCGGCCGCACCTGGTAGCCCTCCTTGACGAAGAACTCGGTGGCCTGCTCCACCGTCATGTTGCCGGTGTGCATTTCGATGCCGGCAATAAAGCGCGCGTTACGCAGCAGCGCGTCCTGCAACTGGCCCAGGCGCAGCTTGCGGTCGCCGTTGCCGTAGCCTTCGTCGAGCATCATCTGCTCGGTGTAGTGCGCCCAGCCTTCGGCGTTGGAGCCGCAGCCGGCCAGCTTGCGCACTTTGGTCGGCACCGCCTTCAGCCACAGGAACTGCATGTAGTGACCGGGGAAAACCTCATGCACCGCGGTGCTGATAATCGTGCCCCGGTTGAATCCCTGCATGTACTCCTCCACGTCCTTCGCCGGCCACGAGGCTTCCGGCAGGGTGACGTTGAAGAATCCTTCCTTGGCGACCTTCTCATAGGGACCCGGCGTGTCCATCGACGCCGTGGTCAGCGCGCGCATGAATGGCGGCGTCTCCTCGACGATCGGCGGCACGGGAGACGGGATGGTGATGATGTGGTGCTGCTCGATGAACTCCCGCAGCCCCGCTAGTACGCCGCGGAAGGTCTCCAGCAATTTGCCGGGCGCCGGATGGTCGCTTTCCAGCTCCTCGAGAATCTGCTGCGGCGTCCGCTTGGGGTCGATCTCAGCCGCCACGCGGCGAAACCAATCCTGGTTGTGGCGCAGGTTCTCGTAGCCGATGGTCAGCAGCCGGTCGAGCGGCGTGTCCACCATCTCGTCGTACAGCAGCTTCTTGCGATAGTTTTCCGCGCCGATGCGAAAATCGCCCTTGGAGCGCGGCAGCAGGTCGTTCTTCAGCCACGACTGGTAGGCGTTGAGCCCGTCAATCACCGCCTGGTTCGACTGATGGAACTCGGCTAGCAGCGCCTGGTCGGTAACTGTCTTGAAGGCCGCCGGCACATCGGTCTGAAAGAAACCGGCGATACCGGGCACCTGTTCCATCGCAACTTCCGTGTAGACGCGCGGCGGGTTGCTGAGGTTCTCACGCGCCGACTGGAATAGCTGTGGAATGATCCGCTCGCGCGCGATCACGGACTTCAGCCGTTCGGCCGGCGGAGCGTAGTTGCGGCTCATGATGACGAAAATCGCGCCTGCCGCGCCGGAAGAATAGAGGTCTGGATTCTTTTCCCACGGCCGAATCGACTCCAGCTCCAGAAGCTGGCCTCGGATCTGGGAGAGAAGCAGCTCGCGGTCGGCCGCCGCGAAGGCGGATAGGCCGCGCGGCTCGAATCCGGCCACCTCGGCTTCGAAACCACGCAGCGCAGCGATCTCGGCCTGCACCTCGCGGCGCGCTCCGGAAGCGAGCAAGGGATCGTACTGGTGGAAGCCCGCCTGCGTCCCCGAAGCCGGGTCGTAGTGGAAAACCACATCGTTGTAATAGCGATCAGCCAACTTGTCAAACATGGCGTCGTGGCTTTGCGCCAGGGCGGCTGCTGCCATACCAAGAAAAAGTGCGAGGTAGCGAATTCTCATGATGAAAGAGTAGCATTCCCGAGAGTTCTCCTAATGGTGTGCGAACAGATTCTGGTGGTTTCGAGGGTCGGGTTAAAATAACGCGAAAATAACGCACCGTGAGGTTGAGGTTCATGGAGGTACCAAGCCAGAATGGTTCCTTCGTTTTTCGTGAGATCATTTGGCAACTGTCTAAGACAGAATGGTTTAGCGAAATTGAAGCGGGCAGCGAGCGGCATGAATCGTGGCTTGGTGTTGCTTCCGTCGCCCGCTCCCGTGCTTCGTTTCTCGCGTTATTGTGCATGTTGGTTTGCGTTTTTCCTTGATTATGCGCAGCGTTTGAATCCTTCCAGGGCGCTGACGCGGTTTTCCAACACTTGGGTTTCGATCATCTTCCGGCGCTCCTCTGCCCAACTGAAAACTTGTTGCGCTTGGCCGGGCGTGATTTTTCCAGACGCGACTCTGTCGAGTGTGACCGCGGTTGTCCGGTTGATTTCTTCGAGCGTGCCCATCGGCAGCGGTCCCATCTTAACCGGCAAATCGTTGGAGCGTGGCAAAAGATAAGGCACCAGTAAGCGTAACATCGGCGCGTCG
>CAZZHN010000290.1:0-4639 GCA_964654065.1 uncultured Solibacteraceae bacterium
ACGGATTCACTCCCGACCAGCGCTACTTCATCGGCATGGCACAGTGGGCCTGCGGTGACGAGCGGCCCGCGAACAAACGCCTGCACGCCCTCACCGACCCCCATTCGCCCGACGAGTACCGCATCAACGGCGTGGTTTCCAATATGCCGGAGTTTGCCAAGGCGTTCTCATGCAAGCCCGGCCAGCCCATGGTCCGCGCCAACGCCTGCCGCGTCTGGTGAGTTGCGCCATGCCCGCGCCCGGCAGGGGGCGGTGCCGGCCAGCACGAGCCTGATGGGAGACCTATGGTGACAGGCGGAGCCGAAAATCCCACTTGCCCGCAGATCCTCGGCGGCAAAGTGGGACAGGCGCTTCCGCCTGTCAACCTCTCGGTGGCGCCGGCGGTCTTGCCCGCCGGTGACTGGCTCGCGCCGCCCCAGCCCCTACTTCGCCGGCTTCCATTCCGGCAGCCGCCCCGGTGTAGGCGGCGCGCCCGCCGCATCCAGCTGCGCTTCGATTCCCTTGATGTCGGCTTCGATCAGCTTCCGTAACTTGGGAATCTGGACCGCAAGTTCATCCGACCCAATCTGGTATTGCTCGAGGGCGGTCTTTGTCGGATGCTGTGTGGTTTCGCCAAGCCCGTCCGCGGCGGCCTCCACATGCTCCGCAATCGACGCCGGCGTGCCCTCGTTGTGCGAGCGCCAAACCGAATCACCGTGCAAGGCCAGGGTGATTTGGCCGAGCTGCTTTTCGAGGCTCGCGACCTGAGCGTGCAATGCGAGCGGCAGACTGGGTGTCGCGTCCACCGCGCGTCGGATCGCGTCCAGGCGTGTATGCGCATCCCTGGCGGATTGGATGGTGGCATCGAGAGCCTTTTGCAGACTGAATACCTTCGCCGAAAACTCCGCCAGTACAACCCGGTCTTCCTTCGGATACGGACCTTCTGCCACCACTTCGAAAGTCTGCGTTCCGGGCAAAGGAGTCGCCACGCCGTCCACCCGCTTCGCCAGCGTCACGGTGTACTTGCCAGGAACCACCAGCGCACCGCCGACGAAGCCGCCGAACGGCGACTCGTCTTCTTCACCGCCTGCGCCGCCGCCGGGAGGCGTCGCCGGGGGCAGATGGGGTCCAGCCCCGTGCAGGTCCCAGTTGACGCGATGAACGCCCGCCGCTGCCGGGGCCTGCAGACGGCGCACCACGTTACCGGCCGCATCGGCGATGGTGAGCACTACGGCCGGCGATTCCTCCTCGGCTTCGGCTCGTAGCTGCTCTTCCGTGGGATACGGCGGCGTTTCGCCTTTCTTGATGGCTGCCTTCTCTTTCTCCTGCCTCTCTTCGCGCCGCGTCTTCACCGCGTCCTTCAGGAAGAACGTGATCGCGGCGCCGAACGGCGGGTTGGGCGCGTAATAAAAGTTCTCGCCCTGCTCGCCTTTGCCATACCCGAAGATCGATCCGGGAATATACGACAGAGCCGGCTTGATCGAAAAGAGCGCCGCGTCCTGCTTCAGCAGTTCCGGCGTTGCCTCGCGCAGCGGGCTGTAATCGTCCAGTATGTAAATCCCGCGGCCGAAGGTGCCCAATACCAGGTCGTCCGTCTGCTTTTGGATTGTCAGGTCGCGCACCATAATCGTCGGCAGACCGCCCGCCAGCTTGATCCATTTACCGCCCCCGTTCTTGGTGAAATAGAGGCCGAACTCGGTGCCCGCAAACAGCAGCTTTCGGTCCTGATGATCTTCCGCAATCGCGTAAACGCCGCCGCGGTCCGGCAGGTCGCCTGCAATGTTGGTCCACGTCCTGCCCCTGTCGGTGCTCTCGATCAGGTATGGCTTGAAGTCGCCGTTCTGGTGATTCTCGTAGGCCGCGTACACCAAGCCGGCATCGTGCTGCGAAGCCAGGATTCGCTGCACGTATGCGTCTTCCGGCACGCCCGCCGGCTTTTCCACCTTGCGCCATGTTTTGCCGCCGTCTTCCGTGATCTGCACCAGGCCGTCGTCTGTGCCGGCGTAAATGAGCCCTTCCTGTTTCGGCGATTCGGCGAGCGCCGAAATGTTGTCGTACAGCGCCGTGGAAACGTTCTTCTGCACCGCGTCGACCGTCCAGACCTTGCCCATCAGCGGCAGCTTATTGCGGTCCAGGTTGCGCGTCAGATCGCCGCTCACGGCCTGCCAGCTGTCGCCGCGGTCGTCGCTGCGGTACAGGCGCTGCGAGCCGAAATAGAGCCGCGTATTCGAATGCGGGCTAATGATCAGCGGCGTGTCCCAGTTCCAGCGCAGCGCCGGATCGCCCTGCGCCGGCTGCGGCTGGATGCCGACGCGCTCCATGGTGCGGCGGTCGAAGCGCACCATGCCGCCGTTCTGCATGTTGGCGTAAATGATGTTGGGGTCTTTGGGATCGACGCGCGAGTAAAAACCGTCCCCGCCCATGGTGACGAAACAGTCGCTATTGATGATGCCGGCCGAGCTGCGCGTGCGCGCCGGGCAGCCAAAGCTGTTGTTGTCTTGCGTGCCGCCGTAGACGTAATAAAAAGGCGCGTCTTCGCTCACCGCCACGTCGTACATTTGCGCCGTCGGCAGATTGGCTTTGAAGATCCACGTGGCCGCGCGGTCGAAGCTTTCGTAAATGCCGCCGTCGCAGCCTACCAGGTAATGGTTATTGTTTTTCGGATCCACCCAGATCTCGTGATTGTCCACGTGCTTGGAGCGAGTGTTCAGCACGGTCAGGGTGGAGCCGCCGTTATCCGAGACCATGATCAGGAAGCCCATCACGTAGACGCGGTCCGGATTGGCCGGGTCCACCACCACCTTTGAGTAATACTGCCCCTGATCGTCGAAGCCGTTGCGCTTCTGCCAGGTCACGCCGTTATCGGTGGAGCGATAGAGGCCTCCCATGGGAGGTGTGCCTCGCGGGCCTTCGACCTGCGCATAGATGATGCTGGGGTTGGATGGCGCGTAGTTGAGTCCGATTCGGCCTAACTCACCAGGATTCGGAAAACCGCCGCCCACTTTGACCCAGGTCTTTCCGGCGTCCACCGAACGCCACACCGCCGACTCCGGACCGCCGTGCACCATGCCGAAGTACCGGCGCTGCCGCTGATGCGTCGCCGCCAGCAGAATGTCGGGATTGCGCGGGTCCAGGATCACGTCCGAGCAGCCCGTGTAATCGCCCACCTTGAGCGGGGTCTGCGACCATGTCTTCCCGCCGTCCGTGGTCTTGAACAGGCCGCGGTCCCCGCCGCCGCTCCACAAGGGGCCGGGCGCCGCCACGTAGACAACATTGGAATCGCGCGGATCCACCACGATGCGCGCGATATGCTCTGTCCGCTTCAGCCCCACGTTGGTCCACGTGTGCCCGCCGTCTTCGCTCTTGTAAACGCCGTCGCCATACGCCACCGAGCGCTGGTCGTTGTTCTCGCCCGTGCCCACCCACACAATGGAGGGATTCTTCGCGTCGATGGCGATGGCGCCGATCGAGTACGATCCCTGGCTGTCGAAGACGGGTGTCCAGGTGGTGCCGTCGTTGCGCGTTTCAAAAATGTTGCCCGAGGCGATCGCCGCCAGGTAGTGGTTGGAATCGTCCGGAAAAACCGCGATCTGCGACACGCGGCCGGAAATGAACGCCGGGCCGATGCTGCGGACCTTCAAATCGGCGAACGTCTTGACGTTGATCGGTTCTTCCGGCGCGCCGGAGGGCGCGGATTTCTCTTGCGCTGCGGCAATCAGCGGCAGCCATATCAGGAGAGGGAGTAGCCTCATGCTGGTTGAGTATATCGCGCGGCGGACTTGCCATCCGTGGCGCCGGCGGTCTTGCCGCCGGTGAGCCGGTTGGCGTCGTGGTCCCATGCTGCAGCCTGCAGCCCGCTGCCGCTCGCGCGCGCTGACCCTACATCGCCAGTCCGGTCAGTGCAATCGCGATACCCGCCACTCCCGCGATCACCCCGATCCACGGAAACATCATCTTGCGCGAGATGAAGTAGATCGAGCTCAACACCAGTGCGATCTCGAGCAGTCCCTCACCCAGGTCGTACCGCAGCGCGCGATGCTCCGCCGCTTGCGATGCCGCCTCGTCGTGCTCGGCCTCCTTCTGGATTTCTTTGCCCTGGCCTTCGTACTTCTTCTTCTGCCCCTCGTTATCGGCGCGCATCTTTTCCGCGGCGTCGCCCTTGGCGCCCAGCACCACCAGCAGGTTTAACGCCAGCTCGACGTTGTGCGACTTCACCCGCGTTGCCTGGTAGTGCGCCCAGGCGTCGTTGGCCTCGGATTTAGTGATGATGGCCTCCGTGTGAGTCCGGTGCGACACAATGGACACGATCGCCAGCGCAACCGCCAGCACCGCGGCCAGAATGCCCACCTTCTGCCCCATCGGATCGGACTCATGTCCTTCGTGGTGAATCTCGAGCTCAGCCATATTTGGTTTCCGTATTATATGCCAAGGTAGGACAGACGATCGCTTTGTGTCGTCTGTCATTTGTTTTTGTTTTTGTGTTTTGCCTACCCCGAAAATGACAGACCACAAACCCCGATGGTCCTTCCTACCTCGCCCCGTAGGGGCCGGGCATGCCCGGCCCGTGCGTTCCAGTCACGCGGCTTCTTCCCTGTTCTTCCAATTACTTACCCCTCCAATCCCTTGACACGCCCCTTACCCTGAAATTGGGACTGTGGCG
>CAZZHN010000291.1:0-3300 GCA_964654065.1 uncultured Solibacteraceae bacterium
TCGGCCCTGCCAGGCAAGCACGAGGTTTGGGCCGTCGGCGAGCGCGTTCATGAGCACTTGGCCGACGCGGGCTTGGCGCTGCGGGGACTCTTTCCCGTGCCGAACTCCGTCAGGGCCATTACCCCGCTCGTCGGCCAGATTCTCTTGGGCGCCGAGGCGCGTGAACACCGCGGCGAAATCGCCGAGATCCACCTGTTCCACAACTGCCCAAAGTCAGGGGCAGTCTATGCGCCCGTCCACCAGCGCCTGTTACCGCTAGACGAAGAATGGCGACGCAATCTTGCCGCGGTACCGTGGCCGACGGGAAACTTGCCCCAAGTCATAGGGGGCGGCTCTGCGACTCTGCGTGCATTCATCAGTGGATATCTCTTCGTGTCGATCTTCCGGGCGTGCGCCGAATCGCTGGCTAGCGAAAACGCCAGCCGCCTGGCAGCCATGCAACGCGCCGACAAGAATATCGACGAATTGCTGGAGGACCTCAATCGCACATTTCATCGTCTGCGCCAGAATGGCATCGACGAGGAGCTGTTCGACGTTGTCTCCGGCTTCGAAGCGTTGACGCCCAAAGGATCAAGATGAAAGCTTTACTCCAAGGATTTCCGCGCGCGGCCGGCCCTGGAAATGTCCGCGAACTTGCGCGTGATTTCCAGGGTGCCCGAACTTTTCCGCTGTCCGGCAGCCATGCAGATTCCGCGCATGCCGGCGGGTTTACCGTACGTGATCGGCAGGGGCCACGGTAACCAGGGACCGATCCGGTAGGTCCTTCACGAATTAAGAAAGCCACGCTTGGACATGCTCTCGTCGTGCAAAACGCGTAGCGTTTGAGAGGGCAACCTGGCCAGCGTATCACCGCGACAGACCACCGACAGACCACGCCAGCCAGCCGTAGGGTTTCTAACGCCCCTCCGGCGAAATGAACTGAACCGAAAACATTACCTACCTAGACCCAACTGAACCGAACTGAACTGGCCTGATGGAGTGGATGCCTTCTTACGCGCCCTCCCGCTTCTGATTAAAGGCCGATTCTCGCTATTGTAGAAATGCCGCGACAATTTTCACGGGTTCTGGGAAGTGCGAACCCGGTGGTCCACATTGTCCCTTCTCTGCCTTGTCGGAATGTTGCGGGAGTTGCTTCGCCAGAATTTCCGTCTAGCTTTCTGAGTTGCCCACCGAATCGATTCTGCCTCAGGCATGAGAGGACGCTACACCCTTCGCGGCCTGGATTTGTCGGCGCTCCAGCCGTCTCCTGGACGATCCGCGAAGAGCCCTTAAATGACCCAGAATCCTGCGGATAAGCCTCGATTCACGCACTGGAATCAACGGTTTTTCAACGCTTTTTCAAGATCAATCAAGCGTGCAGTTGGAAGCTCTTGGGCTCACGCTTCCCGACCAATTCAGGCAGTGCCTGGTTAGACAAGCGGCAGCGAATTCGATCCTCGGCTCGCTCCACCGGATTCAAACGGAGGATTCTGCTGGACCCGAACTTAAAACAAAAACGAAGGTTGAAAATGGCGGCTCCGCTGTCTTTTTTATAGCGCCGACAAAATCAAACGGGCGATTTTCGTATGCTGAATCTCCAGAAGCCTCCCTTCTCGTTTCCATCGCCTGTTTCATGGATTCCGGACAATTGTGTCTCAGCCGAGCGGGTCTTAGCTGTCTGGAGGGTTTCCACACTCCCCCAGAGACGGAGTTGACCGGCCTCTGGCGCGTCGCATTGGGGCAGTGGTTCAGCGTGGCGTGATTCCCATCATGACGCACCCCGAGCGCCAGCCCACCTTGGAGCCGCGTCTGCTGCGGCGAAGAATCGAGCACAAAGCACGCATCGGGCTGGGGTTCTGGAAGTAGGAACTGAGTGGCCTGTGATTGCCGGCGCCTCATCGCCGGATTTCGGGCTACGCCGCGGCCATTGGGGAAGGCGTGATGTGGTGATGTCGCCTTCTCCCGGGGACCGCCGCGCCGTGCCGCCAGACGGCAACATCCCTGGCAAGGGGGAATTTTGGACCAGGGCGATCATCGACGACGGGATGCGATATACAATTTCCGAGTGCGCCGTCAACCAGCCACTATTACTTGTCCGAAGCATGGCGCGATCGGGAGATGATTTCTTGCATTCGCCGGCAGGGCAACCTCGCTGCGCGAACGCTTCAGCCGACTGATTTCTGAAGTGGCGCAACCTTCAGTCCCACACGGCGCGTTCTGAATTCGTGCCTCAGGATTTCCAGTGCGGTCGCTGTTCCGTTGGTTCGGACGACCATGCCCGACATAATCAGTTGCAATTTTACGCCCCCGTCGAGCAGTACGGGCCAGTCGATGGATACGTCAAGCTTCTGTCCGGTCAATAGCGGCCTGTCGGCGGTGAAGCTCAGACCAGTGCTGCTCAGGTCGATGGTACGGCCCGAGCCCGTCTCCACCGGCGCGCTGCGCCCCGAGACGTCATAGCGGACCTCCAGGGTTAGGGGAAAGCGGGTGCTGGCACGGCGCTCTGTACTCACGTCCTTGGGAAGTCGTACCAGCCCTTCGCTCGCACGCTCCATAACACCAAGTATTGGGGCACGACGGGCGATTGGAACAGTAGGGTTAGTAGTAGTTAGCGTACTGTGGCCGGTGCCACCGACGCGGCGACTCGCTCACCAGCACGGTCATCTTGGCCGCCGGCAATCGGGTTTGTGGAGGGCGAAATCGGTTAATATTGGTAGCTCCCGAAGGCCACGGTGTGCGTGGCCTCGGGCGGATCGCCGGAAGACGTGGCCCTGAAGACGAAACTGGAAGGGCTTCTGGGCGACGCGCGATAGGCCGTGTGGTACCCCTCCGGTACCGGTTCGAAAGGCCGGCGGCTATGCATTCGGGACGATGCCTGTAAGCATCCATGTATGGCCTCTAGAACACCGGACTCGCTTTGGGCCGCTTTCCGCTTTCAATTCTCGATGTGGTGGGCCCAGCGCAAGGATCGACGGCTCGCACTGCGGCAGTATCGGCTGGAACTGAGAGCAGCTCGGCGCCTTGCCTATCGCCCGTAGGCGGCCCTGGATGCTGGCGCGACCCGTTCCCCGTGGCAACGGGGGCTAGTGCGGAGATTCCCGAGTAGGCAGTCTGCTGCTCAAGAAACCTTCGACTCTGCGAGTTCGGTCTGCAGTGATCAAACCTATTTTGAGGGAGGATCGGAGAAGTGATGAGCCAAGACTGTAGGATCTGCCTGGGACAACGCGACGATGAAATACACGCGGGCACCTCGCGCGCGTCCATGGGTGGTTTCGTGACCAGGTCGTCAATTTTGTTGGGACTCGCAGGATGAGCGGACTC
>CAZZHN010000291.1:3400-4542 GCA_964654065.1 uncultured Solibacteraceae bacterium
GGACTCCCTTACTCTGTACGAAGCCTCAGGGCTGGCAATCGACGCTTCCGCCGTGCTGCGGGCGACTGGAATACCAAGTGCCCTGTTAACCAGATCTATTTCAGTAGCTTACAGGTCCATCGAAAGCCGACTCGCTTGGAACTCCACTATGACGGAACGCCGACGCGACGCCAGGTTGGACAGGGCCCCCCTTGGGCGCAACCTGACGGGCTTCCGGCTTGACGGCGGCTCAGCTTTCACCTCCTCTCTGCGCCCACATCCTGCGACATATGAGGTTCGATGCTTGGAGCAGCTGGCGGCCAGGTCCAGGGAGTCCCCAAAAACGCGCGGAGTGCAGCGACGAGTCCTTTTCTAGGGTCTGTCGCCGATGTGGGGGTCTCCGGGGCGACCAGATACAGAGGCTCCGGCGCCGGAGGCGTCCCGGGTTGGATAATGAGAAAAATAGCTCTTAAAATATCTATTGGATGTATACTCGACCCGATCAGGACGGCAAGATGTGAAACCTGGTCCAAGAGTCTCGCAGCGCTGGGATTTGGATGCCCGGTCCAAACCTCTCGGAAAGGATTACACGGGCTTGGTCGCAACGGTCGGCCCGATCTGGAATTTATGAAGACGACGATTCTATTCTGTCTGGCACTACTACTGATCTCGACTGTCGCCAAGGGGCAGCCCGCGATCGCCACCAATGGCGTCCTCAACGCCAGTTCTTTGCTCCCTGACGTGGCTAGGGGTTCGTGGTTCGTCATCTTCGGCGCCGGACTCGGTCCGGCCACCATCTCCGTGCAGAATGCGGCTCCGTATCCGACCGAGCTTTCCGGAACAAGCATTACGTTTACTCCCGCTTCCGGCGGCTCGCCCATCAGTGCTCTGATGTACTACACGGTCGCGAGCCAAATAGCGGGGATGCTGCCGTCCAGCACCGCGGACGGTCCCTACGACGTCAAGGTGACTTACAACGGACAGCCCAGCGCGTCGGCGCGAGTCAACGTAGTGGATCGCAACTTCGGATTTGCCACCGAGACTGCCAACGGCCAGGGCCCCGCCCAGGCCACTTATAACGATTACGTTCTCAACCGGTTCACCAGCGGCACGCAAGGCGAATGGAGCCAGCGCCCGGCCAAGCCCGGCGACTTGATGGTGCT
>CAZZHN010000292.1:0-4523 GCA_964654065.1 uncultured Solibacteraceae bacterium
TCACCGGGTGCCACGGGTTGTGGTTGTTGAACGACGCCGCGGCGTAGAGGCTCCAGCCTGGCTCCGGCACTTCGCCGTCCGGCGGCGAGTACGGCCAGCCGTGGCACATGATCTGGTTCTCGCCCATAATGAAGTCGATGTCGGCCTCGGCCTTCATGTCCAGCGGTATTGCGCGGAACACCGGCGAGTGCAGCCAGGTAAACGTCTCGCCGGAGCTGACCACGTGGTTGTACACGTGGTTGGCCGATGTGGCCCAGCGCAGCGTGGAGAAGGCGCGCCACTGCGGCCCTTCGCCCTCGGCCAGCGAAGCAATGTTCTGGCTGGAGAAGTCCACCGCCGGTTCGCCGTAGGTCTGCGAGCGGAACTTCGTGTGATGGGCTACGGCGAAGTTGGTGAGCTGCGTCAGGTAGTTCTCGTCCACCAGGTCGGTCAGCGTCTCGCCGTAGTCGTGGCGCACCGTGTCGGCCGCCACGCTGCCTCCGGCGGCCAGCTCCGGAAGGTGGGGAATCAGGTCGTAGCCGCGGCGCTTCAGGAACTCGGCCGGCAAATTGGGGGTCCAGCCGGAGCCGCCCGCCTCCAGCGAGTCGGAGAAGATGGTGTATGGCGGCGTCGAGCCGAACGCGCCAAGCAGCGGTGTACCGACCTTCTGCAGATAGTGAGAGACGGCGTCATGCGAGAAGTGGTCCAGCACAAAGCCCTCGGCCCCCACGGCTGCGCGCTTTACCTGCATCCTCGGATGGCTCTGGATGAAGAAGAGCGCTGTGCGCGGATTGTCGGCGGGTGCGATGGCGGCTGTGTTGCCGGAAACGGTGAGCGGCTTGGCGGTGCTTGCGTCGTAGCTGGCTGCCGCTGGACCGCCGCCACGCCCGCCGCGGCCTGCAAAGCCTCCCGCCGCTGGGGCAGGCGCAGGCGCTGCTGAGCTGGCAACTGCGTCGGCAATGTCCGCTGCGATCAGCGACTCGCCCTCTCGCAGGCTGGGCATTGCTACGGAAGCAGCGCCGGCGGGAACAGGTACCTGGGCTACACGGATGTCTGTGATGGCCTCGGAAAGCGGCGTGTTAGGGCCGCCGTAGGGCCAACCCGAGCACAGCGTCAGGTCGATGCGCAGCCCCAGCTTGCGTCCCTCAGCCTGCGCGTACGCCACGTCGTCCAGCATCTCGGGCGAGAGGAAGGGAAGCGTCTTGAGGCCCTTGGCCGGGTCGTCCAGCACCTCGGCATACTCGAAGGCCATCTCAGCCCCCTGAATGCCGTCGGCCTTCATCTGCTGCAACTCCCGCAGAATCTCAGGCTTCACCACCGTCGGGCCAAACCACCACCACCGGACCATCGGCCGCGCCTCGTTCGGCGGATTCGCAAATCCAGCGCGCAGCGACGCAACGGAGACTGTAGCGGTCGTCTGTCCGGCGGCTGCCGAGGGCTTCTGCACGGCTGGCTTTGCCGTGGTCTGGGCGCCGCACGCGGGAGCAAGCACCAGTGCGAATACCGAAATCGTAAGCAGTGAGGCAAACAATGTGCGAGATGCGAGGATAGGGAGGGACTGCGTGCGATGCTGGTTCATGGGGTTCTCCGGGCTGGCGTTTGCGTCTGCTGCATTCTGGATCGTCGATTCCTGAGCGGCGGTCTTCGATTGAGATACGGCTGTCGCGCGTCATGAGTTTCGGCGCTGCCCATTATTCACGATTGCGGGGTGTCTTGTCGCGCATGGGCAGCCGGGGAGCGTTCACTCTAAATTGCGCGCGCGGCAACGGTAGGCCGTTCTTCCGTCGAATCACGGTAGTCCATCGGGATGAATCTTTCAAGGCGTATCCTGTTGCCAGGAAATCTGCTTTTCAGGGAATGGAGATCGCGATGCGGGTTGGCTTGATCACACGGGAGTATCCGCCCGAAGTCTATGGTGGAGCGGGCGTGCACGTGGAGTACCTGAGCCGCGAGCTTGCCCGCCTGATCGAGGTCGAAGTCCACTGCTGGGGCGCGCAGCGGCTCGATGCCGGCAACCTGCATGTGCGCGGAGATGTGCCGCCTCCCGGGATTACCGGCGGCGTCGACTCCGGGCCAGCCGCCAAGTTCAAGACCGCCGTCGATGCGCTGGCACTGAACCTCGTGCAGATGAAGGAACTCGCGCAGATCGACATCGTCCACACGCACACCTGGTACGCGGCGATGGCCGGCTTCCTCGCCAAAAAGCTCTACGGCATCCCCTTTGTGCTGACCACCCACAGCCTGGAACCGCTGCGCGCCTGGAAGGCCGAGCAGCTCGGCTCCGGCTATGCCATGAGCTCCTGGATGGAGCGCACGGCGATCCTCGACGCCGATGCCATCATCGCCGTCTCGAACGGGACCAAGGCAGACATTCTGCGCTCCTACCCCGAGGTGGATGCAACCCGCGTGCATGTCATCTACAACGGCATCGACCTCGCGGAATATCGCAAGACCTCGTCAACCGCGGCGCTCCTGAAGTACGGCGTCGATCCCGCTGTACCATACGTCTTGTTCGTCGGGCGCATCACGCGGCAGAAGGGCGTTACCCACCTGGTCGATGCGGTCCGCTATCTTGCTCCCGGAACCCAGGTTGTCCTCTGTGCGGGCGCGCCCGACACCCCCGAGATCGGTGCCGAGATGCGCGCAAAGGTTGAGACCCTGCGCCGCGAGACGCCCGGAAGCAAACGCGCCGGGCACGAGCAGGTCACGCGCGATGGAGGCCGCGCCATCGCCACCGGAGACCCCACCGGGACCGGGCACAACGTCGTCTGGATCGAGCAGATGGTCACCAAGGAAGAGGCCATCCAGCTCTACTCCCACTGCGCAGTCTTCTGCTGCCCCTCGGTCTACGAGCCCTTCGGCATCATCAACCTCGAAGCGATGGCCTGCGGCGCGCCCGTCGTTGCCAGCGCCGTGGGTGGCATTCTGGAGGTGGTGGTCGATGGCGTCACCGGCCGCCTGGTACCCTTCGATCCCGATCCGGTCACTGGTTTTCCACTCGATGCAGACCGCTTCGCGCACGATCTGGCTGCGCGCCTCGCCGAGCTGATGGCCGACCCATCCCTCTGCGCGCAGATGGGCGCGGCAGGCCGCAAGCGCGTCGAAGAGACCTTCGCCTGGAAGTCAATCGCCGCCCAGACCGTCGAGCTGTATCGAGCGCTGCTCAAGCAGAAATTCGGCAACATGGAGCAAAAAAGCGGAAACAAAGAACAGGGAACAGAAAGCAGCAGGTAGGGGACAGTGAGCATCGGCGAAACCCCAGGGAGTCGTTATTCCATTGGGTCGTCATTCCTTTAGCTTGTCATTCCATCAGCTCGTCATTCTGGCCTGAGCGTAGTCGAAGGCCAGAATCTCTGTATTGTCTTTTGCTCTTGTCGTTTCTCTTACAGTTGCGAGCGCCCCACATCTCGGATGTCAAGATGTGGGGCGCGCGATTTGCTGAGTTCATCTGCCGAGGCTTACTTCAAATTCGCCTGCGGAATCTTCGTTGGGTCTTCCTGTGTCATATTGGGTGTCGGCGGCAGGTAGAACGTGTCGAACGGGTCTGGCTTCGCGGGATCGAAGTCCGCCACAGCCGGATCAATGTGTACGGCGAAGTACAGCTTGTTCTCTTCGATGCCTTTGACGATGCAGCGCGCCAGCTCATACGCCCCATAGTTGTTGAAGTGGGTGTTGTCGGCGTAGGCGTTGTTCTGTCCGGGGAAGGTGTTGGCGGGGAAGTACATGAAGGCGTGCTTGCTGCCCTCGTCGCCCATGGCATTGAACATCACCTCGCTCATCGCGGTCAGGTCGATCAAGGCAACCTTGTTGTCGGCGGCCACCTTGCGCGCGGCGGCAGGATAATCGCCCAGCGAGTTGGTGATGTGCCCGCTTGTGTCGAAGCTTCTGCGGTGCTGCGCAGTCACAATCACTGGGATGGCCCCCTTGGACCGCACCTGGGTGACAAAGCTGGTCAGGATCTCCTTGTACCGGTCCAGCGTCACGGCGCCGGCCTTCTGGTCGTTGTGGTTGAACTGCATGAAAAAGTAGTCGCCGGGCTTGATGACGGACATGATCTTGGCAAAGCGCAGCTCGCCCTGGAAGGACGCCGAGGTCTCGCCGGACTCGGCGTGGTTGGCGATCGCTACGCCGGGCAGGAAGAAGCGCGGCAACTGCTGCCCCCACGAGGCCCACGGATTGGTGTCCTGATCGACCATGGTGGAGTCGCCGCCCAGATACACCACCGGATCGGCAAATGAGCCGGTCAGTGGCGTGATGGATAAGGCGTGGAAGCTTGGATTCGTCCCATTGAACTCGATGGTGAGCTTATTGTCCCAGTTCAGGTTGCCAAACTCGCGCTGCTTCAGGCGGACGCGGTTGGGTGTGCCATCGGGGTTAAGGAACTCGGGAAAGCGGACGTTGATGTCGAAGCGTTTTTCCAGTGTGGTGTTGGCCTTGACGGCAACTTTCTCCAGCATCAGCCGGCGTGCCTCGGCGCGCACCGTGACCACCGTGTCCGCCGGGCCGCCAAACAGGATCTTCACGCGGTAGTTGCCCTCGGGCAC
>CAZZHN010000293.1:0-4517 GCA_964654065.1 uncultured Solibacteraceae bacterium
CGGGGCCCGGTACAAACAGCTGAACGCCGCGAAGCTGGCGCCGCTCATTGTAGAGCGTCCCGCACACTCCATGCAGGGCAACGCGAGCATCCAGCAGACGCTCGGGATCCGCGAGGCCTGGTATGTATGCGCCAATGCGGTGGCCGTCATATACCACGTCAAGGGTCATCCCTCCGGTCGCCCTTGCATTCCGGACCACGCCCTCGGCATCGACTAGGCGGCTATCCTCTGCACCCGAGAGGATCTCATCCATGGACGTCTTGCGGCGCGGCAACGGGACATTCCGCGCAATCACGCGCAGGTGCGGTCGGCCAAGAATAGGGGCGAAATTCCCTGCCTGCGAGACAGCATCAATCTCGACTAGGTCTCCAACGCGCACGCCGGTGACTGGCAACTCGTGCGGGCTGACATATATTCCGTCGTTCCCATCGTCTACAAAGACTATGTAGCCGGCAGGGTCATAGTAGGTGAGGGTAGCGCGGAGGTGAACTGGGTACTCTCGCATGGCTTCGTTCGGCGGCAGTGAACGCACCTGATGAATGCTCGTGAGAACGGGCATGGAAGCATCGCGGTCAGCCGGAACATCTGCGGACACCAACGCAGCATCGAGATAGGTCCCCCTGGCATCGCGTTTGGGAAACCCCGCCACCTCAACATCTACGTCCAAGCGGACCGCGCTGGTGGGATCGAATTCAACATTCAGCGCGCCGGTTCGGTCGTGGATTCGGAACATTCCCGCCTCTCCCGCGGCTTCCAGCCTGCCGTGAATTCGCGTGCGACGCTCTGGAAGACGGTCGTTGGGCAGACCCAACAAACTGGCCGTGGTCATCAGCGGCGCTGATCGAGGCGAGCTTGCCGGATCAAGATGGACAGTGCGGGCCCACGAGAGGCTCCAGATCGTTCTTCCCACCGGCTTAAGCTCGACATAGAGTGCTGTAGTCGCAACGCCGACTACACGAACGCGCCTGTCGAGTTCGTCCCCAATCACGCCACTGTAGTCCTGGCAATGCACGGCGATTGGCTGCCGCCCTGACTGATCGTTACCAGCAGCGAAGAGTCATTCTGCAGCGGGTTCGCGCGCTGGACTACGCCTTCGACACTGACCAGGCGGTTCTCGACCTCGGGCGTTCCGAATAACGACGCAGTGACGAGCGGCGCGGCAGGAAGCAAACCATTACCATGATGCGCGATCTGCGCGTTTAGAATGACGGGAGAGAGTTCAGCGTCGCTTACAAAACCCGAAACGGTGACTCGCTCACCAGGAAAACACGGCTGTCCGTCTTCGTCTGCACTCACGCGTACACCGCCGGTGGCGTCCTGCACGAACATTAAACCGTTCTTTGCATCGAAATAGGTCACTACTCCTTCCACCCGTGCCGCAAGCAGTCGGCCCGATTTTCCAACCTTCCGATGACTGATCTCCCGTGCTGTGGTAGCGATACCGGGTTGGGGCCTTGAAGCCGGCAGGATGATTGCGAGCGAGGCTACACCACATAGCAAGGAAAGAACGATCGCGAGGCGTCGGAAAAGTCTCATGCCGTGTGCCTTGGATCCGCCGTGGACCAGCGGGCCGACCGTCCCAGTGTGGCGACAGGGTCAGGTCACTAGCATCGGCTCGATAACCGGGAGCAGTCCGCGCGGGAGCGCTCCCAAACCAGTGCCCTTATACCCGTTTTATCACTGGCGCAGTCACGGGCATAAGTCAACCAAGGGTAACGGTCGCTTACTCCCGGAGGAGAGACACAAGGCCTTCTCCTATAAGCAAATAGGGGCGAAACAGTCACGGCCGCCGACGCCATTCAGCGATTGGAAAAGGCTACCCTCGTTCGCGCGCTGCGCCGACTCGACGCACTGGGCGTGGGACGGTTCCTCCTGGGACGCAGAGGACAGCCGACGCGATTTGAGTGGCACGAGAAATCACTCACAGTCCGCAGCCTCGCGACCGACGCGACGACTGCACCTCCCGCCTAAGAAACCCCAAGGTGCGCACCGCCTTAAGATTCGCAGGCGAAAACGTGGGGGGGGCGGCCTCAAATCACTCGCGAGCAACACGCCGCCATTTGCGACTTTCCGGACAAGGTCCCGAGCTTGGCGGGGTCTTCGCATGCGGTCATCTTCGTACCAGTGCCGTACGCGCAGGGTGAGTGGCAGAAGATATTGGCCAGCGGGGTCGAGGACCGGGACCTCGCCGAGTTTGCCGCCGGGCCAAAGAATCACGATCTCCACGCCGTCACGGCTGAGCATGATCGGGAAAAACTCCGTGACATCGTCGTCGGAACGGCGGGCGATGTCTGCGGCAATCTCGGCGGGTGTCTTACCTCTGATGCCCCACACTTCAATCGGCGCGTCCTCAGCGACCTTGACGGTGATGGGGAACTCGAGGCAAATCCATTCCTCACTCCATTCAATGGTATTCGCCCCTTAACTTCCTCCATAAGGGGAAAAACTCCCGGGGCGTATGCGCAGCGAGCATTATACGTATGAATACAGCGAGAAGGATCAGGCTTTGCCGTGGCGGGATAGTTCCCCACAACCTCGGCCACGTTCGGTTAGCTGGCGGGCCGGCGTCTTCGGTTTCGAGGTGCAAGTCAAATTCGTGCGCAGACCGAAGCCGCGAGTGGGCTCACCTGGCTGCGGGTCGATGAGATGGTGCGGCTGGCACCGGAATGGCGCGCGCTGCTGGTGGGCTAGGGCGGGCCCCCGTGCGTCCCGGCGGAATTGCATGCACGCGACCGTCATGCCGCATCACGCCGCTTTTTGAGGCTCTCGGTTTGTGCCGCCTATTTGCTGTCAGGGACAAAAAAGTGTATCGTCGAGTAGCTGCTCCCAGGCCCGTAAGTAAATGCCAGTTCGTTCCCGCTGCCGCCCAGTAAAAGGGCCCATCTGCCAGAGGCGGGGATTCTCACCGGAAGCCACTGGCCCGCAGAACGGTTCAGGGCAAACAGGGAAAAGTTGCTATTGCCGTCGGGGTTGTCCACCTCCGCGAACACATCGCCGGAGTCAGTGAAAGCGATGCCCCCAAACCGCATTCCCTTCGCTTGCGTTTGGGGCATTGGATAGGTTGCGATGTTCCCGTCCGACGATATTTCTACGTAGGCACCGCGGTTCGAACGGTCGAAGTGAAGCCAGCCGGCCCGATCCGCGGCAGCTGCCAAGAGGCTCTGCTGGTTCGTCAGGTGAGTCGAGTCCTGGATGCTTGACCGAGGTATAAAGGTCCCCAGACTCTTCCCGGTCCGGTCGAAATGCCGCACCACACCTGCGTCGAGATTGACGCCGCTCTTCTCCGAGCCGTCGGAGTTCAATTCCTTACCCACCGTCCACAGGGTACCGTCTGGAGCGACGGCAATCACTCGGGGGCTGTAGGGCTCGGTGCGAATCACCTGCTGCGAATTACCGTCCGCTGAAATCCACGCGATGAACGGGGCGCCGCGGCCATCGCTTGCGTAAGACCTGCCGCACAATGCCACCGTTCCGTCGGCTCCCCTGGCAAAGCCGTCCACGGCGGTGTTGGATGCCCCTGGTATGAAGAAACCGGCTTGGAAGACTTGGCGGCCATCGTGGTTGAATCCCATGAAGTTGCCGGGAGAAACTAGGGGACCATCCGCCACCAGAACGGCATTCCCTCCCCAGACTGGAGGCCGCTTACCCTCAAATGCAAATGGAACCGTTACGGCTCCCGATGCGACCAGCCCGGAGGGCTGTCCCAGCATCGCAGTTGGCACCGCTATCGCCATCGCCAGGTAACTCAAGCTCTGTGTGCGCGGCATCGAAACCTCCTAAGGACAGTCATCGTTTGTGCAGTAGCCCTGTAAGCAGCCACACGGTGGATTTGGGCCGCAAACAAGGGAACCGAACACCGCGGTTCCTTGGTCCGCTTCGCCGCCATTCGTGGAGCCGTACCATATTGGCCCGCTACAACTTGGCCCTGAGCAGTACGACATGACGAGTTGAACGTAGCAGCCGCCGCATGAGCCCGAATAGCAATAGCCTTGAGCATGGACGGTCCCACCTAAACCCAGAAAGGTAGCCGCTCTGCCAAAGTAACCCACCTTTTGCTCCGGAATACACGCTGGCCTCCACTCCTTCATGGCCTTGAGCCTGGCTCGTTGTTTTTGGCTGGTCTTCAGGCCGTCAAAAAAGCTGCCGAGTGGGCGACCGGAGGCTGATACGATTCGAATGTGGCGAGGTAAGGCCCGAGAGGGGGGGGCATGCCATAGAGCGAGAGCACCCACGGCCAGACCAAATACCCCAATGGTCGGGGCTGTGATCCGCATCTCTGCCCTCCTTATAACGTCGACTCTAAGGTCCAGCACTACCAATGTCAATGGTCCTTTGATACTCGTTACAGTTTTGGGGAGGTCAGGAGGTTTCGTCCACCTGCAAAGTCCCATCGCTGGCGCTGGTTGTGGCGGACGCAGGCGTAACTGGGAGGGCGGCGTTTTTGCGGGCTTCCGGCGCGCTCTGCAGTGTGCCTATCATCTCGCGGGCGGCGGCGGGCAGCGGCTTCCTAAACGCCG
>CAZZHN010000294.1:0-4515 GCA_964654065.1 uncultured Solibacteraceae bacterium
TCGACCGCCAGCACCTCGTCGTTGGTAATCAGCGACTCGGTGAATTCGTCGTTGGACGGCAGGTCGCCCCCGAACATGAGCGGCGACTGGGCGATCGACCACAGGCTGATCAGCGTGCGCTGCTCGTCTTTCGTGAAATGGGACGTGCGCGCTTCGCCGCGCTCGGCGCGAATCCCTATGCGGCCCAGCGGCAGCATGTCGGCATCGGGCCAGGCGCCGGCGTGCCCCACGGAGCTCCAGATCGACATCAGGATGAAGTTCTGCCGCAGCAGCCGCCAATCGTCCCAGAAATCGTCCGAGATGCGCCACATGTTGGCGTTCTCTCGCAGGAACTCGATGTCTTTGACCATCGCCGGCCCTGGCGAGAGACTGAGAACGATCGGCCTCCCGGTTTTCAAAATCGCCTGGTGCAGCGCGGCGATTTCCTGGCGGTGCGTGGGCCGCGCGATATCGTCCGCCTTGATGCAATCCACGCCCCAACCGGCATACAGCTTGAGCAGTGAATCGTAGTAGCCTTGCGCGCCGGGCCGGCTCATATCGACGCCGTACATGTCACTGTTCCATGGACAAACGGAATTCACGTCGGCGATATCGGCCGCGTGCACCGAAGCCCCGTCCACTGGTAGGTTCGCCTTCACCGCCTGGCGGGGAATTCCCCGCATGATGTGGATGCCGAAACGCAACCCCAGGCTGTGAACATAATCGGCCAGCGGCCGGAAGCCGCGCCCTCCGGCGGCGGAGGGAAAGCGGTTCACCGCCGGGATGAGCCTGCCGTACGCATCCATCTCCAGCGCGGCATCCTGGCGGTATCCGTGCGACTTGGGATTCGGCTCGGACCACTGAATGTCGACCACGATGTACTGCCAGCCGTGCTGCTTTAGGCGGGTGGCCATGTAATCGGCGTTGGCCTTCACCTCGGCTTCGGTCACCGTGGTGCCGTAACAATCCCAGCTATTCCAGCCCATCGGCGGCGTTGCGGCCGCACCGTCGGCCGCGGCGCAGAGGGCGGGCGCGGCGAGACCCGCGGCGAGAGCAAGTACAACCAAGGCGGCCGAGCGCTTGGCGGCAGGGCGGGCCGGACATGCCCGGCCCCTACGGGTCGGTGGCTGTAAGGGCGAGCCATGCCTCGCCCGCGGGTCCCGCGAGAACGTGCGGTCGAGATTGCGAAACGCGGCGACCAGCGTGAGATAGGATTTCATCGGACTCCCTTTGCCATGCTTCAGTGCCTTCCACGAGGGCGATCAGAACGTCGCCAGCGAAACGCGCAGCACGACCGGGTCCGAACGGAAATTGAGGCCCCAATCGGTCTCGTCACCGTTCCAGATTCGGACCATCTTGAAGACGCCGTCCTCGTATGTGCCCTCTTCGACGCGAAGGAACTGGCGCTGCTGCCCCGCGGCGCTGGGGTGGAAGTCGACGCGGGAGAACATTCCGGTGACGAGAAACTGGTTCTCGCCCAGCCGGGCCACCAGCGCGCGGCCGCTGAGCGACGCATTGCCGCGCGGCGCGCTCATGCGAACCGAGCCGTAGGAAACCTGGGCTTTCCATGCGCCGAAATCCAGGGTCTGCGCGACTTGCCCTTTTTCCTCCGCCACAGCCTGCACCTTGCCTTCAAAATTCAGGCGCGCGATGAGCCGCGCAATCGGGGCCAGCAATTTGTAATTCTGCGCGAACGGCGCGAACTGCTCTTCGGTAGCGCCTTCGACATAATCCATGCCGAACGGCGAGAATCCGATTGCGCCGCGGCCGAGCGCCGAAAACAGGAAGCGGGCAACCCCCGCGCCGCGGCCGGTCTCCGGCACAAACAGCGCGTTATCCTCGCGGCGGTAAAGATCCAGCACCTTCAGGTACGGCTGACTGTCATCCATATAAATATCGGGCGCCAGAATATCGAGCGCCGGCGCCACGACTTTCCAGATGGGGAGCACATTGTCGGTCGGGCCGCCGCTCTCATACGTTCCGGGGGCGCCCGGCTTGATCGGATCGCGCAGCGCTGCATTGGCGTACAACGGCAGCGGATATACCGCCTTACCGGCAGCAGCCACCTTGCCTACGTAAGTCGCCACCGACCAGGCGTGGAAGCACACTTCCGATTCGGCGCCGAACGCCGCTCTCCAGTCAGGAGGGGGCGAGCTGGCCGGAACATGCATCGCTGCTAGAATCTCGTCGGGCACCGGCGCCCGATACCACTTCTCCGCCACCGCCGAATAGTCACGCTGCATTTGCCACGTGCCTGCCTCGTTTTCCACTTGCACCAGCAGCACCGTGCGTTCCCCATCGACTTCCTTGAGATGCCGCATGAACGCCGTGAACGCGTGGATATCGGCCTGGAGCGACGCCAATGCATACGGTGACGGCGAATCCACAGGGCGCCCGTCTTTGTCCATCATGTGGAGATACTTGTCCGGATCACGCTTCATCCACTCCGGCGTGTAATGCTGGCTGCCATTCTTGTAGAGGCCGAACCATAACAGAACCAGGTGCACCCGATGCTGGCGAGCCTGCGCGATCAGAGTGTCCATCACGCTGTAGTCGAACTGCCCGGGCCGCGGTTCGAGTTGCTCCCAATAGACCGGCATCTCGACCGTGTTGGCGTGCAGGTACTCGATGGCCGGCCAGACCTTCGGAAGCACGCCGGGCCAGGCGCTCGAGTTGCCCACCTGCGCTCCCAGCATCAGGTACGGCGCGTCATCCACGAACAGGGCGTATCGGCCGTCCTTGTGCACCAGGCGGGGTATAGGGCGTTCCCTGGTCTGCGCAAACAGCGCAGTCAAGGCCGCGGACGCCGCCAAAACGGCGGCCCAACGCAATGCGGATTTCAAGATGTCTGGTCTCCCTGTCTTGGCGCGAAACGCGCCGGCGGGGCGCATCCGTGCCAGCAATAATCGATATCCGAGTCTTGATTATATCTACCGGCGCAGTACCGGGGCTGGCGCGGGGTGGAAGCTTCCGACCGCGTTGGACCCGGCCCCTCCCATAAAAACGAAACGCTCGCGGCCGGGTTCGAACTGCCATTCCGGCCGCGAGCGTAGCGAATACGGTTTGTGTCAGAGTTCTACTTGGCCTGGTCGTTGACGATGCCGCCAGCCGACTGCTTCGCCTTCTTCTCTTCCTTGTTCTTCTTGGTCGCCATGGCTTTATCCAGCCAAGCATCGGCGATCTTGATCTGTTGTTCGTACTCCTCTTTGTTGTCCGCCAGGTACGCGCGCTCGCGGATCAGCAAATTCTCGTACGACATGGCGTCATCGAACTCCGGGTTGATCTCGAGCGCCTTGTCCAGGTCCTTGAGACCATCGTCGATTACCGGCTCCCACTTTTCCTTGAGCGCTTCCTTGACCTTCTTGTCCTTGATGGGGCCCGGGTCTTCCTGTCTCATGCCCAGGGTGGCAAGCGCCTGCCCGAATGCCGGGAACCACCTTGACCACGCTATGAATCCGAGACTGTAATACGAATCGGCGCTGGGCGACACGGCGATGGACTTTTCGAACCACTGCTTCGCGTCGTCCCATTTGCGCTGATTCAGGAACAGACTGGCGATGGAAACGATCGCCAGCTGGTTCTTCGGGTCCTGATCGAGGACCTTCTGGAACTGGTCGAATGCGGCCTGCGCCATCTGGGTATTTTCCGGCGACTCCGCGCCGGGAATGTATTGCTGGTAGTAGGCCACAGCCAGATACTGCCGCGCCGAAAGGAACGTGGGATCGAGGTCAACCGCGTTCTTGAAGTGCTCGACGGCCTGCGGATACTGGGCTCCCTTGAACGCCTGCACGCCCTCGTTGACCTGTGAGCGCGATTTCAGCTTATTGCAGCCGGTGGCGGCGAGAGCCAGCGCAACCGCGGCCAAAACAATTGTCACTTTGCGCATCGCGAATCTCCTATTGTCCGAGGTCTTTGTACGGCATCAGGCCGACCTTGTCGATCTGGGCACCGTGCGCGATGTCGATGACCTTGGCGACCCAGCTGAATTCCAGGTTGGGATCGCCCTTGACGAATACCACGCGTTCGGCGCGCGTCTTGAAGATCTCCACCAGCCGCTCCTGCAGGGCCGACTCTTCCACGGGATCCTGGTTGATCAGCATGCTGTGATCTTCATTGACGCTGATCACCACGGTCCGGATGTTGGACGGGTCCTCGTGCTGTCCCGGTGGAGGAGGCTGCGGCACCAATGCTTCCAGGCCTTTCGGCGTCAGCGGCGTAATGACCATGAAGATGATGATCAGCACCAGCAATACGTCGATCATAGGCGTCATGTTGATGTCGGACTTCGGACCGCCCGCTCCGCCCACTGCCATTGACATAAAATTGCTCCTTTTTAATTTCCTTCTGCTCTACTTCGCAGCCGGTTGCTTCTTCGCCTCGACCTGTTCGGTGAGGAGGCCCAGCTGGTCAACGCCGGCAGACTGCAGGTTCTGCACTACATCGAGCACAACCTGATATTTCGCGCGCTGATCGGCTCGCAAGAAGCACTCCTTGTCCAGCCGGTTGGTGAGAATATCTTTCACCTTAGGCGCCAGA
>CAZZHN010000295.1:0-4492 GCA_964654065.1 uncultured Solibacteraceae bacterium
TTTCAGCCCAAGCGTACTCCAGTTTCCTTTGGTAGAGTTTTCGGGTTTTGGGTCATGTGCTGTTTCGAATGTGTCGGCGGTAAACCGTCGAATGGTTCCCGTCCAGGCAGGAACGGCGCCGCCGCAGCGCGGCTCTAACCGCCCGCCTTCGGGGCGCTATGGCTTGATGTTGGTAGGCGCCGGGGCGCCGTCTGGCGCACGCCAGGCTGCCACTTTTCGGCCCCTTGCACATGGGCGGTTTGGGCGTTAGGCGGCCGGGTGAAAAAAACGTGTCCCCAAGAGGGTCCTTTGTGAGACCCGTCAAAAACGCCTGATTCTGTTCTGTGGGCCGCTTCCGCTATCCTTTGCCGCCCGTTGCTCGGAAATCCCGCTCGCTCGTATGTCAGACTGTAGTGGTGCTAGAGAGTTCCAAGTTCATTCAGAGTACAGGAAAACTATGCAAAAAAAAAGGCGCTGAGTTTCACACCTAAACGTGCCGGTTCAAAACTGGCGCATAAGACGGCTGGTTTCGTAATAGTTTTCGTGTGGACGTGCATCACTCCGGCTCTCTTCGGTCAGCAGAATGTCCACGCGGCGCTTATATCCTCTGCAAATCGAAAACCAGCGCCCGCCTTTCAACTTGTGACTGAGTCTGGCGGAAAGATCCGGATTTCCGACTATCGAGGGAAGGTCGTTCTACTCAACTTTTGGGCTACCGAGTGCGGCGGCTGCGTGCTTGAGATCCCATCGTTTATAGAGATTGAGAAGGCATATAAGGACAAGGGCTTTACCGCTATCGGTGTTTCGATGGATATTTTGTATGAAAGCCTGAAGGACGCTAATGAAGCTTGGGGCAAGGTGAGGCCGTTTATGGCAACACGCGGGATCAATTACACGATTGCCATGGGAGACGATGCAATCTCGAGAGCCTATGCATTGAACGCGTTTCCAGCCACATACTTGATCGACAAATCCGGTAGGATTGCGGTCGCTTATGTGGGAGTGGTCGTAAACAAGGATAACGTTGCAACAAACATCAAGAACCTCCTGTCGGAGCAGTGACGCGACAAGCGGATAGGAACCTCCCTGCTTATCCGTTGCACAAAGAGTCCTCTGTGCAACACGAAGGGGAATGATCATGAGGTGATCCATGGTCACTAGATCTGGGCTCGGATCGTGGATCGCGCGGGGAGAAGCCGCTCTGCGCGCGTCGACGCAGAAACCGGGGGAGGCACGAGCCGAACATCCTGTTGTGGGATCGGTAGGTTCTCGTTGCGTTCCTGTACGGAGCGTCGGGCGTCATGAAGGTCTTCATGTTCGAAAGGTATGCGAGGCCAAGTCAGAAAGACAATCCACTTGGCTGGTTTGTTGACGCGCCACTCGGAAAATGCCCGGCCGGAAGTCGGCTTGCCAGGACAACATTCAGTTTTGGGTTACTTCCGGTTCTCCGGCAATCTGGCCGGAAACCGCAAGAAAAGATTCAGCCGCGCAATCGCAGTCAGGTGCAACTAGCTGGCTCCGATCGTATGCTCGGAGTAAATGTCCGCATGCCACCACGGTTCCCGCGGCATCATGCCAAGAATCCTTCAGCGGTCCGGCCTGGTTTCGATAGATGCCCTCAGAGCTTTCGTTACCTCGCCGGCGATGTCGTCTTGGACCAACAGGATGTCGCGGAACGGTCGGTCGTAGGTTTCAGACCAGATAACGAACCCGTTGTCCGCCCTCATCAAGCGCGCGGCGACGCGTAGCGTTTCGCCTGACTTGCGCACACTTCCATCGAGCACATAGGCAACGCCCAGCGTCTTGGCGATATCGGCGATGGGTATTTGTTTGCCCTTGAAATAGAAGGAGGACGTGGGAGCCGGCACGCGAAGGCCCGGGATCTTGCTAAGTTTGTCAATCAGTTCCTCGGTCATGCCGTCGGCGAAGGGCTCCTGATTCATCTCTTCGGTCAGGTCGAGAAATGGCAGCACGGCGATGGATTTCTGTGGTTGCGAAGCAGCGGCGGCCGAGACGGAGCGACTGTTATTCGCGACCTTGCCGTGGAATAGGAAAGCAACGACGAGGAGCGCGAGGCACAGCACCGCGCCGATGGCCCACGTTAAGCCGGCTCGACGGCGCGCACGCCCAGGTCGAGCACCGGCGTATTGAGCATCGGACGTCTGTGCCTCGGTCGACATCGGATTCGAACTCGGGGCCGGATGTTCGCTGTCGGAAACCCAGGGACTGACCGTCGCCACCATCCGATAGCCTAGCCGCGGCACGGTCTCGATGTAAGTGGGCTGCTTGGGGTCGTCGCCGAGCAGACGGCGGAGCGATGTCACAGCCTGGTAGACGGAGTCCGGAGAGACGGTGACCTCAGGCCAGACCTGGTTGAGCAAGTCATCGATGCTGACGATCTCGCCGGCGTGTTCGGCGAGGCACAGCAGCAGTCGCATCGTCCTTACCTCAACCCGAGCGGTTTCTCCCTCTCGCGAAATCTGGCCGGAAGCCGGATTGACGCAGCAAGTGCCTATCCGAAGTATTGTCGGGGTTGGGCGTTCCATGCAGGATCGGTGATTAGCCGCTGCTCTCACATAGAAAAGCGGCCTTCGCCGATTATACTCGCATTCAGAACTATTCAGAGCATTTCAGAGCAAGTTCAGGACTTCTGCGGTCTCGCCCGGCTATCGTAAACCTGTGTTGCGAGTTGCAAACGGATCAGAGGTAAACGAGATGCGTAAGCAGGAATGGAGAAAAAATGATCTGCAAGAAACTGTTTAGCGTTTTCGAAATCGGGGCGCTGTTTTTCGCAATATGCGCGGTGCCTTCGACCAGCGCCGGGGCGGATCATCCCGCGAAGCCCGCCGACAAGATGGCGGGAGGCCAGGCATTGCCAGCTCCGCGGACATATGAGGTCGATCCGGACCATAGTTTCGCGTACTTCGGCGCTCGTCACCATGTGGTCGGACTGGTGCGTGGCCGATTCGACAAGGTTTCGGGGACCATCACCGCATCGCAGGATCCGGCAGCCTGCAGTGTCGACATTACCATCGACCCCTCCACCATCAGCACGCAGGTCCACGAGCGCGACGGGGACCTTCGCGGCCCCGCCTACTTTGATGTGAAAAACTTCCCGACTATGACATACAGCGGCCGTGGCATTCGCCATGTCTCTGGAAACTCCTGGATCATGGACGGCTCTCTGACCCTGCACGGCGTGACCAAAACCGTGCCGCTGACCTTCACCTTTAACGGGTCGTTTGGCGATGTTCCGCCGGGCAAGCCGGCGCGCGTCGCGTTCCATGGGTCGGCGGCGACGAAACGTGCCGATTTCGGCATAGGGGCGCGCGATAACGTCGGCGAACTCGGCACGTTGTCGTCGCCGGACGTCGAGATCGAAATCGACGTGGAAGGAGATGCAAAGGTGCCCGCCGGCTCCACAGGTCAGTAATCTCCTGGAGGACCTTCGCCATGCACAAATTCAGCCTTGCAGCCACGACAGCTTTGCTGACCCTCATGTTGCTCGGCAACGAGGCCGCTGCGCAGCACTCATCGGCAAATGCAACAACCAATGCGGCCGCTGCAACGGCAGCGGCCCCACTACAAACCGACTGGACCATCGACAAAATCCACTCGCGTATTGGATTTAGCGTCGCGCATTTCGTTATTACCGAAGTGACAGGATACTTTCGGGATTTCGATGCCAGAGTTACTTGCAGTTGCCCTGGCGATGACTTTACCGGCGGAACGGTAGACTTCACCGCGAAAACCGCCTCCATATTCACCGACAACAAGCAGAGAGACAGCCATCTGAGGGCGGACGCATTTTTCAATACCAAGAAATACCCCGATTTGAAGTTCGTCGGCGCCTTAGTAAAAGAAGACGGCAAGAACGTATTGAAAGGTAACTTAACCATCCGTGGCATTACCAAGCCAGTTTCGTTTGACGTGGCTTACGGTGGTCGAATCAAAGATAAGAGCTTTGGCATTGAAAAGGCCGGTTTCAGGATCAGGGGCAAAGTAAATCGTCTGGAGTTTGGCTTAAAGTGGAACGAAACATTCGAAGGTGGTCGTTTGATCGTAGGCGAAGAAGTAGCACTCGACATAAACGTTGAAATCGACAAGAAGAACCTTGTCGATGGGCGACACGCCCTTTAGGATCATGGGAGGCGCGATGCGAAGCACCTCGAGCGGCCTCGCTATGACAGGTAAACGGGAAGTTGGCCACTCAAGGGGAGTGGATCGGTACTGGGAAACGCGCTTAGGTCCGCCGATTCACTGATCTACCCAGCAAACGGAGCGCTTATAATTCACAGGGAGGTTGTCAGAGATCTGACTGCCTTCCCGAACCAAGTCTGCGAGATCTGCGAGCCGGGCCCCGTTTTCCCGCTGCTGGTGTTCGAGGGCGCCGAGAACAACATTTTCCGCACGGCCCATAGGATGTCGTGCTCTGCCATCTCTCCCTGTTCGGAGCGCCTCCAGCTCCGGCAACGCCGCTGCGCCTCCGCCTACTGAACCGCTATAGTCACGT
>CAZZHN010000296.1:0-4486 GCA_964654065.1 uncultured Solibacteraceae bacterium
CTTTGTCTAAGAAGTTTTGCCAGTTACGGCCGTCGTAGCGGCTGGCGCCGAAGTAAGTGGCGGCCCAAAGGATCTTATTCACGTAGCTCACCGAGGTGGTGATCTCGTGAATCAGCCCCTGATCCTTGAAAAGTACGATCTCTGTTTCGCCGTCCGGATCGTTATAATCCTTCCAGCGTTCGGTTTTGACATCGTACTCCAGCACACCTCCCCCCCATACCGCGTAGTATACCTTGTCCTCGGCGGCCGTCACATTATAGGTCCAGATCTCGTACATGGGCGTGTTGCGTTCATTGAAGATGCTCCACTGGCTGGTGCGCGTGTCTAAGCGGGCCCCGCCCGCCGCGGTAGCCACCCAGACCAGGTCGCCCTGCACGGCGACTCCGTACACCACGTCGTTGGGCAGGCCGCTATTCAACTGCGTAAACGTATCGATGCGGCCGGCGGAGTAACGGCTCAGCCCGCCCATGGTGGCAATCCAGAGTGTGTGCGTTTTTTTGTCGAGCGCCAGATAGAGCACGGCGCGGTGAGCCAGCCCGTCGGCAGTCGTGAACACCCGCCATTTGCCGTTCTCATACAGCGCCAGCCCATTGTCCGTGCCCGCCCAGATGCGATCGCCGTCGACGCAAACGCTGTAGACGCGATTGTCGGGCAGCCCGTTGGCGGTAGTGAAATTCTCCCAGCGAAACCGCGGGAGGTCCTGCGCGAACACCGCCGAGGCGGCCAGGAGTGCGGCTATGATCGTGGCTCTCATAAGGTTTTCAGGTACTCGATGAGGTCGTTCAGCTCATCCTTGGCGAGATCGTTGGTCACTCCGTGCTGGTCCCTGGGGTTGAAAATGGTCCAGATTTCTTCCAGCGTGTGTGCCGAGCCATCGTGCAGATACGGCGCGCTGTTGACCACGTTGGTCAGTTCCGGCGTGTCGATCAGAGGCGAGCGGTCGGTCGGCTTGCCGGTGCCGACATCGGCGACAAGCTGGTTGGTGTAGTATTTGCCGGAGTGGCAAACGAAACATTGCAGCCCTTCGGGAATGGCAGTGCCGTCCTTCCGTCGGGTGCGCAGAAAGATGGCCTTGCCGCGCTCCTGCGCCGGCGTCAGTTCGCCGTCCGGAGAGCGGTACCGGTTGGGGCGCAGCGGGATGGCCTTGATGTAGCTGACCAGGTCTTCCAGGTCGTCGCCGCGTATGCCTTGCGAGCGGAAGAAGAAACGCTCGGTGCGCGGGCCGCACTCGGTCTCGAGATCGGGGTTCTGCCCGTTCCATTTGAATGGCGAGGTGTCGGCGATGTCTTCCAGCGCCCGGTTGTCGACAATGTCGATGCCGAAGCCATCCGGCTCCAGGTCCCAGTTCAGGCCATCGAAGGTCGAATCGAGATGGCAGTTCGCGCACCCGAAGCTGTGCCCGAAGGACACTGCCGACGAGTAGAACAAACGCTCTCCACGGCGTTCGGGTGTGAGCGTGGCCGGCGCGCCCAGCGGGATGCTGCCGGTTACTGCCAGGCGCGCCGTATCGATGATCGAAATGCTGTCATCCAGCCGATTGGCCACCCAAAGAGTCGCCCCATCCGGCGAGAGCGCCGCAGCGCGCGGATTGCGGCCCACTGGAATGCGCGCGATCACGTACCGCGATGCCGCCGAGAGATCGCTGGCGAGCCGTGCCGCGGAGGGCGAGCGCGCCGCCGCCACCAGGCGCGCCAGGTCGAGAACCGCCACCTCGTTCGAGCCGCTGGCGGATACATACGCCCGTTTCTTGTCGGGAGCGATCGCCACGCCGAACGGCAGCGAGAAATAATCCTCGATGGCGTCCAATGGGAGTTGCACCACGCCGCCGATGTCGGCGCCGAAGACCGCCAGCGAGTCGCCGAAGGCCCAGCCATGCTCCACATGCGCCAGCGGCACCAGGTTTCTGGGCCGCAGCAGCGCCGCCAGGCCAAGACGGCCGTCGCGCGAAACCGCCACATGAAATACACCCGCTGCATCGGGCAACTCGATCCGGTCCGTCACAATCTGGCTGCGCGCGTCGATTTCCGCAATCTCCGACCGCGGCGGCGTGCGGAACTTGCCCAGGATGGGATAAATATGTGTGACGTAGATCCGCGATCCGTCGGCCGACGGTGCGGCGTAGCTGGCGCCGTGGGCTGCAATCAGGCGGCGCGTAATGGCGCCACTGGCCAGGTCCACTACCGCGACATCGTCGCTCAGCCGGTTCGCCACGTATAGCGCGCCGCGGCCATCGAAGGCGATTCCAGTCGGCTCAAAACCCGCCGGCAAAGTGCGCAGCGGCTGCATCGTGGCGGCATCGATCTCGCTCACCGTGTCCGCCCACGAATTGGTGACGTAGAGGCGCGCGCCGTCCGGTGTGATGGCGATCCCGCGCGGCACCTTCCCCACCGCCGCACGCCCGGCCACAACGCGCTTCGCGGTGTCGATGGCGGCTACCTCGCCCGTTCCGCTCAAAACCACGTACAGCCGCGCCCCATCCGGCGACAGCACCAGATCATCCGGACTCGGATAGCCGCTCTGCGCTGCTCCGGAGGCGGCAAAGAGGGTGGCGAGGATGTATGCCGCCGCCCTGGAACGGCAAGCTAAAGCGTGCCCCACCGCTCGCGCCACGGGTGGGGCATGCTTCAGCTTGCCAACGCCCGCTTGCGGGCGCGGTCGCGCGGTTGCCGCACCGTTCGGTGCGAGGCCCCACGCGATCTGCCGCATCCCCGTTGGCATCTCTACTTCTCCGTGATCGTGACCACTTGCCCGGCCGCGACGTTCTCCAGCACCTGCCGTATCCCGCTCGGCCAGAGCACCGTGATCTTGTCCGCCTTGCTCGCCGCCCCGAGGCCGAAATGCAATCGCCAGTCGTCCTGGCTCAGGTAGCCGGACCCGGCCGTGCGCTCGGCCCGCTCTTTGACGCCGCCCGCTTCCACCTCGACCACCGCCCCAATGCCATCGCGATTGCTCTTGGTACCTACCAGGTTGACCTTCAGCCAATGTCCCGCCGGCGCCGTGACGTTGTGCAGCAGCGTCCCGGCCGCGCCCAGGTTCACCAGGAACACATCCATCCGCCCGTCGTTGTCGTAATCGGCGAAGCACGCCCCGCGTCCCACGCTCTTGGTCGCAAAGAACGGCCCGGCGCCGGTGGAGACATCCTCGAATTTCCCGCCGCCCAGGTTCTTGAAAATCGAACTCTCCTGCGGGATCAGGTGGATCAGGCCGCCGTGATTGATGAAGATGTCGCGCAGCCCGTCGTTGGAAAAATCATAGGCTCCGGTGCCCCAGCTGGTGTACTGCGCGGCGAGCTGTGAAATCCCCGCCTGTTCGGTGATATCGACGAAAGGCAGCTTGCCGGTGTTGCGCAACAGGCGGTTGTACTTGGAATCGCTCACCCACAGATCCACCTTGCCGGTGTTGTCGGCATCGAAAAAGACCGGGCCCATCGCGGAGGTCGATTCGCCGTTCTGCCCGAACGCGGCGCCGGCTTCCAGCGCGATTTCCTCAAAGGTGCCGTCGCGCTTGTTGTGGAACAGGAAGTTCTCCGTCTTGTCGTTGGCGACGTAGATGTCGGGGTAGCCGTCGCCATCGAAATCGCCCGCCGTCACGCCCATCGTCCGTCCCTTGAACGCGGCAATGCCCGACTTCTCGCTGACATCGACAAAGGTGCCCTTGCAGGTGTTGTGGAACAGCAGGTTGGTGTCGCCTTCATAGTCGAGCGGCCCCGGATAATTGTCGGCCGCGTAGTAAGAACGATACGTGGGGTCGAACTTTACATAGCGGCCGATGAAGAGGTCAATGCAGCCATCGCGATCGTAATCCAGCCACGTCGCCCCTATCGCCCAACCCTTCACGTTGCCGAGCCCGGCTTTGACCGTGACGTCCTCGAAGGTTCCGTTGCCTTTGTTGCGATACAGCGTCACTTTGCCGTAGCTGGTGACCAGCAGGTCGGTGAAGCCGTCGTTGTCGAAGTCGGCCGCAATGGCGGAAAAGCTGAATCCGTCGCCGGCCAGGCCGGCCTGCTCGGTGACGTCGGTGAAGTGCCCGTTTCCATCGTTGCGGTACAGATGGTTGTGCGGCGTTTCGGCGGGCGGCTTGCGCAGCGGGTAGGGATGAATGCCGGGCCCCAGCGGACGCCCGCTCACCACGAACAGATCCGGCTTGCCATCGTTGTTGTAGTCGAACCAGAGACAGCCGGCGCCCGTGCTCTCCAGCAGCGATCCCAGCTTTTCGGCCCCAAACGAATGCGTGAACGTGATGCCGGACTGGGCGGTGGCATCGTCAAACCGGATCGCGCCCGCCGGCTGGTCGCCCGCCATCGCCAGGCTCGCCATCAGGCATAAAACAGAAATGAGTGCTACCGTTCGAATGATCATTTGGTTGATCCTGGGATCGCCGTCATGTTGACCGGCACTATCGTGCGATTGAGAATCTCAGGGACCCGGTTTTCCGGCGACCGTTCCGTCCCGGCGCGCAAATTTCAGCAGCAAGTCGAAAAAATTAC
>CAZZHN010000297.1:0-4418 GCA_964654065.1 uncultured Solibacteraceae bacterium
CGCTCACCCTGGTGGTGTGCGTGGTGGTGCTGGTGATTTTCCTGTTCCTGCGCAATATTTCCGCCACCTTAATTCCCGGGGCCGCGGTGCCGTTCTCAATCATCGGCACTTTTGCAGCGATGTATCTGCTGGGTTACAGCCTGAATAATCTCTCGCTGATGGCGCTCACGCTATCGGTGGGCTTCGTGGTAGACGATGCCATCGTGATGCTGGAGAACATCGTGCGCCACATGGAGATGGGCAAATCGCGGATGGAGGCAGCCATCGCCGCTTCGCGCGAGATCGGCTTCACGATCCTCTCCATGACGTTTTCGCTGGTGGCCGTATTCATTCCGGTGCTCTTCATGGCGGGCATCGTCGGCAGGCTGCTGCATGAGTTTGCCGTGACCATCGTGGTGGCGATTCTGATCTCGGGCTTCGTCTCGCTGAGCCTGACGCCGATGCTGGGCAGCCGGTTTCTCCGCTCCGAGCGCGCGGTGCGCCACGGGGCCTTCTACCGGGCCCTGGAAGACGGCTTCAACGCGCTGGCGCGCTGGTACGAGAAGACGCTGGCGGTCGCCATGCGGTGGCGGCTGACGACGCTGGCGGTGGCGGTGCTGATGTTGGTGGGCACCGTTTACCTGTTCAAGACCATGCCGACCGGTTTCATTCCGTCGCAAGACTCGGATTTCTTCTTCGGCGTCACGCTGGGACCGCAGGACATCTCATTTGATAACATGGCGCGCCACCACCGCGCCATTTCCGAGATCGTGCGCGCCTACCCTGGCATCCGGGACGTGGGATCTTTCGTGATCGGCGGCAATCAGGCGTTCTTCTTCGCGCAGATGCAGCCACGCGCCCAGCGCGCGCTCTCGGTGGATCAGACGATTGAAGCGCTGCGCCCGCGGGTGATGGCGGTGCCAGCGCTTTTTACCTTTATCCAGAATCCGCCGCCGATTACGGTGAGCGGCCAGTTCGGCGCATCGGCCTACCAGCTCACCATGCAAAGCCCCAGCCTCAAGGATCTGTACCAGTGGGCGCCCCAGCTTACGGCTAGGATGGGACAGATTCCCGGCTTCGTCGACGTCACCAATGACTTGCAGATCGCCTCGCCGCAATTGATGGTGGATATCGACCGCGACCGCGCGCTGGCGCTGGGAGTAACGGCGCAACAGGTGCAGGACGCGCTTTACAGCGCCTTCGGCCAGCGGCAGGCGTCGGTGATTTACGCGCCGGCCGACCAGTACGAGGTCATTCTCGAAGTCGAGAAACAATACCAGCGCTCGCCGGACGCGCTCTCGAAGCTCTATATCCGGTCGTCGCAGGGATCGCTGGTTCCGCTGGACGCCGTTACCCGCACGCACCGCCAGACGGGCCCGCTCAACATCAACCACTTCGGGCAATTGCCGGCGGTGACGGCGTCGTTCAACCTCCGGCCAGGCTTCTCGCTCGGTCAGGCGGCAGAGCAAGTGGACAGTGCCATCCGCGAGCTGCGGATGCCCTCCACCATCAGCACGGGGTTCCAGGGGACGGTGAAGGAATTCGAAAACTCCTTCCGTAATCTGACACTGTTGCTGATCGTCGCCATTCTGGTGATCTATATCGTGCTGGGGGTGCTGTACGAGAGCTTCATTCACCCCATCACGATTCTGTCCGGCCTGCCCTCGGCCGTGTTCGGTGCCCTGCTCACGCTGCTGCTGTTCCACAAGGAACTCGACCTGTACGCGTTTGTCGGCATCATCATGCTGTTCGGCGTGGTGAAGAAGAACGCCATCATGATGATCGACTTCGCGATTGGCAAGCGCCGGGAAGGGCTATCGGCCGAGCAGGCCATCTGGGAGGGCTGCCTGCGGCGCTTCCGGCCCATCATGATGACCACGGTGGCGGCGCTATTCGGCACGCTGCCCATCGCGCTGGGCTACGGCGAAGGCGGCGACGCGCGCCAGCCGCTGGGCCTGTCGGTGGTGGGCGGCCTGCTCGTCAGCCAGTTTCTGACGCTCTACATCACGCCTGTGATTTACGTCTACATGGAGCGATTGCAGGACCGGCTGGGCAGGCGCGAAACGGCCGCGCCGGTTCCGCGGGAAGCGCAGGCGGCGGTCTAGGCCCGGCAGGCGAAAGCGCCTGCCCCACGCGCCCTAGGTTCCGCTTTCCAGCGGGTACTGCGACAGCACCCAATTGAGGGCTTCGGCGGGGGTGTGGAGGCGGGCCTCCAACTGGGCGTCTTCCACGGCGGAGAGAATCTCGGCGAAGCGCGGGCCGGAGTGATAGCCGGCGGCGATGAGGTCAGCGCCGGTGATCAGCGGGGCCGGCTTAAGTTCCTCGGCACTCATTTCTTCCCACTTGCGCTTCACCAGCTGGTAGGTTTCCAGGTTGCCGCGGCTGGCGAGGCAGTCGAGACGGTGGAGTTCGAGGTGTTCATCGAAGTGCGGCAGCCGCATCAGGCGCTTCAAGGTGCTCTCTTTCATGCGGCCGACGTCTTTGAAGTGCATGTGATGGGCTATGAGCGACTCGACCTGTTCGGTATCGTCGCGCGAAAAACGCAACCGGTTCAGAATGGCGCGGGTCATTTCGACGCCCTTTTCGACGTGGCCGTCAAAGCGGATGCGGTCCGCCACGCGGAAGACGGGCGGCTTACCCACGTCGTGCAGCAGCGCGCCCAGGGCGAGAGCTGGCGTGGCGTGGTCGAGTTTTTCGAGCAGCAGGCGGGTGTGCGTCCAGACGTCGCCCTCGGGATGGAACTCGGGCGGCTGCGCGACACCGTGCATGGCGGCGACCTCGGGCAGAAGCACGGCCAGCAGGCCGCTTTCGTCGAGCAGGTCCAGGCCGTAAGCGGCGCCGCCTTCGGTGAGGATGCGGACCAGTTCCTCGCGGACGCGCTCGGCCGAAACTCGCGCGATGAGGGCAGCGTGGCGGCGGATGGCATCGAAGGTCGCGGACTCAATTGCGAACCCCAGGCGGGCGGCAAAGCGCACGGCGCGCAGCAGGCGCAGGTGGTCCTCGCGAAAGCGGGCGTCGGGATCGCCGATGGCGCGGATCAGGCGGGCGTCGAGATCGGCGCGGCCCCCGACGTAATCCAGCACCTCCGCGGTTTCCACATCCATCATGAGGCCGTTGATGGTGAAGTCGCGGCGCATCACGTCGGCCTTCGGATCGGTTTCGAAGTGCACGGCGACGGGCCGCCGGCCGTCCTCGTATTCGTGGTCGCTGCGGAAGGTGGCGACTTCCACCTGGGCGAAGGCGTCGCGCACCAGGACCACGCCGAAGTGCGCGCCCACCAGGCCGGATCGAGGGAACAGGTCCATGATGCGGTCCGGACGCGCGTCGGTGGAGATGTCGAAATCCTTGGGTGGCACGCCGCGCAACAGGTCGCGCACGCAGCCGCCAACGAGCCATGCCTGATGGCCGGCGGAGCGCAGCCTCGCGATGACCTGGCGCGCCAGCGATTCCGCCTGGGATTGCGGCATTCCGACCCCCACACCTTATGCTAATATGTTGGGGCCGAACTCCATCCGGGGGCGGGGAAACCAGTTTGGGGCACAGTCCCACGTAGGACAGATCGCATTCCAGTTCCAACCCGTCAGTACCTCGCAGGCGTATTCACAATTCGCCAGAGTTTGCCCCTTCGGCGAGCGGGGAGAGATCATTCGTGACCAATCAGCAACGTCCGGCGGCGGTGAAAGTTGTGGTCGCCACCACCGTGATGCTGTCCTTCATTTCATTCTGGCGGGCCGCGGCGATCGTCCTGAGCGACCTGGCAAGTTCCGCCTACTACGTGGGCGGTATCGCCGAACAGGCCATCGGCAAGGCAGCGCCGTGGTTCATCCTGGCGATCATGCTGTTTTCCTACGCGGTGCGCGCCATTTACATCGAGAGCTGCTCGATGTTCGTGCGCGGGGGCGTGTACAAAGTTGTGCACGAGGCGATGGGAGGCACGCTCGCCAAGTTCTCGGTGTCGGCGCTGATGTTCGATTACGTGCTGACCGGCCCCATCAGTGCGGTAAGCGCGGGGCTGTACCTCGGCGGCCTGATTAATGAAGTCGGTCCGCGGCTGGGAATGGCCGGCGTGCACGTCAATCCGCCCTATTTCGCGGCGGTCTTTGCGGCGGTGGTGACGCTGTATTTCTGGCGCAAGAACATCATCGGCATCCACGAATCGAGCGAGAAGGCGTTGCGCATCATGCAGGTCACCACGGTGATGGTGGTGATCCTGATCGTCTGGTGCATCGTTACCATCTTGAAAAACGGCTACCAGCCAGTGCCGCTGCCCGTGCCCGCCAACATCAAGTTCAGCCCCGAAGCACTGGGCTGGCTGAAGGGGACTGTGGCGCCGTCGATTACGGTAATCGCCGTTCTGATCGGCCTCGGCCATTCGCTGCTGGCGATGAGCGGCGAAGAGAGCCTGGCGCAGGTGAACCGCGAGATCGCGCATCCCAAGC
>CAZZHN010000298.1:0-4361 GCA_964654065.1 uncultured Solibacteraceae bacterium
TGCCACTAAACCCTGCCTTCCACTATTTTACCGTCAGCGCGGTTGGTTTCTGCGCTGCGTGCGGATGCCGGTCACCCGCGTAGACTTGCAATTTCCGGTACATCTGTTTGCCGAGCTTTGTCTTGGGAAGCATGCCGAACACGGCATCTTCCACGATGCGGACTGGCTTTTCCGCGCGCACCCGCTTGAAGCTCTTCTCCACCAGGCCGCCGGGGTAGCCGGTGAAATGGCGGTAAACTTTGTTGTCCTCTTTCCGGCCGCTCAGCCGGACCTTCTCCGCGTTGATGACGATCACGTGATCGCCTGTATCTAGAAACGGCGTGTAGGAGGGTTTTGTCTTACCCATCAGCACCATGGCCGCCTTGGTGGCAACCTTGCCCAATACCACACCCTGGGCATCGATGACGTGCCAGCGGCGAACGATGCCATTCTTGGAGGGGAACTCGGTACTCATTGACACACTTCTCCAGCGATCTATTGGTCGCAAAGTTTTAGGTTAGCGGCTGAACGGGGCGATTGTCAAATCAAAGCGAACACGCCCGCCTGGAATTCCAGGGCCGCCGCTGGCGCGCCGCTAGTCCGCGCGAAGCGCCCTCATCGGGTCGATTCGCGAAGCGCGGCGCGCGGGCACGTAACCGGCAAAGGCGGCGACGACCGTCAGAAGGATCAGCGTGCCGAGAAATGTCGCTGGATCGGTGGAGCTAACCCCAAACAGAAGGCCGCTGAGCGCCCGGGCCAGAATCCAGGAGGCGGCGATTCCGATCAGACTGCCCAGCGCCGCCAATCGGAGAGTCTGCAGAACAACTTGCGACTGCATATCGCCGGCTGAGGCCCCGAGCGCCATGCGAATGCCGATCTCCTGCGTTCGTTGCGTGACCGAATATGAGATGACGCCGTAGATGCCCAGCGAGGCTAAAACCAGCGCAAAAACGGAGAACCCGGCCAGCAGCATCACCACAAAGCGGCGCGGTGAGACGGCCCTGTCGACAAGCTCCTGAAGGGTTCGAAATTCGTTCGCGGGCAGGCTGGGTTCAATCGGCCTAAGGGCGCCGCGGACGGCTGAGGCAAGCGCGCTCAGGGGCATGGCCGTGCGCACCACAAGATCGACCGAGGAATAATCGTCGGTTTGACGGATCGGCAGGTACATTTCACAACCCGATCCCTGCTCGAGGGCAAGATGCCTCACATCCTCCACTACGCCGACAACCTGGCGATCGACGTCGGTATACTGAACGACCTGTCCAACCGCATCCCGCCCGGGCCAGAGGGCGCGCGCGAGGGTTTCATTGATGAGGATCACCGGCTTGCTGGACGCGTTGTCGCGCTCCGTCAGATCGCGCCCCGCCCGCAACGGGATCCCCATCGCTTTCAGGTAGCCGTCGCTCACGATGCGGACAAACGCATCCGGTGGAGGATGCGATCGGGAATACACCTGCTCTTTGGCGCCTGCGCTCCAACTCCGGTTGTGGCCGAGCGGCAGAATGTCAGTCAATCCGGCGGCTTCAATTCCGGGTATGGATTTCACACGCCGGAGCGTTTCGTCAAAATAGGCAACACGTTTGGCGCGCGTGTTGTACTGCGAGCCGGGATCGACCCTCAATGCGGCCGCCCGTTCCGGACGGAACCCCAGGTTCACATCGAGCACCCGCAGGAAACTTCGAATCAGCAATCCGGCGCCTACCAGCAGCACGCAGGCGAAAGCTATTTCGGAGACCACCAGCGTGGCGCGGATCCAGTGGCGGCGCATTCCTTCGCTCGACCCGCGGCTGGCATCCTTCAAGCGGTCGTGAACCGTGCCGGCGCGAATCTGGAGGGCCGGAACCAACCCGAAGACCAGACCGGCCAGCAGCGCGGTCAGCAGCGTGAAGGCCAGCACGGCCGGGTCAACGTGGACGCTCTCCCGGAGCGGCAGGCTGATGGCATCCAACCGCGCCAGAACGCGCGTCCCCGCAATAGCAAGCAGCAGGCCCAACGCAGCAGCGCAGCAGGAGAGCACCAGGCTTTCGGTCAGCATCTGCCGGATCAGCCGGCCGCGGCCGGCTCCCAGCGCGACGCGAATGGCGATCTCTTTCTGTCTGCCCGCAGTTCGCTCCAGTTGCAGATTGGAAAGATTCGCGCACACGATGAGCATCACCACGCCCACTGCGCAGGCCAGCACAGCGAGTGCAGGGCGAAGACGCCCGCTCACGTGTTCTTCCAGTGGGCTCGGCATGAAACGCAATTCGTCGCGATTGTGCTTCACCCGGATCGGCTCACTCAGGACGGCGGCCTCGGCTTGCGCCTGCCGGACCGTGGCGCCCGGTTTCAAGCGGCCGACCATCGAAAGGGTGTTCCCTTCCCGGTCCACGTCCGCCGTCAGAGGCAGCGGGAGAAACAGGTCAATCCGCGTGCCGGGAGCGAATACCGAAGCGAAATCGAAGCCGGACGGCATTACGCCGATCACCGTGGCGGACCGGTCATTCAGCGTCAGCTTTCGCCCGACAATGCCAGCGTCGGACGCAAAATGCGTCTTCCAGAAGCCGGCGCTCAGGAGGACGACCGGATGGTTCCCCTGGCATTCTTCCGTCGTGAAGGACCTGCCCAGTTGCGGCTGGACGCCGAGCAGCGCGAAGAAATTCTGCGAGACGGGCACACCGGTAAGGCGCTCCGGCTCGGCGTCGCCGGTCAGCTTCTTGTCACCCACTCCGTAGAAAGCGTAGTAGGCTGCAATATCCGAGAAGGATCTCGTCTGCGCGCGCAGGTCCAGAAAAGAGCCCACGGTCACCGTCTGATTCGATAGATCGTTCTCCCCTCCGCTGTTGGCAATCCAGACCAGGCGCCCGGGATCGCGAAACGGGAGCGGGCGAAGGAGCAGAGCGTTCACCACGCTGAAGACGGTGGAGGCGGCGCCGATCCCCAGGCCGACAATGAGAATCGCGAAAGTCGTGAAGCCGGCGTCGCGGCGCAGAGTGCGGAACGTGTACCGGAGATCCTGCATCAGCGTATCGAGGAAAGGGACGCCTCTCACCTCGCGATGAGCCTCACGGATTTGCGCCAGGCCGCCCAGTTCCAGCCGCGCCGCACGCAGCGCCTCGTCCGGCGTCATGCCGCGGCGCACGTGCTCCTCCGCCAGCATGGCGATGTGCGACTGGAGTTCGGCGTCCAATTCGCGGTCGAGACCGGATACGCCGAAGAACGCGCGCAGCCGCGCTGCCATCTGTCTGAATCGCACCCACATGCCGTCACCTCTGTGCGCTGAGCTGCAGCAGCCTGCCGATCAAACCGGAGACCCGCGCCCAGTTCTCTGCCTCCGCCACCAGCTGTTTGCGGCCTGCCCTGGAAAGAGAGTAAAACTTCGCCTTCCGGTTGTTTTCCGACGTGCCCCACTCCGCCTTGATCCAGCCCTTCTGCACCAGGCGCACGAGGCAGAGATAAATAGTGCCCTGATTCACCAGCACCGCGTCCTCGCTGAGCTGTTCGATCCGGCGCGCGATGCCATACCCATGCAGGGGCCCCATCGCGTCGAGGGTCTTCAGGACCATCAGATCGAGCGTGCCTTGCAGAATATCCGACTTGCTCTCGGCCATCTCGTCTCCTGTGGGTTGTATAGATGAGTGTGCCATGCTTCGTGTGGGATGTCAAGAGGAGGGTCTGCGCGATGCTGCCCCGGCCGGTGCGCTACCATCAAGACATCCTTGACCGCCTGGAAAGACCATCTACGCGTGGTGATGGTGGCCACCCGCAACCCCCTGAATATCGGTGCCGCCGCACGCGCCATGGCGAATTTCGGGTTCGGCAACCTGCGCGTGGTGAATCCGTATGACGTCGCCTTCCGCGAAGCGCGGTCGGCTGTAGGCGCTGCTCCGCTGCTGGCGCAGGCGCAGGAGTTTTCGAGTGTCGCGGACGCTGTGGCCGATGCGTCGCTGGTGGTGGGCACAACTTCCCTGGGCCACCGCGAGCTGCATCACCCCCTTCGCCGCCTCGAATATGGCGCCCGTCTCATGCTGCGCCGCCTTCCCCGCTCGCCGGTGGCGCTGTTGTTTGGCTCAGAAAAATTCGGCCTGTCCAACGACGACCTCAGCCACTGCCACTGGTTGATGCGCATCCCGACCGTCAATCGCGATCTCTCCATGAACCTGGGCCAGGCGGTAGCCCTGTGCCTGTACGAACTGGCGCGCGATCCGAAGGCGATTGCCAGCCGCCCGGAGCGTATCAGGCCTGCCTCGGCCGCCGAGAACGAACAGATCACCGCACTCTGGCGTGAGGCCCTGCGCGCCAGCGGATATGTGAATCCCCTGACCGCAGGATCGACCGAAGAAAAACTGCGCCGCATGATCCGCCGCTGGAATATCAGTGCCCGCGATGCGCCGGTCACCTTGGGC
>CAZZHN010000299.1:0-4112 GCA_964654065.1 uncultured Solibacteraceae bacterium
GTAACCAAGGGCCCGAAGGGGCTGCAGGCGACCAACGTCGCTTTGACCTAACGGATCCAGGCGGGCCGGCTGCCCAGCCGCGGCCGGCTCGCACATCCGATCCCAAAACCAGGAGGTTTATGAGCAAGGAAGATTGCATCGAGGTCACCGGCACCGTGTTAGAGAAGTTTCCCAGCGGGTTGTTCAGCGTCCAGCTGGAACATCAGCGAGTTGTGCTCGCGCACCTGGCCGGCCGGCTCCGGCGGAATCGCATCCGCGTCCTGGCTGGCGACAAAGTCACGCTGGAGTTGTCCCCTTACGATCTCACCAAGGGACGGATTACCTTCCGTCACCGCTAGCTTCTCCCATCCCCCCACGCGTCCCGCCGAAAGTGTCCGTTCTGTGTGAAATGTAACATACGCGCGCGATGAGGCGTGCTAAGAATCGAGTAGTATCCCTACGATCACTGCCTCCGGGAGTTCTTTCGCGAGTTGAGAGGGGTGCCGGTAAGTCACTCGATCAGCAGCTCAATGAGCCAGCATGAAAGATCCAAACGACTCCGAAGAACGCCGGCGCGGACGCGTCGCCCGATCCGCCGCCGCTACAATCAAGCCGGAGGGTGCTGTGGACAAGCCAAGAGGCACGCAAAGCCGTTCTCGCAAGCAGGCTGGCGAGCCGGCTGAGGACCTGGCAGCCGTCCTCTCCCGAAAAGTGGTGGGCCAGCCGGACGCCGCACGCCTGATCATTCCCTACGTGCAGATGTTCCAGGCCGGACTGGCTCCGGAAGGCCGTCCGGTGGGGGTTTTCCTGCTGCTGGGACCAACCGGCACGGGCAAGACCAAGACCGTTGAAGCTTTAGCCGATACGCTGCACGGTTCGGAAAAAAACATGCTCAAGGTGGACTGCGGCGAGTTCCAGCTCGAGCACGAGGTCGCCAAGCTGATCGGTGCGCCACCCGGCTACCTGGGGCATCGCGAGACGCAGCCCATGCTCACGCAGCAGCGCCTCAATGCCAGCACCAGCGAACGTTGCGAGCTGTCGCTGGTTTTGTTCGATGAGATTGAGAAGGCCGCTCCCTCGATGAACCGCCTCCTGCTCGGCGTTCTCGACAAGGGCATCCTCAGGTTGGGAGACAACACTGCGGTCAATTTCGAGAAGAGCCTGGTGTTCCTTACCAGCAATCTGGGCTCTCGCGATATGCTGCGCGAGATTCACCCCGATTTCGGCTTCCAGGCTGCCGGCGCGGGCCCCCGGACGGATCTCACCGGCAAGCTTCGGAACATCGGCATGGTGGCAGTACGCAAGCGCTTTTCGCCCGAATTCGTCAACCGCATCGATTGCATCATCACCTACCAGCCGCTGTCGCTGGAAGCGCTCTCGACAATTCTCGATCAGCAGATCGCCGACCTGCAGAACCACGTCAACACGCGGCTCGGCGACCGCTCCTTCAGCCTCGAAGTGCCGCTCGAAACGCGCGAGTTTCTGCTCGAAAGAGGCACCAGTCCGGAATACGGCGCCCGCGAATTGAAACGGACCATCCACCGTTTCCTGACCCAACCGCTGGCCACCCTGGTCGCCACCAACCAGGTTGCGCCTGGGGCGCGCGTGCTGGCCGGGGTTTCCGACAACCGCGAGACGCTTGAGATCTCCACGATTCGAACCACCGGAGTGACCGTCCCAGCCGCTCAGCCCACCGTGCTCCTGGTGGACGACAATCGCGATCTCCTGCATTTTCTCGAACGCCTGATGGCCAATGCGGGCTGGAATCTCGTCACCGCCGAGAGCGCCGCCGAAGCCAAACGCGCCTTCGCCGAGCATAAACCGGACGCTGTCTTGCTGGATTACATGCTCCCCGACGGAAACGGCGTGGAACTGGGCGTCGAGTTCCTGCGCGCGATGCCGCAGATGCTGGCGATTGTCATGACCGGCACCATTTTGCCGCCGGAGGAAGAAGCGCTATGCGAAGAACACAACTTCCCCGTCCTGCGCAAGCCATTTCTGGCTTCGGATTTGATGGGCCAGATCCGCAGCCGCCTGCCGGCCACCGGCGGTGCCTCGCACAGCGCATAGACTGCGTAACGCCGGCGGTCTTTGCCGCCGGTGAATTCCGAATCGATAATCTCGGCTCTCGACGCGGCACGGTCGTTAAGGTAGTTTGGAAAAAGACCATGACGCCGACTCCATTTGCCGACCGCCGCGCCGCCTTTCGCCGGCTGCATGAACAGGGCTGTTTCGTGATTCCCAATCCTTGGGACGCCGGTACGGCTCGTTACCTGCGCCATCTCGGGTTCCAAGCTCTGGCCACGACCAGCGCCGGGTTTGCCTTCTCGCATGCCTTGCCCGACGCGGGCTGGGCGGTCTCCCGTGCCGACATGCTCGGACACATCGCGGAGATGGTGGCCGCGTCGGACTTGCCCGTCAACGCAGATTTCGAGTCCGGCTACGCGCATGACCCGGAGGGTGTGGCGGCCAGCGTGCGCTTGTGTGTGCAGACCGGCGTAGCGGGTCTGTCGATCGAGGATGCCACCGGCGACCGCGCCCGCCCGCTTTACGAAGTCGCGCTGGCGGCGCAGCGCATCCGCGCCGCGCGGGCGGCCATCGATGAGACGGGTGCGGACGTGCTCCTGACCGCGCGCGCCGAGTGCTTCCTGACCGGCCATCCGGACCCGTTTCGAGAATCGGTTCGCCGCCTGCAGGCCTATGCCGAGGTAGGAGCAGACGTGCTCTACGCGCCCGGCGCCAGTACCCCCGAAGACATCAGGGGGTTGGTCGCAGCCCTGCGGCCGAAGCCCGTCAACGTCCTGATGGGCGCGAACACCGGGCTGAGGGTGGCTGACCTGTCGGAGCTTGGCGTGCGGCGCATCAGCGTCGGGTCTTCGCTCGCTCGCGCCGCCTGGACCGGTTTCCTTCGCGCAGCCCGAGCCATCGCGGCCGAGGGATCGTTCAGCGGCTTCGACGGCATCGTTCCGTACGACGAACTCAACGCCTTTTTCCGTGGGGACCTGGAACTGCGGCGCTGATCGCCACGCCGCCTGCCGGTCTGTCGCCGCCCCAGCGCGTCCTCACCAGACCGCTGTTGCTGTTGATCAACTCTACGAGCTGCGTATCCCCCACCCTCGTTTCTTATCTCAAAAGTGAGAGAGCGCATTGGGGGAGGAGTATTGCTCTTAAGAGGTACCTTAAGAAATCGGCAAGATATCCCGGCGCATATCGCACTGCATAAGAAACTACATGCAGCCGCGAAGATCAGGTAAGGTCTGTATCGCCCAGGGCACAGTGCTGTTGCTGTGTATCCTGACCGCTGCACTGCACGCGAGCTCTCTCCCCGGTGCGCGCGCTAGCCATGACAGCGCTTAGATGCTGGCAACTGGCGCCGCATCCCAGGCGGCTTCCACTCGCCTGGAGCGAACCAGGGCCTGTGACCCGTCAGCCGTGACGGAAGCGCTCGATTCCGCGCCCGTCGCTGGCACCCCCTATCCGGCTTCTCCCAGCGACCTGGGCTTCGATTCAGGCACCGGCGCCACCTCCGCGCCTGCCGCTGCGAAGGATGACCCGCTGCGGGGAGCCGAGCCGCCGACCTGGGTACTGGTGAGCGCAGCGGTCGCGGCCATCGTAGGAACCCGGACCCGTCACCACCGGCGCCGAAAACGCTCCGGACGCCGTCACGCTATGGAGACGCCCGCATAAGAAAAAAGCCGCGCCCGCCCCTTGCACAAAGGGACAGGCGCGGCTTACAGAATGCCCGCGTTTTCCAGAGTCGCCCCGTTTTTGCTGCGGGCGGCTTCCGGTTAAACTGCTTTAGTAATCCATCTCCGGCCCGTGACCGCCCGGACCAGCCGGCGCCGGCTTCTTCTCCGGGATTTCGGCCACCATGGCTTCGGTGGTTAGCATGAGCGAGGCGATCGAGGCGGCGTTCTGCAGCGCCGTCCGCGTCACCTTGGTTGGGTCAATGACGCCGGCCGCCACCAGGTCTTCATAGGTGTCGGTGGAGGCATTGAAGCCGAAGTTGGGGTTGGCGTTCTCCCGCACCTTCTCGACGACGATGGCGCCTTCGGTGCCGGAGTTGACCACGATCTGCCGCAGCGGCTCTTCGCAAGCCCGCTTGATGATGTCGATGCCGATCTGCTCGTCGC
>CAZZHN010000300.1:0-4107 GCA_964654065.1 uncultured Solibacteraceae bacterium
GAGGCGATTGTGGTCTTCACCACCACCGGCTCCAGCGCGCGGCTGGTTTCGCGCTACCGCCCGCCGGTTCGCATCTTTGGCATTACGCCTCACGAAGACACGGCGCGGCAGCTTTCCATTAATTTCGGCGTGACTCCCGTGCTGGCGCCGCAGGTCACCAACACCGATGAGATGCTGGAGCAGATGGACCGCGTCCTGACCGATGGCGGCCATCTGGCGCGTGGCCAGTTGGTGGTCTTTCTGGCCGGCCAGCCCGTCGGCCGCCCCGGCACCACCAACCTGATGAAGATGCACCGCGTGGGCATAGGTTGAGGGCTCGGCCCTACCGGCGGCCCTCGTGGCGCACGCAGTCTTGCGTGCTGGGTCGAGAGTCGTCTCGACCTTTCTTCGCCGACACCGCCCAGGCGTCTGCACGAGTGTTCGCGCGGCACGCAAGAGTGCGCGCGCCACGGGATCAGTGGCCCGGCTGCGAGTAAAGGCGCACGGTTGATGTGGCCTTCCCTAGCAGCGGGTCAGCCGCCAGAACGAAATCTCCGTTCCGCCGCGTGGCTTCCAGAGAATGCAGCACCTGGTCCGACGGGAGGCACACTAGGCCTTGCGCCGCCTGCGCGTGGGCAGCGTACACCACCATGTCCAGCTTCGACCAGTCGAGCGATGCCGTCGACTGGGCCGGCTCCATCTGCGGAATCATAGCGCCGTCGCGCACCACCATCACGACCGGAATGTTTCCGGCTTCGATCCTGTGCCAGCCGCCGGAATATTGCTTGCCTGTCTGGTAGTCGATCCACTCGCCTGCCGGCAGGTACACGTCGCGGCTAGTCGTGTTCGCTTCCAGCAGCGGAGCCACCAGAACGTCGGAGCCAAAAAGGTACTCGTCATCCACTTGCCAGGCGCCGGGATCGTTCGGATACTCGATGAACAGGGCTCGCACCATCGGCAGGCCGTGTTCGCTCGCGTGTTTGGCCTGCGCGTAGATGTAAGGCATCAGGCGGTATTTCATTTCGTCGGTGCGGCGGAACAAATCAAGAAAGGCCGGGCTGTACTCCCACGGCTCCTTGGGCGGTGCGCCGTGGCAGCGGCTGTGTGACGTCAACATGCCGAAGGGCAGCCAGCGGCGATACAGCTCCTCGGGAGTTCTTGCCGTGAAGCCGCCGATATCGTGGCTCCAGAAAGTGAAGCCGCTGAGCCCGAACGAAAGGCCGCCGCGCAGCTCCGCCGCCATGCCGGTATCGGTGTTGCCTGCGTCGCCGCCCCAGTGCAGCGGATACCGCTGGCTGCCCGACCAGGCGCTGCGCGCCCAAATGATGTTGTCGCCGGTGACTTTGCGGGTGATCTCCGCCACGGCCTTGTTGTACCGCAGCGGATAGAGATTGTGTTCGTAGAACCCCGTGCGGCCGTTGGCGTAGACGCCGGTGAGCGGCGCCGCTTCCCCGAAATCCACCTTGATTGCGCCCACCCCCATCTTCAGCAGGCTCGCGATCTTCTCCTGGTACCACGCCACCGTGGCCGGGTTGGTGAAATCGAGCACGGCGTCTTCAAACGGCAGGTTGCCCTTGGCGTCTTTCACGGCGAGGCCCTTGGCGAGGATCTCAGGAAACAGCGAATTCTTGGGCACGAAGTAAGGAAGCTGCCAGAGCGAAATATGGAAGCCGTCGCGCTTCAGGTCGGCAATCATCCTGGCGGGATCCTGAAAACGCGTGGGGGAGAACTTGTAGTCGCAGCGCCAGTCGGTTTCAAACCAGCCGGTATCGATGTGGATGACGTCGTCGGGAATGCGATACTGGCGCAGCTTGGCGGCCACGGCGCGGACCTCGGCTTCGGAGAAATACGTAATGCGGCTCATCCACAAGCCGAAGGACCACAGCGGCGGCATCGCGGCCTTGCCCGTGATATTCGTGTATTCGTCGAGAATGTCCTTCGGCGTGCCGAGGAAAACGAACAGGTCGAGCGCATCGTCGCCCAGTAGCAGTTGGTTGGAGAAGCCGTAGGAAGCGCCGAAATCGAAGGTCGCCGGCGCCGACGTATTGACGAACATGCCATAACCGCGGCTGCTCATGAAGAACGGGATGGGCTTGTACATGCGCCCGCTCTCCACGCCGTTGGCATCGTTGGCCCACAGCACCACTTTTTGGCCGCGCTTGTCCAGCCGCGTGAAGGATTCGCCGCAGCCGAACAGCTTCTCGCCGGGAGACAACGAAAAGACGGCGGCGATGCTGCGCGAATAATCGGACGGGCGCCGGATGAAGGAAAAAGGCAGCGCAGGATCGAGCGAGGTGGCGAAGTCGGAGGTGTGCTGCGTCTTGGTCAGCAGACGGCCTGCGCTGTCGCGAAACTCAATGTGCCACGGATTCTCGAGCACGGTGACCGATCCCCCAACGCTCGAGTAGCGGTACCCGCCGGCTACTTTCTCCATCCTCCACGAGTTGTCGTGCCGCGGCTCGCCAACCAGCATCGGCGATAGCGTTTCCGGACCGGCTTCGACTCCGGTCTTGATGCGTATACGCACCGTGCGCGGCGAAACGAACTGGATGGAAAAAGGCAGTGGCGGATCGACAGCGTATTCCCGGTCCGGGAATGTCAGGCCGCTGAACGGCTGCAGCACCGGCTCCATATTGTTGAACGCGATTCGCGGGTACAGCTGGTTGCGGTTCCAGGTCAGCGAGCCGGTGCCGGCCGCCGGCTCGAACCCCGTCAGGTGATCGGCCAGAAAATAGGTGCTCGTAAAATCGTGGAAATCGGCGCTGATATCCACCAGGTCGTTGAGCAGACCAGGCGGCTGATTGGCGGAAGCAGCAAAGAGGACAGGGGCGGCAAGAAGCGCCGCGCAATAACGAATCACGGAGTTCTCCTTTTTGGAAGCGACCAGTCTAACAGGGAGCTGCGAGCGGTAGGACGGACCATCGCCTTTCGTGGTCTGTCATGTCTTGTGGTCTGTCATTTGCCCCGCTGCACCCAACCCGTCCCGCCTGCCCGCTCCCGTCCTTGTAGGGGCCGGGCACGCCCGGCCCGCGCTGGCCTCTACCGCTGCTGGCTGAGCCTATTCTTCGAACCTGTCCTGCCTTGCCGGGACGCCAAGGCATGCCAGTCAACCCAAAACGATCGTCTGTCCCACGCTGAATGGCCAGACGCCCTACCCGCGGAAGTACAGGTACGACCCGAGGATGCACAGCAGCACCACGGCGGACCCGGCAACTTCTTTCCAGCTCCAGCCGGCGCGTGTGTGGGCCTTGTCTTCGGCGGTGGTCGTGGCGAAGGTGAGGCTCTGAATCTGGGCGTACTCAGGCTCCGCGGTCATGTGGCTGACCACCACCATCACGATCGCCGAGACAACGGTGATCAATACGCTGAAGTACTGGAAGTAGATATTGTTCACGATCCAGAGAAACGATCCCTCGGCGTATCCGTTCTTCAGCCCTGCCAGGCCTAGTGTGACCGGTGTATCCACGCACATGCGGAAGATGCCCAGCGTGAAGCCTGCCACCATGGCCCAGAACGCGCCCTGCGCGTTGAGGCGCTTAAAGAAGACGCCGAAGAAGAAAACCACAAAGATGGGCGGAGCCAGGTATCCCTGCACCGACTGCAAATACGTATACAGCCCCTGCGCGCCCTTGATGACCGGTATCCAGGCCAGCGCGATCGCCACCATCACCGCCGTCGCGATGCGGCCCGTTCGCACGATCTGGTGCTGCGAAGCGGCCGGTCTCCACTTTTCGTATAGATCCACGGTGAACAACGTGGAGCAGGCGTTGAATACCCCGGCTAGCGATCCCATCAGGGCGGAGAGCAGTCCCGCCACCACGATGCCGCGCAAACCGGGCGGCAGCAGGTATTCGACCAGCATCGGGAAAGAGCCTTGCGCCACCGACGGAATCGCGTTGCCGTCCGGTCCGATCATCGGCGCCAGTTCGGGGATCTTGCCGCTCTTGGCCAGCGCGTAGCACACCAGCCCGGGAACGATGAATAGGTAAACCGGCGCCAGCTTCAGGAACGCGGCGAAAATGCTGCCGCGCCGGGCCGTGGTTTCATCCGGCGCGCCCAGCGCACGCTGCACAATATATTGATCCGTGCACCAGTACCACATCCCGATGATGGGCGCGCAGAAGAGCA
>CAZZHN010000301.1:0-4091 GCA_964654065.1 uncultured Solibacteraceae bacterium
CTGTCGCTCGGCTGGGGCGGCGGCCTGCCCGCCAAGAGCGCCTGGCTCGACACCAACAACGCGGATTACCGCGAGATCCTCCGCCAGTACACGATTTACAACCGCGCGATGGACAGCAATCTCCCGTTCCCCAAGACCCGCCGCATCGTCTTCCTGAATAACCGGCCCGCCACGCTGCCGGGGTGGGCGGAATTGGGCGTGGCGCAGTAGGCGGAGGCGCGTTTTTGCGGCGCCCGATCCGCGGAGGGCCGACGCTGCGCGGCGGTGCGCTGCAGAGGGCGGAAGAAGAGTCGAGACGGCTCTCGACTCAGCAGGCTTGACAGCCTGCGCCATGTAACGAGTGATCGGAAATTCTCCTTTTGTCGGACAGTTCTGATAAAATGTCAGACAACGAAGATGAATGACCATCGCATCACCGTGCGGTTCCCGGCTGAACTGCGCCAGCGGCTCAAAGCTGCGGCTCGTCGCAGGGGAACGCGAGAATCCGACCTGGTTCGCGGAGCCGTAGAGCGGCAGCTCGCGGCCGAAGACGATGCGCTCACCGCATACGAACGGGCGAAAAAGGCCGGGCTGATCGGGGCCGTGCGAGGAGCAAGCCGGGACCTCAGCACAAATCCAGCGCATTTGGATGGATTTGGTAGCTTGTGAGCGGCCAGGTATTGGTGGATACCGGTCCAATCGTGGCCATCCTGTCTGAATCCGATGCACATCATCAAGCGTGCGTGGCGCAACTCCAGCGCATCCGGGGCCCGCTCCTGACTTGTTGGCCCGTGATCACGGAAGCGGCTTGGCTGTTACGGGCATACCCGTCGGCAGTGGGGCGGCTCCTGTCCTCTTTCCAGGGTGCGCCCTTTGAGCTGGTTCCTCTGGGTGAAGCGGATCTCTCCGGAATTGCTGCGATTCTCGCCAAATATAAGGGGTTGGGGATACAACTTGCCGACGCGTCGCTGTTACACCTTGCCAATCGCGAAGGCATTGAGACCATGTTCACGCTGGACCGGCGCGATTTTGGCGTGCTCCGTCTCAGCCGCGGCAAGAAACTCCACTTGATTCCTTGAATCGCGGCTTCGCTGAAAAAATCCGCCCGGAAGAAGAGTCGAGACGATTCTCGACTCAGCAGGCTTGACAGCCTGCGCCACGTAAAGGGGTGCCTCATTTCCGGGGCGCTTGCTGCGCCTGGCGCTTGGCGCGTTCGACAACCGACTCCACTTCGCTCTGGTATTGGGCGAGCAGTTCGGGGGTGGTGGCTTCGAAGCGCATCACCAGGACAGGTTGCGTGTTGGAGGCGCGCACCAGGCCCCAGCCATCGGCGAACAGGACGCGGACCCCATCCACGTCGAGGGTTTTGTAACGGGCGCGCAACTCGGCGGCGGCCAGGCGCACCACCTCGAACTTGATCTCATCGGGGCAATCGAAGCGAATCTCGGGCGTGGTCACCGTGCGCGGCAGATCCGCCAGGTAAGTGGAGAGCGGCCGGCCGGAGTTGGACACAATCTCCATCAGGCGGCAGGCGGCGTAGATGGCGTCGTCATAGCCGTGGTAGCGGTCGGCGAAGAACATGTGGCCGCTCATTTCGCCGGCCAGCGCGGCGTGGGTCTCCTTCATCTTGGCCTTGATGAGCGAGTGGCCCGTCTTCCACATGATGGGATGGCCGCCGCGCGCGGCGATATCGTCATACATGAGCTGCGAGCATTTCACTTCGCCGATGAAGGTAGATCCCGGCGTGCGCGCCAGAATTTCGCGGGCGTAAAGAATCATCAACTGGTCGCCGTAGAGGATGGATCCGCGCTCGTCGACCGCGCCGATGCGGTCGGTGTCACCGTCGAAAGCGATGCCCAGGTCGGCTTTCGTCTCAAGCACGCGTGCGATGAGCGGCTCGAGATTGCGCGGAACCGTGGGGTCGGGATGATGGTTGGGGAAGCGTCCATCCATCTCGAAGAACATTTCCACCGCTTCCGCGTTGAGGCGCTCGAGAACGCGGTGCGTCACCGGGCCGCCGGTGCCGTTGCCTGCATCCACCACCACCCGGATCCGGCGCGGGAAATGGAATTGGGCGGCGACCTCGTCGACATAGGGCGTGGCCACGTCAGCGGTGGTTTCGCTGCCTGCGCCGCGGTCCAGGTCGCCGGCTTCGATCATGCGGCGGATCTCCTGAATGGCCTCACCGTGGATGGTGCCGGAACCTAAAACAGTCTTGAAGCCGTTAAATTCCGGTGGATTGTGGCTGCCGGTAATCATGACTCCGCCATCGGCTTTGGAATGGACGGTGGCGTAGTAGAGCAGGGGAGTGGGCAGGACGCCGATATCGGTGACGCGGCAGCCGCTGGCTTTCAGACCGGACATCAGCGCGTCGCGCAGGCGGGGAGAACTCAGCCGCGTGTCGCGGCCCAGGCAGAGATTCGGACCGCCGTGGCGCCGCAGGTAAGTGCCGAGGGCTTGGCCGAGCATGGTAATGCCATCACTGGGCAGCTCGGCGTCGGCGATGCCGCGGATGTCGTATTCGCGAAAGATGGTGGGCTTGAGCATGAGGAAATGCCTATTTTAGTTCGCGGACTCATCCCGCGTCGCCGGGGATGAGAGTTCACGGAGCAGACAGGCCGCCTGAGGATGGCCGGTGCCGCAGCTTATCTGCCCCAAAACGCGAACGCCACGGCGCCGCCCAGGCAGACGAACGACGCGGCATAGTTCCACTTGATTGCCTCGCCCAGATAGGCGTACGCGAACAGCGCAAATACCACCAGGGTGATGCACTCCTGAATGATTTTGAGTTGATAGCCGGTGAACTGGCCGTAACCCAGCCGGTTGGCGGGGACCTGAAAACAGTACTCGCCGAGCGCGATCAGCCAGCTCACTAGAATGGCGGTGTGGATGGGCCAGGTACGGTGTTTCAGGTGCCCGTACCAGGCAAAGGTCATGAAGGTGTTCGAGACGATGAGCAGCAGAACGGTGCGCATAAAAGCAAGTTTCGATCCTATCACCGGTGTGCGGGGTAGGCGGCAAGCCGATGCTGCCGCCGTCTGGCAACAGGGTGTGGCTGCGTTGTTCCAGCCGCGGGGATGGCTGCGGGCCCTCACTACAGCCCTGCGCAACGCCGTTCCCGCCTGATTCCAACGCATTCCGCTGCAAGGCCGCCGCGTTGCGGCCGCTGGCCGCGAACGTGCACTGCACGGGCCGGCGGGGATGGGTGGCTGAAGCAACCCGGTAAACGTGCACGACCCAGGCTCGCGGCCTGTGACGGACGTTCACACCTGTGGACGCCGCCGCCTCGTTGTTTGAAGTGTCCTATATCCGCTAAAATGAGTGCTTATCATCAGAGCGGTCGGCTGTACCCGAGTGACGTCATTCCCCATGCAAAATCTTCGCGGCAGGGCACAACGGAAAGGTATGCGCGCATGAAGCAGTTCGGGCCCTGGAGCCTGATGGTGGCAGCGCTGTACCTGGGCGGGCTGGCGGGGCCGGCCGGCGCGCAGCAGGCACAGACACCACCGGCGCAGCCCCCGCCGCAGCAGAATCCACCGCAGCCGGCGCCGCAGCAGCGCAACCCGTTCGAAGACGTGCCGGGGACAGCTCCCAAGCCGGCGCAGCAGACGCCACCAGCGCCGCAAACGCCGCCGGCGCCGCAGCCGAATCCGCTGGAGAATGTTCCGGCCGCTCCCAACCAGCCTCCCAGCCAGGCAGCGCCGCAACTGGAAGCGCCGAAGCCTGCTCCTGCAGCGCCGCAGGTGGTCACCGGCGAAGTGATCAAGGCGATTGAATTCCGCGGCGCGCGGCGTGTTCCTGCCGACACGCTCAAGGCCCTGATCTTCACCAAGTCCGGCGACCTCTACAGCGAAGAAGCGCTACGGCGCGACTTCATGGCGTTGTGGAACACGGGCCGCTTCGACGATATCGTTCTGGAGACGGAGCCGGATCCAACCGGCGGCCTGATCCTGCGGTTCGTGGTGACGGAGCGGCGTGTCATCCGCACCATTAATTACGAAGGCATCCACACGGTGACGGTGTCGGAGATTCTCGACCGCTTCAAAGAGCGCAAGGTGGGGCTGGTGGTGGAATCGCAATACGACCCCAACAGAATTCAGCGCGCCGCCGTA
>CAZZHN010000302.1:0-4022 GCA_964654065.1 uncultured Solibacteraceae bacterium
AGCCGCCGCCGCGCTTCCTCGCTGGCTTTCTCGGCCGTTTCCGGGGCAGCAGCGCCGGCGACGCAGACGCTGACGGTCAGCAGTGCGGCCGGGTCCGCCGGGGTGGCATTTACAGCGGCGGCCGCGAGCACGGGCAACTGGCTTTCCGTTTCGCCGACCTCCGGGACCACGCAGGACACTCTGACAGTCTCGGTGAACCAGGCGAACCTGAGCACCGGGAACCACACCGGCACCATCACGATTACACCGACCGGAGGCAGCGCGGTAGTGGTGCAGGTGACGCTCACAGTGGCAAGCCAGCCCACCATCCTGGTAACACCGGGATCGCTGAGTTTCGATTTTGAACCGGCCAGCGGAGGCACGGTGACGCCGGGCCAGTTGAAGGTGAGCGCGACCGGAGGGACGGCCAGCTTTTCGGTGACTTACAGCAGCACGGGCAACTGGCTGACGGTGACGCCGACGTCCGGGTCGACCTCTACGGCGGACATCCTGACGGTGCAGGTGAACCCGGCTGGCCTGGCGGCGAGCGCGACGCCGTATACCGGCACGATCATCGTCACCGGGGTAAACGGCACGGCGGGCTCGGCGACGGTGGACGTGTCGTTAAGCATCTCCGCGCCCCTTCCCAACATCACTGCCGTATTGAATGCGGCCAGCTACGTCGGCGCACCGTTCGCGCCAATTTCACCCGGCGAGTTCGTCTCCATCTTTGGAACTTCGATCGGTCCGGCGAATCCCGCGTTTCTGACGCTGGACTCGACGGGCAAGGTCTCCACCTCGATCGGCGGCGTGACGGTCAGCTTCAGCGGCCACCTGGCGCCGCTGACGTATGTCAGCTCGACGCAGATCAACGCCGTCGTGCCGTACGAAATTGCGGGTAACAAGGCGCCGTTTGTGGAAGTGACGTTTGCCGGGCAGAAGTCCAACGAGCCAAGCCTGCCGCTGACGACTACGGCTCCGGGGATTTTCACCCAGAACTCCAGCGGCACCGGCCCCGGCTTGATCTTGAGCCAGAACAACCAGCTCAATACCCAGCAGAATCCCGCCGCGGTGGGCAGCTCGATTCAGATCTACGTGACCGGCGAAGGGTTGACCACCCCCGCCCAGGCCACCGGGGCCGTAACGCCAGTCAACACGTCGGGCAGCGGTCCCCTGACGCCGGCGCCGCAGCTTGCGGTTTCGGTGATGATCGGTAACCTGCCTGCCAAAGTGGACTTCGCGGGCGAGGCGCCGTTCTTTGTGGCCGGCGTGTTGCAGGTCAATGCCGAAATACCGGCCGGTGCAACTTCGGGTCAGAACCCGATCACGGTGCAAATCGGCAAGAATATCAGCCAGAACGGCGTGACCGTCTGGGTGCAGTAGCGGCGCCAGCGTGATCAGTCCGGGAGAGGGATCGTAGCCCTATTAATGCCGTGCGGCGGATCGGGGGCAGCCGTGCCTGGCATGACAGACCCGCTGAGCTGCCCGCCACACGTGTAGAACAGGGATTAGCCTACACGGTTCGAGCTGCCGGCGCGTCAGACCTTTTGTGAGCGCTGCTCGCCTATGGACGGGACTGCTGGCGGTGTCGGCATTTGCCGCCGATCCCCAGGTGAGCAATCTGCTGGCGACGGTCGAGGCGCGGTACAACCACGCCAAGACGCTGCAAGTCATTTTCCAAGAGCAATATACGAGGATGGGCGAGCCCCATCGCGCGGAGGCGGGGCGGCTCCAGTTGAGCAAGCCCGGCAAGATGCGATGGGACTACAGCCAGCCGGAAGGCAAGCTTTTCCTGTCTGACGGCAAGTACCTTTACCTGTACACCCCGGCCGATAACCGGGCGCAGCGGATGAAGCTCAAGGAAACCGACGATATGCGCGCGCCGTTGGCTTTCCTGCTCGGGAAACTGCACTTCCAGCGCGAATTTCGCAATTTGCAGGCGAACCGGGTCGGCAACGAATGGCGCGTCACAGCCGAGCCCAAGACTGATGACCTGCCATACCGGGCCGTGGAGTTCGTGGTGGCGCAGGACGGCCGCATCGAAGAGGTCAAGGTAACCAGCTACGACCAGGCGGTACTGGATTTCCACTTCGACCAGGAGAAAGTGGATCCCCCGCTCAGCGCCGGCCTGTTCCAGTTCCAGTTGCCGCCGGGGGCGCAGTTGACCGAGGGGGAACAGTAATCGATGGCCGAATTCGTCCTCAAGTATGCCGACGGCCGCGGGGAGATCCACCGCCAGGTGGCGACAGCCGGCTCCGAAAAGGAGCTGCGCGACCGGTTCACGCAGCAAGGCTTCCTGATTTACTCGGTGAAGACGCGCAGCGGAACGGGCAGTTTCGGACGGAAGAAGAAAGTCAATCTGGAGAAGTTTCTCATCTTCAACCAGCAGTTCGTAACGCTGATTCGGGCCGGCCTGCCGATTCTAAAAGGGCTTGATCTGCTGGCGGAGCGGCTGACCGATCCCAAGCTGGGCCCCTATATCAAGGCGGTGCGCGACGAAGTGCACAGCGGCACGCTGCTCTCGGAGGCCTTCCGGCAGCAGGGCGTGTTTCCCAAGATCTACGTCACATCGGTGATGGCGGGGGAGAAAAGCGGCAGCCTGACGGAAGTGCTGGACCGGTACATCACTTACCAGAAGATCTCGCTCGCGGTCAAGAAAAAGGTGATGGTATCGCTGCTGTATCCGAGCGTGCTGATCGTGCTGGTGATCGCGCTGATGGTGTTTCTGGTGACGTACGTGGTGCCGACGTTTGCCACGCTCTACACCAGCATGCAGGCGAAGCTGCCGGCGATGACGGTGTTCCTGATTGCCGTCGGCACGGCGGCGCGCAGCTACATTCTGGCGCTGGCGGGCGCGCTGGTAGCGGGGATCGTGGGCTTCCGCTGGTGGTCGCGGCACGACGCGGCGCGCAACCGGCTGGACCGGATCAAGATGAAGCTGCCGGTGGCGGGAGAGATCTGGCTGAAGTACCAGGTGGCGCAGCTGTCGCGGATTTTGAGCACCTTGTTGACGGGTGGAATTCCGCTGGTGCAATCGCTGGAGACGGCGGCCGATTCGTTGAGCACGCCGGTGATGAAACACGCGATCGAGACGGCGGGCAGGATGGTGCGCGAGGGCCAGCCGCTTTCGGCCTCGCTGCGCGCTTCGAAGATGTTTCCGCCACTGGCGCTGGATATGATTGAAGTAGGGGAATCGACCGGCGCCCTGCCGGCGATGCTGAACAGCGTGGCGGAGTTCTTCGAAGAAGACGTGAATACCCGCATGCAGGCGACGCTTTCCCTGATTGAGCCGGCGATCATGATCGTGATGGGGTCGGTGGTGGCGTTCGTATTAATCGCGCTCTACCTGCCGATCTTTTCGCTGGCGGACACGATCCGGTGAGGTGAGCAATGGCGACCACAGACAGAATCCGGCTGATCGATCCTCTGGCAGAGATGGAACAGGCACGGGCGGTGGCGGCGCGCTACCGTTCCGAGTTCGTGGACCTGCACGAGACGGCGATCGACCATAACCTGTTCCGGTCGATTCCGGTGGACCTGATGTTCCGCTACAACTTCGTGCCCATCCAGGCGCGCGACGGGACGCTCGAGATCGCGCTGGCCGACCCGCGCAACCTGACGCTGATCGACGAGTTGACCGGTCTCTTGCACAAGCGGCTGCGGGTGAAGGTGGCGACGCTCTCGCAGATCGCCGAGCTGCTGAAGAAGACCGAACAATCGCAGCGCGTGCTGGAAGAAGTCACCGAGGGCTTCACGCTGGACGTGGTGGCGGAGGATGGCGACCAGGACGAGACGCTTTCGATCGACAAGCTGACCGCGGTGGATAGCGACATCGCGCCGGTGATCAAGCTGGTGGATACCACCATCTTCAACGCGCTCGAGCGGCGGGCGAGCGATATCCACATCGAATCGCGCGACCAGGAAGTGGCCATCAAGTACCGCATCGACGGCGTGCTGCATTACGCCATGCCGCCCATCGCCAAGGACTGGCAGTCCACCATCATTTCGCGCATCAAGGTGATGAGCGAGCTGGACATCGCCGA
>CAZZHN010000303.1:0-4019 GCA_964654065.1 uncultured Solibacteraceae bacterium
AAAACCCATTCAGTTTTCGCTTGCAACTCCGCGGCGGACCATACATACCGATAATAGTAAATATCGCTGGCGTGGATAGGCCGCTCTTGGTTAGACGAGGTCCACTCGACGGTTTGTCGCTAGCCTTCATCGAAAACACCTCGAAGATGGGGGTCGTGCCACACCGCCGCATCGTCATTTCCTCAGCCCCGCCTGCCAGTTGAGGACAACAGTGAATGGCACCCCGCCCGGCGTTTCCGGCACCAGGAACAAGAAGCGCTTGCCATCCGGTGAGGGCTCCCACCGGGGCAGACCAAGGTCACCTGTGCCCGGTGGCGGCGCCTGAAAAAGGACCCTCGGAACGCCCGCCTGGAAAACGGATCCCGTGGTCAGCTTGACCGCCATCAACCTTCCATCGAGATCGATGTAATACAGCTCCTTCCCGTCCTGCCGCCAGTTGGGATCCCAACCGCCATTCTCGGAAATCAGCCGCTTGCCGCCGGCATTCGAGATTCCTTCCCCGAGAGCGCCCGGCGAGAAGGGTCGAACGTAGACTTCATAATGGCCCGATTCATTCGAAACGTAGGCGACCCAGCGCCCGTCGGGAGAAAAACGGCCCTCACGCTCATCAAATTCCGTCCGAAGGAACGGCACGGGCTTCTGGTGCCCTTCAAGCGGAAGCACCCACAAATCACCGTTCCGTTCCCCTCCATCAGAGACGTAAAGCAAGAAGCGTCCATCGGGCGACCAACTCGAAGGAGTCTTCCACTCGTTGGACTTGACCAAAGCTTCAACATCTGCCGCGCCGCTCATCTGTTTCTTATAAATGTCCCCCATATGCCCGGCCCGAGCGGAACCGAAGATGATGCTGCGCCCATCCGGAGCCCAAACCGCGCCCATATTGTGCGTTGACGAATCGAGCTCGAACCGCGTGCTCGTGCCCCGTGATGTCTCGAGCAGCCAGAGAGCCAGAAGTTGATCCGGCAGTGTATACCTGGACACCAAGGCGCGCGTCCCGTCGGGTGAAAGAGCGACCTCGCCATACGGGCCCGGCTTCCCTACCGTGCTCAGAACCTTGCCTTGCGCATCGAACCAGGTGAGCTGACTTTCCACACTTCCGGGGGACCAGTAAGCCAGCGTACCGTTGATCGAAACCGAGAAGAGACCGGAGTCCAAAAAGACTCCAACGGGTTCTTCCACAGCTCGAACCGGGTCTCCCGACAGATTCAGATGGCGGGCGTCGAACGGTTGCGCCACCAGCGTTGCCCCGCGCAGGAAAAGCAACTGCCCGAAGCCGGGGTCGGAAGATGGGAGGTAGGCCCCGCCACAATTTGCCTCAACCAGTCTCCTGGAATCTTGCCCCTCGGGTTTTGAATCCAGCGAGCCTACAGAGATGGCGCCAATCGTACCATTATCACGCAGGTATATGAAGTGCCGCCCGTCAGGGAGGAACCATGGAGCGGTGTGTGCAACGTCTCCGTGCGACGCATCGAGAGCCGTAAGGGGCGTCGCAACGCCACCCGCTGCGGAGACCCGCATTAGGGCCCCCCCAAACTGCCCGAAGATGATCACACCGTCTCTGTTCCAGGAGCCGCCAACCCCCACCCTATTCAGGACACACACGGTTTCCGCGGGGCCGCCGGAAATATCGATCTTCTGCAGTTTTCTACCGGAGTCAAAAGCGACGAACCGGCTATCAGGCGACCAGAACAGCAGACTACCCACAGATTCCGTGCCGGACAGGGATCGGATTCTGAGCGAATTCAGGGTGCGAACCCATATGCGGGGTATTCCGTCGGCACTCTGAGCAGCAAAGGCCAACTGCTGCCCATCCGGGGAGAGCGCCAACACCCCGGTCAATCGCAAGGGGGGCTTCACGGGCAGAGGGATCTGGAGTCGCACTGGCTCCGCCGGAATCGCGTTCTCCCTGCGGGTCTCGTGCACCCACGCGAACGCCGCGAGTACGAGCGCAGTCGCGCCGAATAACGCCCATGGCAGCGCTCGACGCCAACCAGCGAGAGGGGTCGCGACTCCCAACTCCGAAGGCTCTGCGGCCGCATCGCGAATCCACTCAAGTTCCAGTTTGACGTCCTGTACCGACTGGAGGCGATTGTCAGGATCCTTCGCCAAACACGTCCTCACCACACGATCGAGCACTGCTGGTGTCATCGGCTGGAGCGAACGAATCGGCGGCGGATCGGTTTCCAGAATTTTCGCGATGATGCTCGCCTGGCTCTTACCCTCAAACGCCTTTTTCCCCGTCGCCATTTCATAGATCACGGCACCGAGGGCAAAGATATCCGTGCGAGCATCCGTTTCCCTGCCTTCGACTTGCTCGGGCGCCATGTATTGTAGTGTCCCGACAATTGTCCCTTGAGCCGTGATGGGATCTTTCGCCGTCGGGAGCTGCGAGAGTGGAACTCCAACCGCGGATGCGCCTTGTCTCAATTTCGCCAAACCGAAATCCAGAAGCTTCGCACCCGACTTGGTCAGCATAATATTGCTCGGCTTCAGGTCGCGGTGCGTCATGCCTCTGCGGTGCGCTTTGTCCAGCGCGTCGGCAATCTGGATGGCGTACTGCAACGTCTGCTCCAGCGGCAGCGGACCTTTGATCAGCCGTGAGGCTAGCGTCTCGCCTTCGAGGAACTCCATGATCAGATAATCCATCTCGCCGTAATGGCCAACATCATAGAGCGTGCAAATATGGGGATGATTGAGGCTCGCGATCATGCGCGCCTCGCGCTCGAAACGATCGCGGGATTCGGCGCTACCGGCGAGACGCTGCGGAAGGATCTTGATTGCAACAATGCGATTCAGCCTCGTGTCGCGCGCCTGATGGACTTCGCCCATGCCGCCGGCACCGATGCGCGCGAGGACTTCGTAGGGACCCAGCTTGGTGCCGGCCTTCAGCACTTCGTCACTCCCCAAACCCAAAGCCGGGCGTTCCATGAAACGGCTGTCCCCTTGTTCGTACGCAACGATGAGGGATTCGACTTCGCGGCGCATGGCAGTTTCGCCGCAAATTTGATCGAGGTAGGCGGCTCTTTCCGGCGGCGTCTTTTCGAGCGCCGCGGCGAACACTTTCCTGATTTCCACTGGTTCGTTCGCCCAAGCCGGCCAATCCATCAGTTTCGATCCGGCCGGCTGCTCGAGCATTGCCTCCACTTCCTGGCGCACTTCGGGACTCGCCTGGGCTAGCAAGGCGGCACGCTCTTCCCCTCTGAGGTCCACGGCGGCGAGATACAATTGCTCGATCTGTCGCCAGCGCTCTGGAGTCATTTTCTTCATTATCCCGCGGACTGTGGCGATAAGAAGGGCGTGACGGCAGACGTCAACTTCTTAATTGCGACAACTGAACTTAAAAGGTAGTGAGCAAATCTTCGCTCCGGGAGTTGAGAAATTAGCAGCTCGCCTCACAAACCGGTTGTGAAACCGGTATTCTGTCCGGGAGATCTGGTCGTTGATCCAATCTACCGCCTCAATTCCCCTAAGAGCCAGGCGCGGGCCACCTTCCAGTCCCGCATGACTGTCTCGGGGGAAACGCCGACAACCTCGGCCGTCTCCTTTACGTCAAGTCCCGCGAAGAAGCGCAATTCCACGATGCGCGCCTTCCGCGGGTCGATTTCAGCGAGCTCGTTCAGCGCCTCGTCGAGTGCGATGAGTTCCCGTGACCGCTTCGAGGACAGATCGACGGCCTTCTCCAGATCTAGCACTCCCGGCATCCGCCCGCGCTTCGCCGCACAGCGCCGGCGCGCGCGATCCAGCAGGATCCGCCGCATCATGGTGGCCGAGACGGCAAAGAAATGCGCACGATGCTGCCAATTCAATTGATCGATATCGACGAGGCGCAGATAGACTTCCTGAACGAGGTCCACCGCCTGCAGCGACAGTCCGGGGCGCTCGTTTTGCAGAAAATGGCCGGCCAGGAGGCACAGTTCGTGGTGCACTCGCGGAACCAGTTGGGTCAAAGCATGTTGATCACCGCCGGCCCACGCACGAAGAAGCTGTGTCGTTTCCAGTTGCAATGGATCCGCCATGAG